>PKUM01000135.1 GCA_002868855.1 Chromatiales bacterium | reverse complement strand
CGTGACTGCCTTGAGCAAATGCTTGATTCAGAATAAAAAAACCCCGGTGTCTGCCTAGGGGTACGACACCGGGGCAAGCTACCCGGTTCTGGGGAATCCGGGAGCTGGCCCGCTCAGGGAGGGTAGCGGGCGAGCGACGCCAATTCGCTCCCAGATTTAGAGTCAGTCTTGGCGGCCAAGTTCCCCCAGCCGCGGGGATCGCCCTGCGGGCCACGGTTTCAGTGGGTTTCGCGGCCGGCTGCGGCAATTGCGGATTGGCTGACCGGGGGTGCGCACAAGACAATATCGCTCAAACATCGCGGCGCTCCACATCCGCAATCGGGTGATGGATAGTGCCAGGAGGACCCGTCATGGGAACCACCGCACAAACTCTGGGCGGTATGCCCGGCGATCGTTCTCTCGAAAATGTATTGCGCAATTTCGAGCCGGATGCCGAAGCACGGCAGCCGGTAAGCGTCCAGCGGGCGCTTCATATTGCGCGACATCTGCAAAGCCGTGCGATGCAGCTGCAGGTTCCTGCCGAGAAACGCCAGCAACGCGAGCTCGAGCGGATGATGGAAATGCCGCACGACAAGGCGACCCTGATGCAGATGACAGATCAGGCTTTGCGTGCAAAACGCCCGCTGCGCGCCGCCGATCAGCTTATCCATCTGTTCGATGTGCAGGGCATCCCGCGCTTTTTTTCCACGCTCGACCGGACGTTGCTGAAGGGATTTCAGTCGTTTGGGCGCTATCTCCCTGGTGTCGCGGTTCCGGTGATGCGCGAGAAAATGCGCGACGAGACGGCAAACGTGATTCTGCCCGCCGAGGCGGACGTCTTGTTGCCGCATCTGCAGGCGCGCTCGGCGGCCGGACTAAGGATGAATGTCAATTTCCTCGGCGAAGCCCTGCTTGGCGAAGAGGCAGCTGAAGCACGGTTGCAGACCTACCTCGAGGCGCTGCAAAAGCCGGAAATCGAGTGCATCTCGGTCAAGATATCGACGATTTTCTCGCAGATCTCATCGCTCGCATGGGAAGACACGGTCGATGTCCTTAGCGACCGCATGGAGTTGCTCTATCGCGAGGCGGCGCGGATGCGTTACCGCCGCCCGGACGGAACGGAGATTCCGAAATTCGTTTATCTCGACATGGAAGAATACCGCGACATGGGCGTAACCGCGGCCGCGTTCATGCGCACGCTGGATCGCCCCGGGCTGGAACAGGTGGGTGCCGGCATCGCGTTGCAGGCTTACCTGCCGGACGCATGGCATGTGCAGCGCGAAATCAACGCCTGGGCGCGCAAACGAGTAGTGGCCGGTGGCGCTCCGGTAACGATCCGGTTGGTCAAGGGCGCCAATCTTGAAATGGAAAAGGTCGACGCGAGCCTGCATGGCTGGGCCCTTGCGCCTTATGCCAGCAAGCTGGAAGTCGATGCGAACTACCGGCGCATGCTCCACGAGGCAATGGAGCCAGCGAATTTGACGGCGGTGAGGATCGGGCTTGCGTCGCACAACCTGTTCGAGCTCGCCTACGGCCTGGTTCTGGCCTGGGAGCGTAACGCGCTCGACAAGATCCAGTTCGAGATGCTCGAAGGTATGGCCAATCATCAGCGCCGGGCGCTGACCGAGCTTGCCGGCGACATGCTGCTGTACGCACCCGCCACCCGGCGCGAACACTTCATCCATGCGATCGGCTACCTGGTGCGTCGCCTCGACGAGAATACCGGCCCGGATAATTTCCTCCGCCATGCGTTCAAGCTCGAGGTCGGAACCGAGCAGTGGCGCGACCTCGAATCCCAATTCCTTGCCGCATTCGACCTGATCCCGGATCTGAACGCGCTGCCGCGGCGGCGCCAGGACCGTAACAAACCTGTCGCACAGCCAGCGCCGGCGGAACCGCGGCTGGAAGATTTCCAGAACGAGCCGGATACCGACTTTGCGCTGCCCCGGAACCTGCAATGGGGGCGCGACCTGATTGCTGAATGGGAAGTGCGGACCCAGGTACCGGTGGAGATTCCGCTGGTCGTCGGCGGCGAGGAAATTCGCGATGGGCGCACCAGCAAGGACTGCCTTGATCCGTCGCGCCCCAACGTCGTGGTCGCCCGATACATGGAGGCAAGTCAGGAGGATCTCGACACGGCAATCGCAACCGCGACTGCGGACCCGAAGGGTTGGCGCACTATGGTGCCGCGTGACCGCGCCGACCTGCTGGCAAAGGTCGCCGCCGAGTTGCGCAGTGCCCGCTCGACGCTGATGGGCGTGGCGCTGGCCGATGGAGGCAAGACGCTGCTGGAATCCGATCCCGAAGTATCCGAAGCCGTGGATTTTGTCGATTACTATCGCCGCGCGGCACTGTATTTTCAGACCCGGGCCGGCGTCGAAGCAGAGCCAAAGGGGGTTGTCGCGGTAATTCCGCCGTGGAACTTCCCGATCGCGATTCCCTGCGGTGGCATTGCCGCAGCCCTGGCCGCGGGCAACTGCGTGATCCTCAAGCCCGCCTCGGACACCGTCTACACGGCCTACGAACTGTGCCGCGTGTTCTGGCGGGCTGGTGTACCGCGCGAGGTTCTGCAGTTCATGCCGTGCGCCGGCTCCGGGGTTGGCGCACGTCTCGCCGCACACCCGTCGGTCGACGCGGTAATCCTGACCGGCGGCACTGACACCGCGCTGAAAATGCTCGCCGCGCGACCCGATATGAACCTGCTAGCCGAGACCGGCGGCAAGGACGCGACCATCGTCACCGCGATGGCTGATCGCGACCAGGCGATAAAAAACATATTGCACTCTGCGTTTGGCCACAGCGGTCAGAAATGCTCCGCTACGTCGTTGCTGATACTGGAGGCAGAGGTGTATGAGGACGCGGAGTTTCGCAACACCCTGTGCGATGCGGTGCGCAGTCTTGCAGTGGGCTCGGCGTGGGATCGGCGGACCCGGGTCGGGCCGCTGATTCGCCCGCCGGCCGGCGTGCTCGAAAGGGGCCTGAAAGAACTCGATCCGGGCGAAAGCTGGGCTGTGATGCCGAAGCGGGTCGGATCCAACCCGGGGTTATGGTCGCCCGGGGTGAAGTGGGGCGTCAGTCCCGGCAGTTTCATGCACATGACCGAGCTATTCGGGCCCGTCCTGGCGGTAATGAAAGCGACAGACCTCGAGCATGCGATCGACCTCGTAAACCAAACCGGTTACGGGCTGACCTCCGGGCTCGAAAGTCTCGACGATCGCGAGCAGGCTTTGTGGCAGTCGCGAATTCGTGCCGGAAATCTGTATATCAACCGGCCGACGACCGGGGCGATTGTGTTACGGCAGCCGTTCGGCGGTATGGGCAAGTCCGCATTCGGCCCCGGGATCAAGGCCGGTGGACCCAACTACGTGGCCCAGTTCATGGATTTCTCGGAGGCGAAGGAAGTCACTGGCACACCTGAATGCAAGGACAGCCTGCTCGCCGCGTTGCTCGGCGAGTTGCGCCTCGAGGCGGAGTCCACGCGCGAGGTGACCGTGTCGGACTGCACCCGGCTCGGGCGCGCGGTGGCGAGCTTCGAGCGCGCAATGGACGAGGAGTTCGGGCGCGAGCACGATCACTTCCGGCTGGTCGGGCAGGACAATATTCGCCGTTACCGCCCGGTCGGCGAAGTCTACGTCCGGGTTCATCCCGACGATGAACTGTTCGACATTTTTGCCCGTGTCGCGGCGACCCGCTGTACCGGTTCGCGCGCCATCGTCAGCTGTGATCCCGACTCCATTCATCGCGCGGTGTCCTTGCTGGAAAAAATCACCGATGCCTGGGGCGGCGCTATCGAATTTGTTTATCAGAGTGACGCTCAGCTGGCGCAGGCGCTGTGCGGCGGCCGGGCGCGGCGGGTTCGATACGCGGCACCGGATCGCATCCCGAAAGAAGTCTTTGCTGGGGCGGCGAAACCGGGCGTGCACATTGCCGGTGCGCCGGTCCTGGGGCACGGCCGCATCGAGCTTTTGTGGTACCTGCTGGAACAAAGTCTGAGTGACAGTTATCACCGCTATGGCAATCTCGGTGAGCACGGTGGCGAGGGACGCGCGGCAGTGTTGTAACCGGGTTTCCGGGCGCAACCGACCGCGCTAGTCGACGTTTTGCGCGGTCAGGAACATGCCTTTGCCGAGAGCGTTAAAAAAGTCCTGATAGGGACGCGGGTCCTCGATCGGCTCGAGGTTGTAGTGGGCATTGGCTCGCACCAGCAGCTGGGTTTCGCCGCGCGGACGCACGACAATGGTCATGCGGATCTTGTAGCCCTTCAACTTGGTGCCGGTAATGGCACCGAGATCCTCGTCGGCCTTGTCGATGACAAAGCCGAGGTCCTGCAGTGTGGCGATAACGCTGCGCAACATCATCGTTCGATCCGTCGTGTCGAACGCGCGGGTCTGGTAACTGCGTAGCTCGACCTGACTCGGGCCGCTCATGATGTTCGTGGGCGGTTGGCTGGCGCAGCCGGCGCTGAGCAAAACGGCGATCAATACCCATCCCAGCCTGGTAATACCGGCGCTCATATCTCGTTTGCCTCCAGAAAAGTTGCCTTCGAAAGCCTGGCGAAAAACGCCTGGTAGATTTCTGTCTCGACGATGGGTTCGGCTCGCGAAACCTGGCCCCGGTCGTTTATGATCTCGCGCTGAATCGTGATGCGCGCGACTGAGGCTGCCGGATCCGCAAGGCTGCGGTTCATTACCAGGCAAATCCGTACTGTCTGTTCGGTGTCGATAGGTGTCGGGCTGCCGGTCAACGCGGAAACGATCAGCGCGGTCGCGATCTGTCCGACGTCCTTTGCATCGATTCGTTTGGATGCGCTCAGCACCCCGAGTTCAGTGTTCGACTCGTCGATGGCGTAACCGAGATCCTGCAACACACTCGCGCCGGCACGCAGCAACATCGCATCGTCCGCGGTGGCGTAATGGCGGCTTTGGATCCGCCGCTCCTGCAGCGAGGTCGGCGCCAGCTTGAACGCATCTTCCGGCATGCCCGCGCAGCCGCCGAGCGTCACCGCCGCAACGCAAAACAGCGCGCCCGCCGCCACTATCGCTTTACGCTTCATCGATCGCTACCGGCCGCGCTCAGAAACGCGACGTATGGTAGGCGAAATCGCGCACGGCGCTGTCTTCGTCGAACTTGATAATTACGGTCAGCGTGCGTTGCGACGAAGTCGTTGCGCCGGCGTTGGTGCTGTAAAGACCGACACCTCCGGCCCCGGTACTGCCCCCGGTTCCGAGGATCAGCGCGCCGATGCCACCGGCCTTGCTCTCCGAGTACGCGTAATCGGTCGTGATCTTGTCGTAGATCCAGACTTCGCGCCGCTCCTCATCGGTCGAGACGATATTCGGTGAACCCAGCACGGTCGCTACCTCCGCACCGGACATTCCGACCCGGATTTCCTTCTGCACGGTGCCGACGGCGACCCGGTCGGTGGTTTCGTCCTGCACGTCCTCTTTGTGCCGCGCAGCCGATACGCAACCGCCGAGCGCGATCGCAACGATAAGCGGAATAAGGTTTTTGTTCATGTTTACGCCCCCCGGTGACGCTGGCATGGGCAGTTGTGCCGCACGCGTTTTGCCGTATTGCAACTCCTGTAACGCGGCAGGCGGAAAACGGTTGATCCGGATCTCGGATTAGCCCGGGGGAAGGGTTACTGCCGGGGCGTAGATTTCGATGGCGGCGCGGAACAGCGTTGCAGGCGGGTACCGGTTCAGTGCGCCTCGTCCCAGTTCGCACCCGTCGCGGCATCGACTTTCAGCGCCACCCGCAGACTGGAGGCGCCCTCCATCAGCCGGACCAGTTCGGCCATCACCGGGGCGGCGGCGTCGCGTTCGACTTCGAGTACGAGTTCGTCGTGAACCTGCATGATCAGCCGTGCCGGCACATCGCCCTTGTCGAGCCACGCGGCGACCTCGATCATCGCGAGTTTGATGATGTCCGCGGCGGTTCCCTGCATCGGCGCATTGATAGCGCTGCGCTCGGCATACTGGCGCCGCTGCGCGTTGCGTGAACGGATATCGGGCAAGTAAAGCCTGCGCCCGTGGACTGTTTCCACGAAGCCCTGCTCGCGCGCCTGTTCGCGGGTGCGGTCCATGTACGCCTTGACCCCGGGATAACGTTCGAAATAGAGATTGACGTAGGCTTGCGCCTCGTCGCGCGCGATCCCTAGCTGGCGCGCCAGGCCGAATGCCGACATGCCATATATCAGGCCGAAATTGATTGCCTTGGCCGAACGCCGCTGATCTGTCGTTACCGCATCGGGCGCGACGCCGAAAACCTCCGCTGCCGTTGCCTGATGGACGTCGCGATCCGCGGCGAAAGCGTTGAGCAGACCTTCGTCCTCGGACAGGTGGGCCATGATGCGCAACTCGATTTGCGAATAATCGGCGGCCAGCAACTCCCAGCCGTCGGGAGCGACGAACGCCCTGCGGATGCGCCGCCCCTCTTCGCTACGGATCGGGATGTTCTGCAGGTTCGGATCCGACGAAGACAATCGCCCGGTCGCGGCGACCGCCTGGTGATAGGAGGTGTGAACGCGGCCGGTGCGCGGGTTGACCTGGGCCGGCAGCTTGTCGGTATACGTGGACTTCAGCTTGGCTACGCTGCGGTAGTCGAGGATCAGGCGCGGCAGCGGATACTCTTCGGCCAGCTCCTGCAACACGTCTTCGGCGGTAGATGGCTGACCCTTCGGCGTTTTGCGAATCACCGGCAGCCCTTGCTGTTCGTAAAGAATCTGTTGCAGTTGTTTCGGCGAGCCGAGGTTGAAACTCTGGCCGGCTTCCTCGAATGCCGCGGTTTCGAGTTCGCGCATCCGTTCGGCGAGCTCGCGGCTCTGGGTATCGAGCTGGTGCGTGTCCAGCAGCACGCCGTGCCGCTCCATGGCTTGCAACACCGGAATCAACGGGCGCTCGATGTTGGTGTAAACGCTTTCCAGCGCGGGTTCGGCATGCAGTTTGGCGGCCAGCAACCGATGCAACTGCAGCGTAATGTCGGCGTCTTCCGCGGCGTAGGGTGCGGCGGTATCGAGCGGCACTTCGTTGAAGGTGAGCTGCTTTGCCCCCTTGCCCGCGACTTCTTCGTATTTGGTCGTGGTGACGCCGAGATACAGCGCCGCGACGGAGTCCATATCGTGGCGGGTCGCGGTGCTGTTGAGTACATAGGACTCGAGCATCGTGTCGTACGCCATCCCGGCCAGCGCGATGTCATAGTTGGCGAGGATATGTGCATCGTATTTTATGTGGTGACCGATCTTCGCCCGCGCGGCGGATTCGAGCAGGGGTTTGAGTCCTTCCAGTACCCGTTCCCGGCTTAATTGATCGGGCGCGCCGGGATAGTCATGCGCGACCGGCACATAGGCTGCCTCGTGTTCGTTGACTGCGAACGAGACGCCCACCAGCTCTGCATCCATGTAAGACAGGCTGGTGGTTTCGGTATCGAAAGCGAATTCCTCCGCTTGCTCGAGTTTTTCGAGCCAGCGGACAAAGCAATCTTCGCTGAGAATGGTCTCGTAATCGGTAGCCGCGGGTGTCGCCGCTGCGGCGACCGCGGCCGTCTCGTGCGCCACGCTGTCACCGGAGTCGTCGTCCGCGGGCAACTGGCGCAGCAGGTTTTTCAGTTCCAGCCGCTGGTACAGCGTGCGCAGCCGTTCGTTGTCAGCCGCCCCGGGGACCAGTTCGTCGGCGCCAATGTCGAGTTCGACATCGCAGCGAATGGTTGCGAGTTCGCGCGACAGGGCCAGTTGGTCGAGATTCGCGCGCAGGCTTTCGCCGACTTTGCCCGGAATCTCCGCGGCGGACTCGACCAGCCGGTCGATGTCGCGATACTGCTGGAGCCACTTCGCCGCCGTTTTCGGTCCGACCTTGGGCACTCCGGGGATATTGTCGGATTTGTCTCCGACCAGCGCCAGGTAGTCGATGATCTGGCCGGGTTCGACCCCGAATTTTTCGACTACCCCGTCATGATCCAGCATCTTTCCGGTCATCGTGTTGACCAGCGTTACATGCGGGCCGACCAGTTGCGCCATGTCTTTGTCACCGGTCGAGATCAGGGTGTCGATGCCGTTGCCGGCCGCCTGAGCCGCCAGCGTGCCGATCACATCGTCGGCCTCGACCCCGGAGACCCGCAGCAAAGGCAGCCCCATCGCCTCCACTGCTTCGAGTACGGGCTCGATTTGCGAGCGCAGTTCGTCCGGCATTGGCGGCCGGTTCGACTTGTATTCGGCAAACAGTTTGTCGCGGAAAGTGGGACCGGACGCATCGAAGACGACGGCGAAACGCTCGGCCCCGGTTTCGCGGCGCAATTTGACCAGCATGTTTAGCACGCCGTGAACTGCGCCGGTGGGTTCGCCACGTGAATTGGTCAGCGGCGGCAGTGCATGGAAAGCGCGATAGATATACGAAGAGCCATCCACCAGAACCAGCGGAGCCTGTTCGCTCATTGCGCGTCGAGGACCTTGCGGTCCTCCTCTTCCTGTTCGATCGTGTCCGCAACGTCCTGCGCGGTACCGGTTTCGGCTGCGACCTCTTCCCCGGTGCCATCGTCTGGCAGGTACAGCGGTCCTTTCTGGCCGCAACCGCTAAAAATCGCCAGGCATAGCAGGCTTGCCAGGATTACGGTTCTGGCCGGCGCGCGTTCGTTGTCCATGCTCATGTCCTCGGGTCCTGTCTGGCGTCACGACGTTGCAATATCGCCATCGTCAGGCGGGAGATGCAAATCAGCCGCTCGTTGTCGTCGCAAATACGGATTTCCCATACCTGGGTGGTCTTGCCGAGATGAATCGGCCGCGCGGTGCCCAGGACCCGGCCGTCGCGGATGCTGCGGATGTGGTTGGCGTTGATATCGATGCCCACGCAATATTCGCGCGCGGGATCGAGCGTCAGAAACGATGCCATACTTCCCAGTGATTCGGCGAGCACCACCGAGGCGCCGCCGTGGAGTAATCCGTAAGGTTGCCGGGTGCGCTCATCGACCGGCATGCTGGCGCTGAGAAAGTCCGGACCGAGCGCTTCGAGTTCGATACCGATATGGTGGTCGAGATGGGTGCCTCCATGGAGCGCGCGGACCGCGTCCAGGGTGTAACTGTCGTCGAACCAGATGGCCATGTCCGTTCTCCGCCGTCGGCGGCTCCTGATATCTGTAGAATCCCGTTGCTCAGGAACGGGATGACGAGCACAACATGATAGAACAGCTTGAAACGATCGAGGTACAAACCGGGGCCGAACCGCGCCACAGCGTGATCTGGCTGCATGGGCTGGGTGCCGACGGACACGATTTCGAGCCGATCGTCGGCCAGCTGGGGCTGCCGCGCGGCGCTGCGGTACGTTTTGTTTTCCCGCATGCGCCGGTTCGTCCGGTGACTATCAATGGTGGCATTCCGATGCGTGCCTGGTTCGACATTCTCGGAATCGACCGCAGCGCAGTCCAGGACGAGGCGGGAATTCGCGACAGCGCGGAACGGGTGAGGCGGCTGATCGATCGCGAGTGCGATCGCGGTATCGAGGAGCGCAATATCGTGCTCGCCGGTTTCTCCCAGGGCGGGGCGATTGCGCTGCATCTCGGGTTGCGGCGGGCGGCACCGCTCGCCGGCATCATGGCCCTGTCGTGTTATCTGCCGCTGACACATCGGCTTGCCGCTGAACACGACCCCGCGATGAATACCACGCCGGTGTTCGTTGCGCACGGCAGCGGGGACCCGGTCATCCCGATCGGCATGGGACGCGCCGCTTACGAGGCGGTCGCCGGGCTGGGGATACTGGCGGAGTGGCACGAATACCCGATGCCGCACGCCGTATGTCCTGAGGAAATCCGCGATATTGCCGGTTGGCTGGGCAGGGTGTTCGGCTTTGCCTCCGCATAGACCGCGAGCCGGTTATCCCGCTTGCTCAGCGGTCCCAGGTGTAGAAAACGTCAGCGCTGTTCTCCTCGCCGGACTCGGTGAGAAGGATCAGGCGCTCGGTAATGTTGAGGCGTAGCCGCAGCGTATTGATCGGCTCGAACAGTCCGAATCCGTAGCTCAGGTAGATCCTTGGCGTAATGAACCGACCGAGCACGAGCTGGCTGTCATCTTCGCGCCCCTCGCTGCGAATGCTTATCTCGTCCAGGCCGAGCCGGTCCGATACATCGCTCACCGCAAGCCCCGCGCTCGCCGCTGCCAGCGCCCCACTGGTCTGGTCTACGGCTTCTCCCTCTTCGGCATCGAGCGACGAGGATGGCCGTGAGAATGCGAGATAGGAGATGATGTCGCTCTGCCGCATCGGTGGATTCGAGAACAGCGAAACGGTCGGCGCGCGTAACGTGCCACTGACATTGACCCCGACGAGCACCGTCTGCATCTGACGCACGCCGCGCACCGACAGCCCCGGATTTTCGATCGGACCGCCCGCGAACAGCAGCACGCCGGAATCGACGTTGAGCCGGGCCGAGCCGATCGCATACGTGCCCTCGCGGACGCGAAGTTCGCCGGTACCCACCGTGATGCCCTGCGGATTTGCAATATTGAGTGCGCCACCGAGGATTGCGGAGAGGCCAAAACCGTCAAACCGGACGTTGTCTCCGAGCGCCACATCGAGATCCAGGTCGAGATCGCGCCGGCGCTGGGTTTTGCTGGCGGTGGCCTCGCCGATGATCACTGTGTCCGCGGACGGCCGGCGCGCGCCGGAGATCGTCAGCGGCTGGATCCTCGCGAACGGGATTTCGACCCGGCCGCTGATGCGCATGGTTTCTTTTGCCAGCGCGATTTCGATATCGGGCGAGATATTGACCCGGGCCTGCGGGATGCTGACGGCATTGGCGTTCTCGCCAGTCAGCCGCAGGGTTCCGGCCACACCTTCGTCTGTCCAGTCGAGATGTCCGGCCAAGCGCAGGCTGCCGTCGCCCGAGCGCGCCGTTGCATCGAGGTCGACGCCTTTCAGATCGGCGTCGGCTGTCAGCGAGATGTCTTCGAGAATCGCGCCCAGCTCCGTCAGTTCGGCGGTCGCATTTTCCAGCGTCGCGCGGCCTTCCAGCGTCGGGGCAGCCGGCGTGCCACCGAGTTTTGCGTCGATTCGCAATGCGCCCTCCAGGCGTGTGAACTCACGAAAGTGCAAGGGTGCGCGCGCGAGATCGGAGAAACGGATAACCAGAGTTCCGGACAACGGCGTGGTGCTCGCATCGGGCGTGCCGGAGCGCGGCGTTTCAACAACGGCCTGAGTGAAATCATCGTTACCGAAGTCGATCCTGAAACCGGTGGCAAACCGTTCCGGAGTAAACCGGAAATCCGCGCTCGCGCCCACGAATGCAATCTGGTCAAAGGCGCCGGCAACACCGAGCTGGAAGATCGATCCGCCTTCCACATAGAAGGAACCGTCGGCCTGCCACGGCGAATCGGCAGTCGCGAAAAGCCGCCCCTGCCCGGAGATAGTGCCGCCAAGCCGCAATGGGTCGGAGAAAATCAGTTGCAGGTAGGGCTGCAGCGACGGCAACGCGAGGTTCCTGACGCTCCAGTTGCTGATCCAGTTTTCGCTGGCGTGCCAGTTGCCCTCGATGCAGGCCGATGCGTTGTGCCGGCGCAGGCACAACGAACGCATCAGCTTGGCGCTGACCGGATCTGCAGCAAAACCCGTCACGCTCTGCATGGTCCATGGCTCGTCGCCGCTGCGGCCGAACGAAAGGGTTTCGAGTTCGCCGCGCCAGCTGGCGCCGGCCTGGGCGGCTCGCAGCGCCAGGTCGAAATGTAATTCTCCGCCGCTTACCGTGGCCGTGAGGCGACGTTGGCCCGCGTCCGGTCCGAGATCGATGTCGAGGTCGCCGAAATTTGTTTCTCCGGTCGTGAGTTCTTTTGCGCTAGCCTGCAGCGTCGCGCTGCCGAGATCGCGCAGGTCGATGTCGAAGTTGGCCGCAACGGCGGTACTGGAGAATCTGCCTATCTGCGTGTCCCGTCCCTCCACGGTACCGCGCAGTTGCGGTGCCGCGGACGTGCCCGTGAGCGTCCCGGTCCCCGCCAGGGACCCGGCCAGGGCGCTGTGCACTGCTTCGAGTTGCGGTGCATCGAGCGTGTAAGCCAGGTTGTTTTCGCGACCGATTCGCCCGGAGACCGTCATGCTGTTGGGGCCCTGCCGCAACCGCATGCGTGACACCGAAAACTCGCCGCCACTACCTTTGGCGGCGAGATCACCCTCGACGGGGTAGCCGGCGAGCTGGCCGCGCAGTTCGCTCACATTCAGCGCAAAAGCGGGCGCCGCGTCGCCTTCGGCCAGCTCCAGCGTGGCCGCGAATGAGAGGTCGCTGGCGAGGCCGCCAGCCAGTTTCTCTGTGTTCAGGCCGGTTCCCTCAAGTGCCAGACTTAGCGTTGCGGCCTCGCTCCAGGCGGCATTGCCGGTGGCACTGACGGTGCCGTCCAGCGTTTTGGCCTCGAGCCAGTGTAAGTGCAGTGCCTGGCTGCTGACTGTGAAGCGGGCCCCGATGTCCGCGGCGCCTGTCGCAGCATTATGCAGATGGAAACGGGTGTCGGCGTCGAGGTTGGCAGGTGTGCCGGCAAGCGACATCGTGCCTTCTTTGCTTTCGATAGCTGCCTCGCCGTGCAGCGGCCACTGCAGCATCGACCAATCGAGTGTGGCCGAAAGCTCGTGGCTGTCGCGCTGGTAGGAGCCGCCGATGCGCAGCCGCGCCGGCAGATCCTCCAGCGCGATCAGCGCATTGCCAATATTGACTTCATCGCCATCGAAGCTTGCGTCGAGGTCGATTGCGACGCCATGTTCGAGCACATCCGGCCAGAGGATACTTGCAGTTCCCCTGACGTTGCCGCCACGGCCACCGGCGTCGATTTGTATATCGGCGGAACCCGCGGGTAGCGTGTCCAGAATCTTCGACGGTTCTATTGCGCTGGCGTCGATACGTGCTTTCCACTTCGGGGATTGCAACGGCCCGGTAGTATCGAGTTCTATACTTGCGCTGACCGGTTCGGTGAGCGCCGTGCGCGAATTCAGTCCGCTGAGCATGCCGTCGAT
>PKUM01000132.1 GCA_002868855.1 Chromatiales bacterium | reverse complement strand
GAGCAGGTCGGGATCCTCCCGCGCATTGGCAATCTTCAGGACCCGCTTTTCGCCGTCTTCCAGGGTCAGCAGGAAATTCTGGTCACGCTCGCTGGGCAGGATCCCGGCTGCCACCGGAATTGCAAAGAGCCTGTGCGCTATTTCAACCGCTTCGGCGGTCGTGAACTCGGGCGCGTAGTCGAGTAGTGCCACGGTGAATCTCTGCTGGGACAACGACAGAGTACTTTAGTCGAAACCGTCAACGCGTTACACGGCGGATTAAAACCGGGACAATCTCCGGTACCTGAGCGACTATTGCGCGTGACCGCGGAATCGGACCGGTTTGGCCGGGTGATCCCGTCAATCGACCAACCCGAACGAGATGTATTGCCAGCCGCGTTGCCTGAGTACCCGTAGCAGTGACCCACAAACCGATCCACGATGTGATTATTGTCGGCGCAGGCGCCAGCGGCCTGATGTGCGCGATCAATGCGGGCCACCGCGGTCTGCGGGTACTGGTGCTGGAGAAAGGCCCCAAGGCGGGCCTGAAAATCCTGGTCTCCGGTGGCGGCCGCTGCAACTTCACCAATGTTTTCGCCGACCCGCGCAAGCAGTTCCTGTCGCAAAACCCGCATTTTTGCATCTCGGCGATGAGCCGCTACCAGCCGGCGGACTTTGTAGAGATGGTCGAAGCCAGCGGTATCGACTATCACGAAAAAAAGCTCGGCCAGCTGTTCTGCGACCACAGTGCCAAAGATATCGTCGCGATGTTGCTGGACCGGTGTGCGGCGGCGGGCGTCGATGTCCGGTTGCGGCAGGAAGTCACGGCGGTCACGCCGGCCGATGACGGCGGTTTTCGCGTGGTCACTGCACGGCAGACCTATGTCGCTGCGAAAGTAGTCATTGCCTCGGGAGGTTTGTCGCTGCCGAAGATCGCCACCGACCTGGCGTTTCGTACCGCCAATCGCCTCGGTCTCAACGTTGTGTCGCCACGTGCCGCGCTGGTGCCGTTGACATGGAACTCCAGCGACCGCGAAAAGTACCAGGCGTTGTCCGGTATCTCTGTCGATGCGGTGACCGCCTGTAACGGAGTCAGTTTTCGCGAGAGCATTCTTTTTACCCATCGCGGGTTGAGCGGACCGGCCATTCTGCAGATCTCGTCGTACTGGCGCGAGGGTGACACGGTGATCATCGATCTGTTGCCGGATACGGATGCGGCCGAGTGGCTGGGAACGGAACGCGAAGCGAAGCCGCGGCAACGGATCGTGTCGATGCTCAAAACGAGGCTGCCCAACCGGCTCGTCGAGACCATGGCGGGTGACTGGTTTCAGGACGTAAAGATCGGATCCTGCTCGCCACGCCAGTTGGCGCAACTCGGCGCACGGCTGAACGCATGGCAATTCAGGCCTGGCGGAAGCGAAGGCTATCGTACTGCCGAAGTTACACTGGGCGGGATCGATACCAACGAGGTCTCATCGAAGACCTTCGAGGTAAAGAAGGTGCCGGGCCTGTATGCGATCGGCGAAGCGCTGGACGTCACCGGCTGGCTTGGCGGTTACAACTTTCAATGGGCCTGGGCATCCGGCTGGTGCTGCGCTCAGCATCTCGATCCGATTCCACCCGGGCGCGAGTGAGTGGTGGGTCGAAACACGGCTATGGCTCATGTCGCGCGCGACCTGTTTTCGGGCAGGATGAGGTCTGCCTGGTTGTTTTGTGTCCGGGTCAGGGCTGAAAGCGCGGTTCGCCAGCCCGGGCCGGATTTTGCGTTCACCAGTACGGCTGGCGCATGACATACCGCGGCTACCGGTTTGCCATCGGCGATAAAGCCCTCTATCAGGGAGATTGACACGGGGTCTGCGCTCAGATCCCAGAGCGGACCGTGCCCGCCGGGGTAAAACACCGCATCGAAGTCACTGGCATCGACCTCGGCAAGCCTGCGGGTATTCGCGAGCGCGGCTTGCGCGGCGGAATCGGTTTCAAATCGCCGCGTGGCGAGTGAATCGGGCGGGTTGCTCCTGAGTTATCATCGGCCGCGATGCTATTGCGCCGGTCAGTGCGACATGCCCAATGACGAAATCGAAGGCTACCGCTATGCGCTCGAATATGCGCTGGGCATACCGTTCAGCGGCGGCAACAGACTCACCGCGCTGCAAAATGGACGCGAGATTTTTCCCGCCATGCTCGCGGCCAT
>PKUM01000075.1 GCA_002868855.1 Chromatiales bacterium | reverse complement strand
CCGGTCCAGCCCGTAGATTACCAGTGCGGGATCGCGGTCCGCGCCGCGCAGCGGTTTCGGCGTGGCGAGTTCCGTCTCGGGCCTGTCGCGCATGCGCTGCCAGCGTTTGACCCGCTGCAGTTGTGCATCGTCGAGTTGCCTGGCCAGGTAGGCGGCAAGCCCGAATTGTTCGGCTTCCAGTGCCAGGTCAAGGCGTTGGAGAACCAGGTCGTCGGTCAGTTGCCCGGTTTCGCGCAGGCGGCTGAAAACCGAATCGCATTCCTTGGGCTGGCTGATGCCGACCAGCCAGAGACGGCGAGCCTCTCGCGCGAAGCCCCCGGCATCCCCGGTCTGAGCCATGGCTTCGGTGGCCACGCAATCGAGCCGGGTATTTCCGGCGTCGGCGTAGTGCGACCGGTAAACCTCGAGAAACCTCTGCCAGTCGTTGCGCTGAGCCAGCGAGTTGATCCAGCGAAGGCGCAGGCTCGGCGCAATCCACAGCGTTTCGTTGGTCGCGAGAAAGCGCTCGATATTGGCATTTGGCTGTTGTTTCACCGTGGCGCGAAAGTAGACGGCTTCCAGATCGGGAAGCAATGGATAGCCTTCGAGTTCGTCGAGACGCGGTTGAACGGCGCGCCAGTCGCCGCGCTCGGCTTCAATCCAGGCGTCGCGAAATGCGCCACGCTGCTTTTCGAGATCGGCATCGGACCCGGACGCAGCAGTCGCGCCAAGCAGGCTCAATACCAGCAATATCAGTCGTCGTTGCATGAGGGTTTACATCTTACATAGCCCGTTACTCGAGTGGGACCCTCGCACTGGTGCTGGCGCGCCCGTTTCTTATTCGTAACAATCCGCATTCGCGTCGCCACCGGACGATTACCTCTTGCCCGATATTTCCCTGCTGCTCTGGTTCCCTGCGCTGGGGGCATTCGCCGGCCTGCTGGCCGGCATGTTCGGAATCGGTGGCGGACTCGTGCTGGTGGCTGCTCTAAACTGGTTCTTTGTTCGAAACGGCGTCGATCCCGCGCATCAGATGCATCTGGCGCTCGGGACGTCGCTGGCGACGATTATCGTCACTTCGCTGTCATCCATAAGGGCTCACCATAGCCGTGGCGCAATCAGGTGGGCCACGGTGCGGTTGCTGGTGCCCGGCATCCTGGCCGGCGGGTTGGCCGGTGCGTGGTTGGCGGAGAGCATTGCCAACGACGCCTTGCGCCGGCTGTTCGGCGTTCTGGTCGTGGTGTTCTCGCTGTATATCGTGCTGGATGTGAAACCCGGCGGCGGCCGTGGCTTGCCGGGCAGGGCAGGTCATCTGGCCGCGGGCGTGACGATCGGTGTCATTGCCGCGTTGGCCGGGATCGGCGGCGGTAACGTCTCGAATCCTTTCTTCCTGTGGTGCGGTGTGGATATGCGCAGCGCGGTGGCTACCTCGGCGGCCCTGACATTTCCGGTTGCGCTGGCCTCGACGGTTGGCTTTATCTGGGCCGGTTGGGGAGTCTCGACTCTGCCACCCTACAGCTCGGGTTTCGTTTACTGGCCGGCGGTGGCTGGTATCGTCGCCGGCAGCGTTCTGACCGCCCCGTTGGGGGCGCGTATCGCGCACACGATCCCGGTGAATGGCCTGCGCCGCGCATTCGCGATCCTACTGGTCGTTGTCGGTACCCTGATGTTGCTCGGCTGAGACAGCGCAGGCCGGCCGGCGCGAAAGCCGGCCGGCCGGTCTGGTGCGGTGCCGGTTGCAGGTCAATATCTAGCGGATCGGCAGTACCACGCTGCTGTCGCCACGGCGGATCCCGAGAATGAGCGAGGCCCCGTCGCCTGCAGCCATTCGGAATTCCTCGATCGTCTGAACCCGCTGCCGATTGACGCTCACGATCAGGTCACCCTCGCGCAGACCGCGCTGTGCCGCAGGGCTGTCTTCGAGAACGGACGCCACCGCAACGCCCTCGGTGCCACCGTAGCTGGGGTCCTGGCTGCCAATTTCGACGAATTCCGCCCCTGCCAGCCCAGGATGCAGATCCTGGGCGCTGGCCAGTCGGGCGCCGGAACGGGTCCCCAGTACAGCCGTGGTCTTGCGCCGTTTGCCGTCGCGATAATACTCGACATCGATCTTCTCGCCCTCGCGCAACAAGCCGATGCGGTTGCGAAGCTCCAGCGCATCGTCGACCGATTTGCCGTTGATCGAAATGATGACATCGCCGGCCTGGAGGCCGGCCTCGTCAGCTCCCGACTCCGGCATGATTTCGGTGATGATCGCGCCACTGGCTTCATCGACGCCATAAGCTTCGGCGAGGTCCGGGGTAAAGGGAGCAATGTTGACCCCGAGCAGGCCGCGTCGGACTTCGCCGAAATCGATCAGTTGGTCCATGATCGATTGCGCCATGTTGGCCGGAATCGCAAAGCCAATGCCTATATTTCCGCCGCTCGGTGAGTAGATCGCGGAGTTGATGCCCACGACCTGGCCGTCCATGTTGACCAGGGCCCCGCCCGAATTACCCGGGTTGATCGAGGCGTCGGTCTGAATGAAATCCTCGTAGGCTTCGGCATCCTGCGTGACGCGCCCAAGACCGCTAATGATGCCGGAAGTGACGGTATGATTCAGTCCGAACGGGTTACCGATAGCAAACACGAAGTCGCCGACCCGCGCTTTGTCCGAATCGGCCAGATTGGCCTCGGTGAGATCATTTGCATCGATCTTGATAACCGCAATGTCCGAAGGTTCGTCGGCACCGACCACCGTTGCGTCCAGGGTACGCTCGTCGCGCAGCGTGACCTGTATTTCATCGGCGTTCGCGACGACGTGAGCATTGGTGAGTATGAGGCCCTTGTCCGCATCGACGATAACGCCGGATCCGCCACCGACAAACTGGCGGCATTCAGGCAGCATGCGACCCCAAAACGGGTGGTTGCACATCGGGTTGGCTGCGCGACCGCCGTCTCCCCTGACGGTAATGTTCACAACCGCTGGGGCAACCTGTTCGACGAGAGGAGCGATGCTCTTTGCGGTGGGTGGCTGGGCAAACGCGGTGACAACGAACAGCGCCAGCGCTACTGCGACTGGGCCTTGCCGCAGTCTTCGGTGAATGGTTCTCATCAAGATACGACCTCTTTTGTTAAACCGGAATTCGGGACGCGCGGGCAAAACCCGAATTCATACTACCCGGCGCACTGAGTAAGCGACAAACGGGACAGGCGCAAATCCGCGCCTGTCCCGCGACAGCGGTATCGATCAGGCCGTTTCGACCGCAATTTTTCGCGGCATCACCCTGGCCTGTTTCGGTATTACGATTTCCAGCACGCCGTTGCTGTGGCGTGCCGTTATGCCCTCGGCGTCAGCCGCATCGGGCAGGTTGAAGCGGCGATAGAACCTGCCGCTGGCGCGCTCGACGCGACGATACTGTTCGTCACCATCTTCGATTTCATTGCGGCGCTCACCACGGATGCTCAAGACGCCGTCGTCCATCGTAATCTCGATCATTTCCGGGGAAACTCCCGGAATGTCGGCGCGGACCACAAAGCGCTGTTGTTCTTCGGCGATATCTACCGCAGGCAGCCAGTCCGCGACGGGTTCTTCGGTGCCACGATCGGGGCCAGAGGCAAAAATACGATCCAGATCGTGATGCATTTTGTGGACCAGGTTCCACGGCTCGTAACGTGCAATTCTCATGACGCAAGTCTCCTTGTTCCCAGTGTTGGGTGTTTCCAGCTTGGCAATTGAACTATGGGCGGAGGGTTAGCGTTTCAAGGTTGTTTTGCACCGCTCCCGGTGGATAACTTGTGGGTAATCTGTGCGATGATCGTGGACACAATATATTGTGTTGCAGCATTTTTCGGGGCGCATCAACAAAATTCCAAAAAATTCAAGCACTTTCAAATGTTGATTTCATAAATGTCTGTTTTAATTAAAAAAAATAAATTGCAATCGAGTCTAATTCCGACTTGACAGAATCGGCGGACAGGCATACTCTACGTATCTAAGCACAACATCTTGTGCTTGACTCCAGGTTCACGCTTGCCGTGATCAGGGCCGCCGGTCAGTCTGGCTGCCCCCGGGAGGGTTTTCTCTAGAAATCGGGAGAAATCCGCCCAAACAAGAAGAAAATTTGTCGCCAATTGGTTCAACTAGCTGGGAGATCGGGTTCTATCATGAAAAGTGCCGTCGAAGTTTTTTCCTCGGAAAACACGGAAATCCCGATGCAGACTGCATCGCTGGATATCTGGGATAAAAAGTATCGGCTCAAGGCCAAGGACGGCAGCATCGTAGATGGAGATATCGACGAGACCTATCAGCGCGTAGCTCGGGCGCTGGCCGATGTCGAAGATGAAGAGAAGCGCGAGATCTGGAATGAGCGGTTCCTGTGGGCATTGCGTCACGGCGCAATTCCGGCCGGGCGCATCATGTCCAACGCCGGTGCGCTGGCTCACAAGCCGGCTACGTCGACGATCAATTGCACGGTGTCGGGTACGGTCGGCGATTCGATGAACGACATTCTCGAGAAGGTCCACGAGGCGGGCCTGACGCTGAAAGCCGGTTGTGGCATTGGCTACGAGTTTTCGACATTGCGCCCGAAAGGCGCCTATGTCTCCGGGGCGGGCGCTTACACATCCGGCCCGCTGTCGTTTATGGATATCTACGACAAGATGTGTTTTACCGTATCTTCCGCCGGAGGCAGGCGCGGCGCGCAGATGGGTACGTTCGATGTTGGTCATCCTGACGTGCTCGATTTTGTCCGCGCGAAACGTGAGGATGGCCGTCTCCGCCAGTTCAATCTCTCGCTGCTTATCACGGACGAATTCATGGAGGCGGTGCAGAACGATCAGCCATGGCAGTTGGCTTTTCCATTGAGCGCGACCGAGTTCGAACAGGAAGGTCTCGATCTTTCCGACTGCGACCAGGTGATCTGGCGTGAGTGGCCAAATTCGGCGCCGGAATACGTGCGTAACGACGACGGCCTGGTGGCATGCAAGATATACAAAACGCTGCCGGCGCGACGTGTCTGGGATGTGATCATGTCCTCGACCTATGATTATGCCGAGCCGGGTTTCGTCCTGATCGACCGCGTCAATGAGATGAACAACAACTGGTTTGCCGAGAGCATTCGCGCAACCAATCCCTGCGGTGAGCAACCGTTGCCGCCTTACGGATCCTGCCTGCTCGGTTCCATCAATCTGACACGGTTTGTGCGGGCCGGGTTTACCGGCGATGCGGCATTCGACTGGGACGAGTTTCGCAATGTCGTAAAGGTGTTTACTCGCATGCTCGACAACGTCGTTGAAATCAACGGGCTGCCATTGGGGCAGCAGCGTGACGAGATCTACCGTAAACGTCGGCATGGTATGGGGTTTCTCGGGCTCGGCTCGACGCTGACGATGCTGCGTATGAAGTACGGCTCGCCCGAATCCGTCGAGTTCACCGAGAAGGTGGCCCGCGAGCTGGCGCTTGCCGGTTGGGAGGAGGCGCTCGAGCTGGCGCGCGAGAAAGGTCCGGCGCCGATCATGAACGAGAAGTTCGAGGTCACTGCCGAGATGTTGCGAAGACGTCCGGAGATGCTGGACGACGGATGGAAGGTCGGTTCGACGGTTCCGGGGCGTATTTTGCATGCGCGCTACAGCCGCTACATGCAAAAAGTCGCAGAGGTGGCCCCGGAGCTGGTAAACGAACTGGCGGAAATCGGAGGCCGCTTTACTCATCACAGCTCGATCGCCCCGACCGGCACTATCTCTTTGTCGCTGGCGAACAACGCAAGCAACGGGATCGAGCCGAGCTTCGCGCATCATTATTTTCGCAATGTCATTCGAGAGGGCAGGAAGACAAAAGAGAAAGTTGACGTCTACTCTTTCGAGTTACTGGCCTATCGCCACCTGATCAACGGGGAGGCCGATCCGACCACGAATGATGAAGAGAACGGGCTTCCTGACTACTTCGTGGTGGCGGACAATATCCTGCCGACCCAGCATGTAGATATCCAGGCTGCCGCGCAAAAATGGGTCGACTCGTCAATTTCGAAGACCGCTAATGTTCCGACCGACTTCCCGTATCAGGATTTCAAGGACATTTACATGTATGCCTATCAGAATGGCCTGAAGGGATGCACGACATTTCGCTTCAACCCGGAGGCGTTCCAGGGCGTGCTGGTCAAGGAGGAGGATCTCAAAAACACCACATACGTGTTTACCCTCGATGACGGCACGGAGGTGACATTGCGGGGCGATGAGGAGGTTGAGTATGACGGCGAGATACACTCGGCCGCTAATCTCTTCGACGCAATCAAGGAAGGCTACTACGGTAAATTTTGACCGGTTGCCGTATCAGCGGCAACCCGCAGGGGAAACAGATACATGTCAATCAAGATCGAAAAGCGCATCGTAAATTATCGTGTCGAAAAACCGGAAGAGAAGGCGGTTGTAACGGAGCCCGCGAAAGACGAGCGACGGCTGGCGGAAGTCATCCGTATGCACGAGAAGCTGGAACGGCCCGAGGTACTAATTGGATCGACCTACAAGATCAAGCCGCCGGTGGCTGATCATGCAATGTACGTAACGATTAATGACATCGTGCTCAATCAGGGGTTCGAGCACGAGCAACGCCGCCCATTCGAGATTTTCGTCAACTCCAAAAACCTCGATCACTATCAGTGGATCGTCGCGCTGACGAGAGTTATCTCGGCGGTCTTCCGCAAGGGCGGGGATGTCACATTTCTCGTCGAAGAACTGAAGGCGGTATTCGATCCGCGCGGCGGATACTGGTTGTCGGGCGGTAAATTTATGCCGTCGATTATCGCCGAGCTGGGTCATGTCGTGGAGAAGCATCTGATTACGATCGGATTGATGGAATCCCCTGGACTGGATGAGCATCAACGCCAGCTGGTTGCCGAGAAACGTGCGGAGTTCGAAGCGGCTGGAAAGCAACAGGATGCGTTTGCGGACAGTGAGTTTCCGGCCGGTGCCCAGTTGTGCGGCAAGTGCAATACCGCGGCGGTTGTCATGATGGATGGGTGTATGACCTGCCTGAATTGCGGCGACAGTAAATGCGGTTGAGTTTTCAGCGAGAGCGCTGATGGCGGAAGAACCCGCCTCCTCAAACAGCGGATTTTCCTCTCTTGCAGGGTTTCTGCGATAATACGCGTTACTCTGCAAGAGATTTTTTTGATGGAACATCAGGAAGAGCTGCTGGATGACACCGCAACTTCGCGCCTCGAACGTTTAATTGAGGATGTTCGCGAGCGACGGCTCGAACCAGTCGATTTCGTCAAGGCGCTGGTAAACGACCAGGTCTATCTTCTATTGAACAAGCCGTGGGACGGGCGCTCCGTGCCGCAAGAAAACACCAGTATGTTGCTCGTCTCGGACGGTCCCAACCGTAACCAGGCGATGCTGGCGGTTTTTAGCGACGAACGGAAAGCAAAGGCCTTTTGCGATCATGCGGAAGGATTCGGTCACGTTGTAAAGGTGCCGGGTCCGGTTGCTTTTCTGGGGGTTGCGGCCGACCAGGGCATGATTGTCAATCCGAATTTCAAAAATACGTTCCGTATTACGATTGCGGCGGCTGCCGAGGTGCGTGGCACCATGCAACAGCGCCTTGCGCAGATGACCAGGCAAGACACTGCGGGATCGACCGAAACCGCGGCGTGAGTCAGGTGCAAAACCGTCTGCTATGAACAGGTTCCGTGGCGCGGCGCAATCCGCGCTTTGTGAAGCACGGAGTTGGCGGGTGCACGATCGCGGATCGCGGAGAAAGGCTGGCAAACGTAAATTTCTCCCTTGCCAAGCGGCTGTGGCGGTCGCAGATGACTGCAGCCACAAAGCAGGGCGGTCAACGTCACAAGCGTGAGTCCCGGAGCGAGGCGCGGAATTTTCATGGCGCGGATTCCTTGCGGTGAAAGAGGCCCGGTTTTTCGGATGCCGGATACACATACGCCTTACAACAATAGCAAAGCGCGCTTCACATCGCCCCCGCGACGGCCCGCATGCCGGGTGCATGTCGTGAGAATCGGGATTGGCGTGCAATCGGCTTGCGTGTTCGCCAAGGACGAATGATGACGTCTACGCGACCTGATGCTCATCCGTCCGAAACACCGGTCAGTGCCGACTTCGTTGCGCTCAGAGAAATCATGACCGTCGGGGTCGTGACACTGGCTCCCGAGGCAAGTGCCGCAGATGTGGTTCGCAACATGGACGAGTTTCGCCTGAGCTGCATCATCGTTGTAGACGGCGGTCGGCCCTTGGGGATCATTACCGAGAGGGATATTGTCAGGACGCTTGCGGCGAATACGGCGGCAATCAAGGCAAAGTCGATTGGCGCTGTCGACATCATGTCGACTCCGTTGATAAGCCTGAGCCCGGATGACGGTCTTTTTGACGCGCTGGTTGTGGCGCGCTCGCAGAAGGTTCGCCATATCCCGCTGCTCGGGGCGGATGGAGCGCTCGTAGGTCTGGTAACGGAGTCTGATCTGGTTAGCGCACATCTGAAAATTTACGGGCACTACCGTGAGCTGCTCAACGAGCTGGTTAGCGTGCAGACGCGAGAACTGAGGGCGGCCAACGCAAGGCTGCGGGAAATGTCGATGGAAGAGCCATTGCTCCGAATAGGCAACAGGCGAGCGATGGAAATCGACATGCATCACACTCACCAGCTCGCGATGCGTTCAAACCGTCCCTACTCGGTCGTGATGTTCGACGTCGATTTCTTCAAGCAATACAACGATCAATACGGTCATAGTTGCGGCGACCGGATATTGCAAACTGTCACCCGTTGTCTGCAGCGGCAGATGCGTGCTTCTGACCGGCTTTATCGATACGGCGGTGACGAAATCGTTGCACTGTTGCCGGATACCCCGCCCGAAGGCGCCCTGATGCTGGCCGAGCGCATGACCGCAGTTCTCGGCGAGGAGGCTATCGAACACCGCCCGAGCCCTCATGGACGGGTTACCGTCAGCGGGGGCATCGGCACCGGTCAGGCCGGGATTGCCAATGTCAAAACATGGACAGACGTTGTTGCGCAGGCTGATCGGGGGCTGTCGAGGGCAAAGCGGAGTGGAAGAAACCGCATATGCCTGGTGGCCTGACGTGCGCTGCGGGGCCAGAAGTTGAGCATTTGGGCCGTGCTGGGAAACGTGCTCTGGATCGTCTGGGGAAGTGGTCTCGTGTGTTTCGTGTTCTGGTGTCTTGCAGGCACGTTGGCAGCGCTGACCGTTGTGGGCCTGCCGTTTGCGGTCGCGGCCTTTCGAATTGCCGGATTTTCCGTGCTTCCGTTCGGAAGACGCCTTGTCGTGGTCGAGGCAACCGGTGGGCAACGAATCGCCGGTACCGCGATCGCGAGTTTTCTCTGGATTGTGCTCGCGGGGTGGTGGCTGGCTCTGCTGCACCTGTTGTGGGGCGTATTCCATTTTTTGACTCTTGTCGGTATTCCGTTTGGCCTGGCCCATTTCAAGCTTGCATCTATTTGCCTGTCGCCGCTGGGCAAGCGCAACGTCGCCGTGGGAATTGCTCCGGCACCCGACCAGGCGTAGCGCCGACTGCTGTATTGAGAACGCGGGTTAGAATAGGCCCGCGTCTGACCTGTGATTTTTGAGGAGATTCGAGAATGAGAACTGGCGTCGAACGATTGCTATTGGCGATCGGAGCAACGATGTTTTTGGCCGCGTGCGGACAGAAAGACCAACCCGCGGCGACAGCTTCGTCAGCTCCGCCTGCCGCAGCCCCGGTGGAGGCGCCGGCGCCCGCTCCGGAGTCACCCGATAACGCGATGACCCAATATGCGAGTGAGCGTCTGGGCATTTACACGCCGGTGCGTCTGAGCGCCGATTTGTCACATCTCAGCGCCGGTCAGCGAGAAATGATCGGTTTGCTGATAGCGGCATCCGACATCATGGACGACCTGTTCTGGCAACAGGCCTATGGTGACCGGGACGAATTGCTGGACGCGATCGACCACGCCGATACCAGGGAGTTTGCCCGGATCAACTACGGTCCGTGGGACCGGCTCGATGGCGATCGGTCATTCGTAAGCGGCGTTGGCGAAAAGCCCAAGGGCGCTAATTTCTATCCGCCCGATATGACTCGTGCCGAGTTCGAAGCGGCCGACCTCGAGGGCAAGTCGAGCCTGTACAGCATCCTGCGTAGAGACGCCGATGGCGCGCTGCGAGTGCTGCGTTATTCGGAAGCCTACGCCGACGAGCTTGGCCGTGCCGCCGAACTTCTGCGCCAGGCTTCGCAACTCGCCGAAGACGAGGATTTCGCCGGTTATCTGCGCATGCGGGCGGCGGCGTTGCTGTCCGATGACTACCAACCCAGCGATCTTGCCTGGATGGATATGAAATCCAACCCGATCGACGTAGTGATAGGTCCGATCGAGACCTACGAGGACAAATTGTTCGGTGCGAAAGCAGCATTCGAATCGTATGTATTGATTAAGGACCTGGAGTGGAGTGCGCGCTTGGCACGTTACACCGATTTTCTGCCCGCTCTGCAGGAGGGTCTGCCGGTAGCGGCCGAATACAAGGCCGAGGTGCCCGGGACCGACTCGGATCTGAATGCCTATGACGTGGTGTATTACGCCGGTGACTGTAATGCCGGGTCGAAAACGATCGCGATAAATCTGCCTAACGACGAACAGGTGCAAGCGCAGAAGGGTACCCGGCGATTGCAGCTGAAAAACGCAATGCGAGCGAAATTTGACGAGATTCTCGTGCCGATATCAGAGGTCCTGATCGCGGAAGATCAGCGTAAGTACATTACGTTCGATGCGTTTTTCGCAAATACAATGTTTCATGAAGTGGCTCATGGACTCGGAATTCGCAATACCCTCGACGGCAGCGGTACGGTACGCGAGGCGCTGCAGGATACCGCATCGGCGATCGAGGAAGGCAAAGCGGACATTCTCGGTTTGTACATGATCACCCGTCTCCACGAGCAAGGTGAGCTGGGGGATACCACGCTGGAGGAATATTACGTCACGTTCATGGCCAGTATTTTTCGCTCAGTTCGGTTTGGCGCGTCGAGTGCGCACGGGCGAGCCAATATGGTTCGCTTCAATTTCTTCCAGGATGCCGGCGCGTTTCGCCGTGACCCGGCCAGCGGCCTTTACAGCATAGACATGGACGCGATGCAAAAGGCGATGACCGAGCTGTCGCGGAAGTTACTCACCCTGCAGGGCGATGGCGATTACGCAGGCGTGCAGCAGTTGCTGGCCGAGCTCGGCATGGTGCGACCGGGCTTGGCTGCCGACCTGCAACGTCTGGCGGACGCGGAAATTCCGGTCGATGTCGTGTTCGAGCAGGGTGCGGAAGTGCTGGGCCTTTGATTTCATCCACAGCGTGACGTCGGTCCTTTGCGATGTCAGTCAGTGACTTTAAAATCTGCAGACAGGTCGCCCGGGCTGGCCTCGGCGCACGCCCTTGGCAATTCACTAGCCGTTGCCAAGGGCTTTGGTCAGTGGATTGGCATAGACGGGGTTGACCATTAATATTAGCGTGTTATTTTTCTACCATATCGTCGGCAATACGAGACCGGGCGATTGAGGATGCAGGCAACAAACGATCCGCGCTGGGGGGCGACAAAGTGATAAAGCCGGGGTCTGCCGGATTTGCGCGTGTTGCAATACGGCGCATTTTTCTTAGTGTATTTGCGCTTGTCCTGGTGGCTGGTCCGGCGCTGACCAGTTCCACCGTCAATAAGGCTGATTTTGTGCTGGTCAAAAAAGCCGAGCGCAAGCTGTTGTTGTACCGCGAAGGGCGCGTGTTGCGCGAATTCGATATTTCGCTTGGGCTCAGCCCGGAAGGGCCGAAACTGCGAGAGGGTGATTATCGTACTCCCGAAGGGCTGTATTATCTCGATCTGCGTAATCCGGACAGCGACTTTTTCCTCTCGGTACGCATTTCCTATCCGAATACGTCTGATATCCAGCGCGCCCGATCCCAGGGATATCCGCCCGGCAGCTTCATCATGGTGCATGGTTTGCCAAACCAGCCGGATCGCCCGGTGTCATATTACAAGGACGAAGACTGGACCGACGGGTGCATTGCCCTGGGTAACGACGACATGATCGAGTTCTGGTTTCTTACCGAGCACAACACGCCGATCGAGATTCTTCCTTGACCGATCAGGACGAAGACGTCCTAATAATTTATCGGTTCGTGTTGCCGGACGGCTCCGCCGAGCAGTTTGTGACTGAAGTGACTCCGTCGATCGATACCGGCGCCTCCGTCACTGACGAAATACCGGAATGGACCCGGCTTGAATTCGAGCAATGCAGACACTGCCCGCTTGCCGCAACCGAGTCGCCAGTCTGTCCCGTTGCAAATGCATTGGCGCCGGTGGTCGGTAGGTTCGAGACCCTCGTGTCCCACGATGAACTGCAACTGGAAGTGGTGCAGCAGGATCGCAGTCTGCGCCAGACGGTCAGTACGCAGCAGGCGCTCAGTTCACTACTCGGTTTGCTGATTGCGACCAGCGGCTGCCCGCATACGGCCTTCCTGCGGCCGATGGCGCGCTTTCACCAGCCGCTGGCCGGGGAACTCGAAACCCTGTACCGCTCTGCGAGCATGTATATGCTCGGACAGTATTTTCGCTCCGTTGCCGGCGAGCCAGCCGATCTGGAGATGCGCGGACTGAGTGATCTGTATGCGGCGCTGCATGAAGTAAACGATGGGGTGGTGCGGCGATTGCGTGCTGCGAGCCGCACCGATTCGGCTCTGAACGCTGTTGTTATCCTCGATCTCTACACGCTCCTTTTACCCGATGCCCTCGAAGATTCGCTGCACGAGATCGCGCCGTATTTCTCCGCGTTTGTCGCTCATAAGCGACTGAATTAAGTTAAATTTTTTACTGCCGCACTGTGAACTGGTTCGTCGCCGGACCCATTGCGCCTCTGCCACTATCAAATCTACCCCCCAACAGGGAAAGACGTGCATATGGCAGACAAACATACAATTATTAAGGGCGCACGGCTGCAGTTATCGAGCGACGCAGAACGTCTTGGCCCAACGTCAACAGGTGAGGGCTGGGATTCCTACAGGCGCTGGCTGGCGCAGATGAGTTCACCCGAACCGCGACGTCAGGGTTTCGATGACAGAGTCTATACGTGGAACGGTTATCGGGACTGGATGAACAAAGTCAAAAGAGACTGGGACGACGAGTCCTGACCGATGGGCCGTGTGGGTATCAACCCATTGTTGGCCAACTCATCCATGAACCGTTTCTTTTCACGCACCGGCAT
>PKUM01000028.1 GCA_002868855.1 Chromatiales bacterium | reverse complement strand
CGCTCGGTGTCCCGATCATAGTGGGCCAGGAAAACGAGTTCCTGCAATTCACCAGGTTTCATCAATAGCTCGGAACCCGGCCGAGCGGATATTGCGATTTTGCTCGGTTCGCTCATTGCGCCATGTGTTGTAACCGAGACTGCCGACTGCGACCACGCGGCTCATCAGGGCAACGGAATTCCCACGAATCTGGTCAAACAGTGTTCTGTGCATCAGTATTGCTCCACTGCGGCGCCGCATTGAGCCAACAATAGCGGTTGCCCGGCCACGGCGGCATTTGCAGCCGCTGTCGGCGCTGCAGTAAATCGGCCATTTTTCTGGCACAGTATTGGACTATCAGTCCGGCATTGCGTGCGTTTCCGCGTGTTCGGCCGGACCGGCGGATAGAGACTTCGGGGAGATGCACAGCTGATGACGCTAGGTTCCGGGTGGCGGATGGTACGGGTGAGCCTGCTTGGCGCGATATTGGCGGCGCTGACGATTGCACTCGTGTCCTGTGGCAAGAAGGACCAGCCCGAACCGGAGCCGGAATCCGTCGCGAGCGATAGCGTCGTCCAGCCTCAGTCCGTCTCGATCACCGATCTCCCTGGTCAGTTCGAGTCGGTGTGGGAGCCGTGGAGAGGCGACTTCGACGGCATGGTCGAACGTCGCATGGTGCGTGTCCTGGTCGTGTTCAGTGGCCACCAGTTCTATTTCGAAAACGGTAAACCGCGCGGCGTGGTGTACGAGACGCTGCAGGAGTTTGAACGGTTTCTCAACAAGAAGCTCAAGCGGCGCACGCTGCGAGTGCAGGTCGTGCCGATACCGGTTACGCGCGATCGGCTGATTCCGGAGTTGCTGGCCGGGCACGCGGATATCGCCGCGGCGGCACTGACAATCACGCCGGAGCGGCAGCGCCAGGTCGACTTCTCGATGCCACTGGTGCGCAATATCAGCGAAGTCGTCGTTGTCGCCCCCGGGTCGGGCGAAATCACTGGCCTCGAGGACCTCTCCGGGCGCGAAGTACACGTACGTCGTTCGAGTAGTTACTTCGAGAGCCTGCAGCAGTTGAACCGGGAGTTTGCCGGGGCGGGCCGCGCGCCGATAACTATCGTGGCGACGGACGAGTTGCTGGAGGACGAGGATTTGCTCGAAATGGCCGATGTGGGTTTGTTGCCAATCACGGTTGTCGACAGTTACAAGGCGGATTTCTGGGCCCCGGTGTTTCCGAATGTCACCGTCCGTCACGATCTTGCGCTGCGCAGTGGCGGAGAGATCGCGTGGGCAATGCGGCCGGAGAGTCCGAAATTGCAAGCCATTCTGAACGAATTTATTCCGAGTCATCGCGACGGTACTTTGTTCGGCAACGTTGTTGCCGAGAGATATTTGAGCGATGCCGGAAAATTGCGCAATGCGGCGAGTAATAGCGAGCTGGACAAGTTGCGCCCGACCATCGCGTTGTTTCAGAAGTACGGTGAGCAATACAACTTCGACTGGCGAATGCTGGCGGCAATCGGCTATCAGGAATCCGGTCTGAATCATCAGCAGCGCAGCCATGCCGGGGCAGTGGGCATCATGCAGGTCAAACCCAGTACCGCTGCCGACAAGAACGTTGCGGTTGCGGACATCCATTTGCTGGAAAGAAATATCGAGGCCGGTGCGAAGTATCTGCGCCATGTCGAGGACAGGTATTTCGATGATGCGGGATTCGACGAACTGAATCGTCAGTTGTTTGCGATCGCCGCTTACAATGCCGGCCCAAGCCGTATCAAGCGCCTGCGCAAAGCCGCCGCTCGCCAGGGCCTCGACCCCAATGTGTGGTTTCAGAACGTCGAAGTTGTGGCTGCCCGCGCGATAGGCCGGGAGACCGTAAATTATGTGCGAAACGTGTTTCGGTATTACATTGCCTACAGGCTCGTGGGTGAGCGCCGCCGGCTTTTGCAGACAGATAGCGACACGATCTAGTCCCGTGCATTAGTTGAGTTTATGCTTCTGGGTGCCATGAAAGTGGCGCAGTCGGCTACGGAAAAAGGTCCGCAAATAGTGAGTGGGGAGATGCAACAAGCCGCGGAATTTGCTGCAACTTTGCTTGAAGCCAGCGCGCCGGGTTTTGCCGGGATGGCCAGCAGCCTGTTGCTGGAGCGCCATCCGGAGTTCAGGGCGGTCTGGGGCGAGGATGCGTCGTCGCGGTGGAAGAAGCACCTGCAACAACGATTGCTCGAGCTTGCGGCGGCAATCCGCGTTGGCGAACCGGCGTTATTCGTGTCGCGGGTGCAGTGGACGGCACGTGCATTCATTGCGCGGGAAGCGCCCCTCGAATCGGTAGTCCGGGGCCTTGGCTGTCTGCGCGATATCCTCGCAGAGCGTTTGCCGGAGCCGGGCCGGGACATCGCCTTGTCCTATCTGGATCAGGGGGCAAAAGGTGTGGGCCTGGCGGCGACAGCCGAGTCATCCGCGCTGCGCGGGTCTGCGCCAGAGACCCGGCTTGCGCTGCGCTACCTTGCGGCGGGGCTCGACGGCCGCACGCGAGCCGCGGAGGATCTCGTACTCGAGGCAGTCGATTCCGGGCTGGATCCGCGGGCGGCTTACCTGGAAGTGCTGCTTCCGGCTCAGGTCGAGGTCGGCCGGCTGTGGCACGACGGCGAAATCGGCATAGCCGAAGAGCGCGTTCTCACCGGCACGACCCAGAGGATCCTGCCGCAGCTGGCGCGTCGATTGCAGCCGGCAGCCGAACGTGGGCTGACTGCGATAACCGCGGCCGTGCGCGGCAATACCCATGACATTGCGATGCGGGTGGTGTCGGATCTGCTCGAGGCAGATGGCTGGAGAACGGTATTTTTGGGTCCGGATGTACCGCCCGAGGAAGTGCAGCGCGCTGCAGAGTATTTCGACGGGCGGCTGGTGGTGTTGTCGGCCGCGCTGACGACCCAGCTGGGAGATCTCGAGGAAACCATCAACGCGTTGCGTGGAATGCCTGACAACGGGCCACGAATCATCGTCGGCGGCCTCGCCCTCGATGGCGCGCCCGACCTGTGGCGGCGCCTCGGCGCAGACGCATATTCCGCCAGTATCGACGGATTGCTCGATACCGCTGCGGATCTTTTCCCTGCGACGTGAAATTCGGCGCGTCCGAAGAGGGGTCCGGGTATGACTGCAGGTAACAAATTTGCACTCCATCCCAAGCTCAAAGAGGATTCCCTGCCCCTGGGCCGGCTCGAGATCAGCCGCGTCCTTTTGATGAACGATGCGAGGTTTCCGTGGTGTCTGCTGGTTCCCGAAATCGATGGCGCCACCGAGATACACCTTTTGGATCCTGGTGACCAGTTGATGCTGATGCGGGAATCGGTTGTCCTGAGCAAGGCGCTGGTCGAAGCCTATCGGCCGGACAAGCTCAACGTTGCCGCTTTGGGCAACCAGGTACCGCAGCTGCACCTGCATCACATTGCGAGATTCCGCAGCGATGCCGCTTGGCCGCATCCGGTCTGGGGTGTGGGGCGCGCGGTTGCGTACGAGCCGGCGAGTCTGAGTGCCAACATGGAACGGCTCGCCAACAAGCTCGGCGCGGTCGCAGCCGCTGCCCAGCTCGGCTTTCGCTTGTGGTGACTGTCGCTGTCCCTTCCGAGTAGGGGTAATTACGGATCAGCCTCTGGCGTCACTCCGCTATGCTTAATAGAGAGGCACCCCGTGAGCCGATGCCACGGTACAATCCGCAGCGCCGGGTCAAGGTGGATAGCCGCCGTCAATCGCAGGACTCACGAGGAGTGGCGCTGCCATGAAACCGACGCCTGAGGCCGCACGAACCGAAGAAGGTGTGCCGATGCTGGAGCTGAATCCAGATACGGTTTTTTTCGTTATCGACAAAGCGCGCGAGTTCCATGCGAAAGAAGATGTCGTAATACCGGAAGACCCGATGAATTCCTCCGGTGACTGGGGGGCCCAGGTCCTGGCGGATCACATCGGTGACCTGGGATTCGAAGAGGTCAGAGGCGTTATCAACGAACTTGACCCGGATCAGCAGGTGAGCCTGGTCGCGTTGATGTGGCTCGGACGCGGCGACTACGACATCGACGATTGGAGCGATGCGCTGAATGATGCAGGTGAGGCCTGGAATGAACGAACCGCCGAATACCTTCTTGCGACCCCGCTGGTCGCTGATTATCTCGGCGAGGGCCTCGACCTTTTGGGGTACTCGCGAGGTTAGTTCCAAAGCGGTACGGACCGCCGCGTGGTAGCCCGCGACGACGCCAAACTTGCGTTGGTTTTCGGCGCCAGCGGCTACATTGGCACAAACCTCGTTCCCTCTCTCGCCAGGGCGGGCTGGCGCGTTCGCGCAGCGGCGCGTCACAGCGAAGTACTCGTTTCGCGTGGGTGGCAAGATGTTGAAATCGTCGCGGCCGATGCATTGCAACCGCAATCGCTGGATGCGGCACTGGCCGATGTCGATGTTGCCTACTACCTCGTTCATTCTATGGCCGCGGGCGGAAATTTTGCCGAGCTGGACCTCGAGGCCGCGGCGAACTTTACCGCCGCCGCGGCGCGTAGCGGGGTCTCGCGAATCGTGTACCTCGGGGGTCTGCTCCCGGAAAATGCGAAATCGCAGCACCTGATTTCGCGAGCTGCTACAGGCGACCGGCTGCGCGCCGGGGCAGTGCCGGTTACGGAAATTCGGGCCGGTATGATCGTTGGGCCGGGGTCGGCCGCTTACGAAGTGATCCGCGACCTGGTCAATCATTTGCCGGTCATGGTGACGCCCAGATGGGTGTTGTCGCGATCCACGCCCATTGCGCTGGACAATCTGCTGGAGTACCTGGTCAGGGTAGCCGCGTTGCCCGAGACGGCTGGGCGAATCTACGATGTCGGTGGTCCGGAAACTCTCACCTATGTCGATCTGATGCGCCAGTACGCCGCGCTGGTGGATCGTCATCCACGGATAATTCAACTGCCTGTTCTGACCCCCAGGTTGTCGTCGTACTGGCTGCGCTTCGTTACCAGCGTGCCAACCAACATTGCGCGCGCGCTCATCGAAGGCCTCGAGCACGATGTGGTCGCAGACGATTCCGAGTTGCGCAGCCTGGTGCCACAGCATCTGCTCACATTCGAGGAGGCGGTGAGGGCGTCATTGAAGGCAGAGCGCGACAATAGTGTCCAGGCGCACTGGGTCGAGGGCTCGATGGCCTGCCGGAACTACCGGCCCGAATATGCCTTTTATGCCAAACGTGACGGTGACAGCGCAACATCGACCGCCAGCGCGAGCGCTATCTGGCGCCAGGTGGCCGCGTTCGGCGGTGCCGACGGTTTTTATTTTGCCGACTATTTGTGGTGGATGAGGCGTGCGCTCGACTGGATCGTTGGGGGGCCGAGTTTTCGCCGCCGCCGCCGCGATCCAAAACGACTGCGGGTTGGCGATGTCGTCGATTCCTGGCGTGCGATCGGCGTGCAGCCGGATCGGCGTCTGACGTTGCTGATGGAGATGAAGGCGCCCGGAGCCGGCGTGCTCGAATTCGAAATCAACGATGACGGCGAGCAGCGTACTGTCAGTGCGACCGCGTACTGGCATCCCGCGGGACCGGCAGGTCTGCTCTACTGGTATGTATTGCTACCGTTCCACGGTTTCCTGTTTCGTGGCCTTACCCGTGCCATTGCCCGCCGCGCCGAGGCGGATTGTGAGTGACGCGGGAAGCGCTGACCGGCGTGTTGTGAACACAGTTTTGGCGATGTTCGGCTGCGGCTCCGGGCGATGCCATAACCGGTGGTTATCGGCGGAGGTCGAGAAGGTATTTCAATTACCGGCTCCGGGCAACTAACGTGTGGGTTGGAATTCCAGGGTGGAGGTGTGTGGCGTGAGTTCGAATTTGAAGGAATTGATTGCGGCTAATGCCCGATATGCGGACGATTTCGGCGAGAAAGGGGGCCTTGCGATTCCGCCTGCCAGACAGATCGCAATATTGACCTGTATGGATGCCCGGCTCGATCCCATGGGACTTGGCGGCCTGAAAGTCGGCGATGCCCATATCATTCGCAATGCCGGGGGACGCGCCAGCGACGACGCGATTCGCTCGCTGGTCATTTCTTACAAGCTGCTTGGCACCAAAGAATGGTTCGTCATCCACCACACTGATTGTGGCATGGAGACTTTCGACAACGACACAATGCGTGGTCTTCTCGCCAGCAGTCTCGATACTGCCAGCCTCGGGCCCGATGGATGGAGCGATGCGGGTTCCGGCAGCGGCAGTTATGAGGCTGACTATATTGAGTGGCTGACTTTTTCCGACAACGCCCAGGCGGTTGTCGACGATGTCAATCGTATTCGCCATCATCCGCTGGTGCCTGGACGTATCCCGATTTACGGCTATATCTACGATGTGGCCACTGGCCGTCTGGTCGAGGTGCCAGCCGCAACCGAGGCCGGTAAAGCAGTCTGAGTTGGTTGGCGCGGCTGCTACCTGAAGATGGCGGCGTTTTTCCGCGATGGCGGTGGCTGCGCTACCCGGCGAAGAACAGGCCGGCCACGCAACCGGTACAGCAGGTCGCGAGTGTTCCTGAAATCAGCGAGCGTGGCGCCAGGGCGAGGATGTCGTCGCGCCGCTGCGGGACGATCGCGTTCAGGCCGCCAACCATGATGCCGAGACTTCCGAAATTGGCGAACCCGCACATGGCATAGCTCAATATCATCGTGCTGCGGGAACTCAGTTGGTCGGGTCCGATCCGCGCCAGCTCAAGATACGCGAGAAATTCGTTGAGTACGGTTTTGATGCCGAACAACTGGCCGGCAGTCGCTGCTTCCTGCCACGGTATGCCCATCAGCCAGCAAAGCGGGGCCATACCCCAGCCGAAGACCCTTTGCAGCGTGATCGGGCCGTCGCTCACATCCGGCAGCGTGCCAAGCATGCTGTTAAGCAGTGCAACCAGTGCGACGAAGACCAGCAACATGGCCGCGACCTGGACCAGCAGGCGCAGGCCACTCTGGGTGCCCTGGGCGATGGCATCCATTAGCCCGCTGGCCTCGCGCGGCGGCAGTGTATCGCCCAGGGTCGGAGTTGCCGTCTCGGGAAGCATGATCAGCGCAATGCTGACGGCGGCAGGTAGACTGATAAGCGAGGCGACCAGCATATGCCCGGCGGCACTCGGCAGAACCTCTTCGAGTGTGCGGGCATACACGACCAGGACGGTCCCCGCGACGGTGGCCATGCCGGTAGTCATCAGCGCGAACAGTTCACTGCGGGTCATGCGCTCGAGGTAGGGGCGGATCAGTAGCGGCGCCTCGACCATTCCGAGAAAGACGTTGCCGGCCGCGCCCAGCCCGAGGGCGCCGCCGATGCCAAGCGTCCTTTGCAGCGCCTGGCCCAGCACGCGCACTATCCACGGCAGAATTCTCCAGTAGGTAAGGATTGCGGTAAGTACGCTCATGACGAGCAGTACGGGTAGCGACTGGAACGCCAGGATAAAACTACTGGTGCCCGGGGTTTCCGTGAACGGTATTTCGCCCCCGCCGAGATAGCCGAAGACGAACTGGGACCCTGCCAGCGTGGCCATGTAGACGGCGTCGACGGCGCGACCGGCTGCGGCGAACATCGATTGTGTCGCGGGCAGGCCGAGTAGCAGGCCGCCAAGACCCAGTTGCAGTGCTATTCCGGCGATGACCACTTTCCAGCGCACGTCGCGGCGCGCGCTGCTCAACGCAAACGCAATCAGCATGAAAACCAGCAGGCCGGCAATTCCCCTGACTATCTCCAATTGGAATCCTCGTGTCGCCGCGGCGTTTCAATCGCGCTCATTGGGGTTCTTGCGCGGTCGCGAGCATGTCGATGGCCGAGCCGATATCTGCGCTCACAAGCAGCGCATCCGCAGCGTCTGCGGCCAGGAAGCCTTGATTGCTCATCTGCGCCACCTGCCCCAACAACGTGTCGTAAAACCCGTTTACGTTTATCAGGACACAGCGTTTTTGATGCGCGCCGAGATAGCGCCATGTCCACACTTCGAACAACTCGTCCATTGTTCCGATGCCACCGGGTAACACCACGAACGCATCGGACAGGTGCGCCATCAACTCCTTGCGCTCGCTCATCGTCTCCACTATTCGCAGTTCGCTGAGCGCCGCGTGGACCAATTCCCGCTGCACGAGGCTCTTCGGCATTACCCCGACAACCCGGCCGCCGCCGTGAAGTGCGGCGTTCGCCGCCGCCGCCATCAGCCCGATACTCGACCCGCCGTACACCAGCGTCCAGCCGCGGCGGGCAATCGCAGCACCAAGCTGTTCGGCAGCCTCGCGGTACCCGGGATCGCCACCGTCGCGTGAGCCGCAGAATAAGCCGATGGAAAATGTGGCGCTACCTGTCATTAGGATTCACTCACTCAGTGGCCGGCCGGGTGCCCCGTTGCTTTATTCTAGTGGTATTCCGCTACCGGGAGGTGCGGCGTTAGGCGGTTATCAAGACTTCGGCGTAGCCGATTTATGCGATGATGCCGATTGCCCGACTGCAGCTGCGGTGCCTGGCGAAGTGCCCGCCCGGGCAACATGAATGAAGCCCGCAAACCGAGATGGAGCGCTACAAGCTGTCCTGCAACCAGTCAATGAAGATACGCCACACGCTTGCGCCCGTTCATGCTTGTCCGAACGAATGTTGCGGGTATTCGTGCGGAATGTCCTCGTCTGGCGGTTCCGTGGCAACGCGTGCCGTCGCGGCGGTTCGGGTGGGCCTGATGCCGTGTTCGGTCGATTCCGGTTGCAGGTCGGCGCCATGAACGTGCCGGAAAATGTTGCCGCGCCGCGTCTTCCATGGCGGTTGCGCCTGGTCAACTGGTTTCGACGCAGGGTGCGGCGCTGGTTTCAGTGGCGAGCTCCGGCGAATCCGGCGGTGGATGCGAATTCGCTCACCTGGCAGCAATCTCGCGTTGTGAAGGTCGTGGCGGGGCTGATACCAGCGCATCGGCTGCCGCCTTTCGTGCTGCGACGCGCCTACCGGATTTCGACGACGCCGTTCCATATCGATGCTGTGCCCGTACGAACCTGCCGCAATCTCCGGCTCGACTCGGGCTTGCGATTGCGAGTTTATACGCCGGCCTCAGCGGCCGTGAGCGGAGCCCCGGCGCTGATGTTCTACCATGGCGGCGGGTGTGTGATTGGCGATCTCGAGACGCACGATACTTTGTGCCGTCATCTCGCCAATCAGTCCGAGCAGCACGTTATTGCGGTGGATTACCGGCTTGCTCCGCGGCATAGGTTTCCGGCCCAGGCGCTGGACGCTATCGAAGCATTCAACTGGGTGGCCGGAGAGGCAGCCAGCCTCGGCATCGACGTGAATCGGCTGGGAGTCGGTGGCGATAGCGCGGGAGGCTATCTTTCGACTCTGTTGTGCCAACAGGCGCTGAATCCGACTCTCGGGGGTCAGCCGGCGCGGATGCCGGCCTACCAGTGGCTTGTTTATCCCGCTGTTGATTTTCGTGAGGAGGCCGTAACCGGCGGTTTCCCGAGCGGCGTTGTTCTGACGGACGAACTGATGCGGTATTTCGGCGAGCATGTAATCCCGCCGGGCCTCGATGTGACGCGTCCGGATGTCTCGCCGTTGCTTGCGGAGAGCCTTGCGGGGATGCCGCGTGGAATGGTGCTCACGGTCGGCCACGACCCGTTGTGCATGCAGGGGCGCAACTACGTCGAGCGCCTGCGGGGTGCCGGAGTCGCAACGACGCACCTGCATTTCCCGCGGCTGATGCACGAATTCGTTTCGATGGGCGGAGTGTGCCCGGATAGCCGCGCCGCGCTCGGTGTTGCATCGGAGACATTGCGTGATTTGGCCTGGGCCGATACGTATACTTAGACAGTTTTTAGACAAAAGCGGCCGACATACGCTGGCCGCGGATATGCGGGGGAAAAACGGTTGCCGGAAAAAACGCGGGGTGATCACAGCCGCTACCGGATCGGAACGGTGGCGAAGCTGACCGGGCTATCGACGCACACGATACGAATTTGGGAAAGGCGCTATTCCGCTGTCGTCGCGCAACGCGACGAGCGTGGCAGGCGCCATTACGGTAGTGACGACGTCGAGCGGCTGACACTGCTCAAGGCGGTGACGGAGCGGGGGCGTCCGATCCGGCTGATTGCCAATCTCGATGCAGCCGAACTGATGAACCAGCTGGAACGGCTGGATGGCCACGCCCGGGCTCGCCAGAGTCTGGCCGCGGATCTGCCGCTGCGGCCGCTGCGGATCGCCGTGCTCGGCGAGTTTTTGCCGCAACGTCTGGCGGTCGAAGCGGACGCGGACCTCAAGTTACTTGTTGCTGATGCGGACCAGAGCCGTTTTCGCGCAGATGTGAAGGAGCTCAAGCCGGACGCCATCGTTCTGGAATTGGCTACGGTCGATAGTGCGACCGCGGCGCTGGTGGATGAACTCAAGAAGTGTGCGGGTGCCGGGGTCGTACTCGTCGTCTATTCGTACGGCAGGGAGGCGGATATTTCGCTGGCACGGAAAAAGGCGACGTTGCTTCGTTCACCGGTGAGCGCGGAAGATCTGAAGCGGACCCTGGGCCTGTTCGAGCGCGGCGAGGCGGGGGTGGCGGATTCGCCTGAGCCGCGCACGGATGCCGCTTTGACGGCATTCAGAGAGGTTCCGCCGCGGCGGTTTTCCCGCAGTCAGCTGGCAAGGCTCGCTGTCCTTTCGCCGGAGATTCAATGCGAGTGTCCGCGCCACCTGGCGGAGCTGGTTCGGAGTCTCAGTGATTTCGAAACCTACAGCCAGCAATGCGAAGACCGCAATGAGGAAGATGCCGCTCTGCACGCCTGGTTGCACGGCCTCGCCGCGCAGGCGCGGGCCCTGGTCGAGACGGGTCTGGGCCGTGTCGTCGAGGTAGAGGGTCTGGAGAAAAAGCTCGACGACGAATAAATGTCTATATAAAAACATAGACAAAAGGTTGACAAAAAAGAAATCCTTGCTATTCTTTGCATCGCAAGGAGCCAGCAGCGCACGGAAGCGACTCTGTTATCTCCGCCCAATCCATTGCCGGCCGAGGCCTTTGCTATCGGTCGCTTCCTGCGGCGAGTCAAGGCGGAGACTTGCAGCAAATCGACACTTTGAGTTCTCTGAACTGCTACGTGCAAGGACGTCATTTGATGAGCGGGAACACTACCTCTGAAACCCCAGCGCCGAAGCGGAAAAATGCGCGCGGAAAAAAAGTTGCGGCGGAACGCTCCGTTGAGGCGGATGGCACTCTCAATTTGTATTTTGCGGAAATGGCCCAGTTCGAGTTGCTCGATCGGGCCGAAGAGACCGTGATTGCAAAGCGAATAGAGGCGGCGCGCAATCGCCTGCAACGCTGGGTTGTAGCGTGGGATCCGGCGGTCCAGGTCGTCATTGACGAGTACGCTTCGATCGATGGTAGTGAGCTCACGCTATCAGATATCGTCTCCAGCGTAGCCGGGCGGGCAAACAGGTCCGATCTCTCGGCCGAGGCCAGCAAGATCTCCCGGGTCGAGGCAGTCATGGACGATCTTCGCAACGCGCTGGAGTCAAATCCCGGAGAAACTCCGGATCGCGCGACGCGCCCTGCACGCCTCTTGATGGGCCTGGTGCTCGCGCCACGAATGTTGTTCCTGCTTGCCGATCAATTGCGCGATCGCTGCCGCGAGTCGAGCGAAGATTCGGCCGGTCCAACCCCGGAGTCTCCGTCGCCACTGCAGCGGGCGAGGCCGGGCGCCGGGACGGCGCTGAGGCGGCTGCAGCGCATCGACAAGGCAGTGCGGCGCGCCCGGCGCGATCTCAGCGCTGCCATGAACGCAATGGTAGAGGCCAACCTCAGGCTGGTTGTGGCGATAGCCAAACGGCACATGAAGCGCGGCATGACCCTTACCGACCTTATCCAGGAGGGCAATCTCGGGCTGATGAAGGCAGTCGAGCGCTTCGACTACCGGTTGGGATACAAGTTCTCGACCTATGCGACCTGGTGGATCCGCCAGGCGGTCACGCGTGGCCTGGCCAACAAGGGCAAGGTCGTGCGTGTGCCGGTGCACGTGCAGGAGCAGCGCGCAAGGTTGAATCGCTACTACGTCGAAATGCTTCGTGAAAACGGCCGCCCGCCGACACTTGCCGCGGTCGCGGACCGGTCAGGGGTGGCGATCGATCGGGTGCGTGACGTGATGCAAAATCAGGACGCGATCTCGGTGGATGCGCCGTGGGATATCAACGAAGACCTGACGCTGCTCGATACGCTTGGTGACGAATCCGGGCCGATGCCGGACGAGGCGGTCGATCGTGAAGCCGCCGAGCGCATCGTGCGAGATGTCCTGGCGGATCTGCCCGATCGCGAAGAAGCGTTGCTGAAAATGCGTTTCGGCATCGATACGGCCGACGAATACACCCTGGAGCGGATTGGCAGCCAGCTCGGCCTGAGCCGGGAACGAGTCCGGCAATTGCAGGCAATTGCGGTGAAATCGCTGCGAAAATCGGAAAATCTCTCCGATCTTGCGAGCATCTTCGACAAAGTGCGCAGTCCCGAGTTGGCCGGAGATTAACCCGCTTCGGGCGTGAACGGCCGGAATGGGCCGCTCGCGGGCTGCCTGCTTGTGACGTGGGTCACTGATTCCCCCCGTCGATAAATTCCATAATCTGCTCAATGGTTTGCGTGGCCCGGGGCCACCGCTGAGGGTGGATGTGTGAGTACGAAGGTCCTGGCAATCGAGGAGGACGAAAGGCTACGCCAGTGGCTGGGACATCACGTGAGTGCATTGTGGCCGCGTTCCGAAATCGAATTTCAGAGCTGGAACCAGATCGAAATGCGCCTTGCCGGGCTGGCCATGGGCCGCTACCACGTGGTCATGCTCGGGCTCGATGCGGAGCAGCCCGCCGCGTTGAATGTCGTACCTGCATTCTTGCGTAAACGCGCCTGTCCGCCCGTCTTGATACTGGCTGATGGCGGTGACGAATTGACCGCGGTCAAGGCGATGAAAATGGGCGCCAGTGACTACCTGCCGAAGCGCCTGTTGAGCGGTGACATGCTGGTTGACGCGCTTCGCGGTGCGGTTTCAGAGCGTGAGCGGAGCATCGACGAGGCGCGTTGGCAGGGCAAGCCGATGCCCGAGATTCCGGGATACGTGATCATCCGGCCGATAAATCGCACCCGTTATTCCTCGGTGTACCTGGCTCTTTCGGAATCGCGCGAGGAGCAGGTGGCGTTGAAGGTCCTCGACCGCCGTGGCCACGATGTTGACGAGGACGCGCTCGAGCGTTTCCGCAGCGAGTACGAGATCGGTTGCAGCATT
>PKUM01000031.1 GCA_002868855.1 Chromatiales bacterium | reverse complement strand
TGAAGGTCCAGGCCCGGCGCACCAGGCTGGAAGCCTCGAAATTGATGTGGAATTCACGCAGCGCGGCCAGTGCGGTACCGTCCGCCTCATCGAGCTTCAATCCTTCGATGGTGAGCGCAAGCGAATACGGATTGACTCGTACCCGTTCGATGCTCATGGGGCGCTGCAGGCGTTGGTCGGCGAAGCTCAGCAATTGCCGCTCGATGATCCATGGCAGCAGGAAAAATCCGACCAGCGTGTAAAGGAGCACTGCGGCCACTACCCAAAGGCGCCAGCCCTGCAGGTGAAGCCGATTTCGTAAGGTGGTCTGCTGCATCGGGTAATCCGTTTGCTAACGTTGTTGGCGCCGCACTGCCTCAGTTGGCTATAGCTCGCGCGCCTGCGTCTCCGTCCGGATAATGTCGACCTGCAATTGGCCCGGTCTAGTCGTCGACGTCATCCACATCGACCTGACCGCTGAGCCGGCGCCTGATATGCGACCATGACATGCCGACTGCCAGCACCGCGGCGATCACAATCAGCACGATCCAGCTAATGGCAGTCGTGGAGTCCGCCTCCAGGATGCCGCGGTCGATCAGCAACCAGACAAACGCCGCAAAAAAGGCGCTGGTAAGAATCAGGCCAAGGCTGCCGAGCGATCGATGAGTCGCTTTCAGGAACATTACCCAACCAATCGCCAGGGCAACGCCTGCCAAAGCCATTAGCGGATCGAATGCGCCCGCTGCCACGGCGTCCCGGACCCAGTGGAAGTAGGAATGTCCACTCGGGTTGAAGGTAACCAAAACCAGTACCAGCGCCAGCGCAAATCGCCAGACCAATCCAAACAAATCAAATTTCCCTGCCATGGCTGTATTAGTCCCGTGTGTGATATGAGAATCTCTCGGCGGAGCATGGACTGCGACTCCTGTCGTGCCCGGATCGACGCTTACGGTGCAGTCCCTCTATCGGTCAAACCCGGGTTCGCCCGGGCGAAAGCGGATCAACTACGTCAATCACGTCTACCCGCTTGCCTCAAGTCCAATAGTCATGGCGTTTTCCGCCAGACGGTCAGTTCTGCGGTTACCTTAGCGTCTGCGGACGGGTCCGGCAGGTGCCGGAATACTATGTTTTCATTCTAGGGCAGACGAACCTTCGCCCCCCAAGTTTGTTTACTGCCCCGTTCCCCAGCTTCATTCGCGAACCCGGATGGTGTTTTATAACCGGGATTTCGAATCCCGGCGCCGGTCGGATTCGACTGTTGTGCGGGTATCTTGGGCGAAGTATGCCTTGTTGGGATAAGGGTGAGCGAGCCCCCGCAAGCTCGCTCACCCGTCTGGTCAGTGTCGATGTTCGCAATCGCTTGCGGCAAGCGTATGAGCGGGCGGTTGCCCGGGCCTTTCAGTTTGCCGTTTTTTTCGGAATCCGGATTTTTTGGCCGGGATAGATCTTGTCGGGATCCTCGATGACCTCACGATTGGCCTCGAACAGCGCTTTGTACTGCATCGGGTCGCCGTAGTATTTCTTGGCGATTCCCGACAGCGTGTCGCCGCGCTGAATCTCGTAATACTCCACCTTTACTTCCGGCGGCGGCGGAGGGGCGGTCAATTCGTCGGCAATGACTTGTTTTACGCCCTCGACGTTGCCCGCCATAAGCACGGCAAGTTCCTTGGTGGACGCCTTCGCGCAGTCGCCGCAAAGCGTAACCACACCATCGTCGAATTTCACGTCGAGGTTGGTGACACCGCTCAGCGATGTGTTCAGATGTTCCTTGATGTTGTCGGCGGCTTCGGCGTCGGTATCGAAAAGTTTTCGACCAATATCGCGTGCAAAATCGAACAGACCCATTTCAGTATTCTCCCTGTTGTAATCGTTGTGCTCGGCTGACCGAACGGAATTCAGTCTTTCAGCACGAAAGTGACTCGCATCTTTACCCGGTATTCGGTGATTTTGCCTTCGTCATTTACCGTGACTTCCTGATCCATTATCCACGCGCCGCGAATGTTTTTCAGAGTTTTGCTGGCACGTCGAATACCTTTTTTGAGTGCATCGTCGAAGCTCTTGTCAGAACCCGAAATGATTTCTGTAACTCTTGCTACGGACATGATGCGTCTCTCCTTGAGATTGCTTTTCGGATTGCCTTGCCGTTCGCGCTCAGGTGGTTTCTAGCGTAGAAATTTTGCTGCCATGTCGAGCAAATCGTCGGCCACGGAGCCGTCACCGTCGGAATCGAGGAAGGAAGTCAATGGATTAGCGCCGCCGCCGCGTGCGGACGGCAGGTTCTGCGCGAGTTGCCCCGGGTTGGCCCGGTTCTGCTGACTCAATGCGCCCATCAACGAGGCCGCGGCCATGGGCAGGAATTGCTTGACCAGCCCGTAATCGACGCCGGTTTGCTGGGCGGCGCGATTCGCGAGATTGCGGCTGACTTCCTTGTCACCGAGCACGTGCCCGAGAATCTTGTTGCCATCCGTCCTGGCGCCCGCGAGCGCCTCGGCATTGTCCAGGTAGCGCTCGTGTCCTCCACCCTCGAGCGCCCGCGCCAGTGCGGCAAGACCGTCACCACTTGCGCTGTTTCTCTGTACGCCTTTGGCGAGGACCGGCACGACGTTTTGCACAAGCGCGCGAATCTGGTCTTCGCCGAGACCGAGGCGGGATGCGGCGTTGCTCAGGGACGCGGCGTTGTTGCCGGACAGCAGGGCTTCCATGATATTCATTCGTCTTACCTCCTTGTAAGCGGTAGGGGTTTCTTGTTCTTGGATGCCGCCGCGGGTTTTGCCCTCAGCGGTCGTGATTGTTCGTGCAAACTATCTGATTATAGGAAAGAACCCCGGGGCGTCCAGTATGCTGTTGAATTGGAGGTGGGCGCCGTGTTTCGGTAGCGGCAATACGGACGGCAAAAAAAGGCGTCTTGCGACGCCTTTTTCGATTTGCCTGCGACAATTCCCGACCCGGACTCTAGTCTTCCAGCAGAAAGCTGCGGAGTTGCTCAGAGCGTGTCGGGTGCCGCAGCTTGCGCAACGCCTTGGCTTCGATCTGGCGAATGCGTTCGCGGGTCACGTCGAACTGCTTGCCGACCTCTTCCAGCGTATGGTCGGTATTCATATCGATCCCGAACCGCATCCGCAGGACCTTGGCTTCACGCGGCGTCAGCCCGGCCAGCACCGAGTGAGTTGCCTCGCGCAGTCCTTCGCCCGTGGCCGAATCGAGCGGTGACGACACCGCCTGATCCTCGATGAAATCTCCCAGGTGCGAATCCTCATCATCGCCGATCGGGGTTTCCATCGAGATCGGCTCTTTCGCGATTTTGAGCACCTTGCGGACCTTGTCTTCCGGCATTTCCATCCGTTCGGCAAGTTCCTCAGGCTGCGGCTCGCGGCCCATTTCCTGCAACATCTGTCGCGAGATCCGGTTCAGCTTGTTGATTGTCTCGATCATATGGACCGGGATGCGGATCGTGCGCGCCTGATCGGCAATCGAGCGAGTGATGGCCTGCCGTATCCACCAGGTTGCATAGGTGGAAAACTTGTAACCGCGCCGGTACTCGAATTTGTCCACGGCCTTCATCAGCCCGATGTTGCCTTCCTGGATCAGGTCGAGAAACTGCAGGCCGCGGTTGGTGTATTTCTTTGCAATCGAAATGACAAGGCGAAGGTTGGCTTCGACCATTTCTTTTTTCGCCCGCCGGGCTTTCGCCTCGCCGATCGACATCTGCCGGTTGATTTCTTTGATTTCGCCTATTGAGACGTGACTGGTCAGTTCGACCGCGATCAGCTTGCGCTGCGATCGCTGGACATCGGCCTTTAGCTTGGCGAGCACGGACGAATGCTTGCGTTTGGCCCGGATGTGCTTCTCGATCCAGCTCGGGTCCGTCTCGTTTTTCGGGAAGCTCGAGATGAAGTCCTTGCGCGGCATGCCGGCCTGACGCACGCAAAGATACATGACATGGCGTTCCTGCGCGCGCACGTGGCGCACCGTGTCACGCAGATTTTGCACCAGGCGATCGAACATTTTCGGCGACAGTTTTAGCAGCATGAACTCTTCGTTCAACTGCTCGCGCAGTTTCATCGTGCGGCCCGCGTCGACGCCATGCTTTTCGATCGAGGCGATGCTGCGCTTGTAAAGACTGGCGATCGAGTTCATGGCCGCCTTCACTTCCTCGAGATCCGGCCCGGTGTCGACGACTTCATCTTCGTCATCGTCGCTGGCGGCGGCTGCGCCTCCAGGCGGTGCATCCTCCGCGTTCGGATCGATGAACCCGGTCATGACGTCCAGCAGCCGGGCCTCGCCGGCCTCGACGGCCGCATACTCAGTCAGCAGACGCTGATAGGTCGGCGGAAACAGGCCGATTGCACCCTTGACCTGGTTCAGGCCTTCCTCGATACGTTTCGCGATCCGGATTTCACCCTCTCGGGTCAGCAGCTCGACCGTACCCATTTCGCGCATGTACATTCTTACCGGGTCGGTGGTGCGTCCGAATTCACTGTCCAGAGTGGCCAGCGCCGCGGCGGCATCATCGGTATCGTCATCATCGGACACTGCATTGTCTGACAGCAGCAGGGCCTCGGCATCCGGTGCCTTCTCGTACACCGTGATGCCCATGTCATTGATCATATTGACAATATCTTCGATCTGTTCCGGATCGACGATATCGTTCGGCAGATGATCGTTTACCTCGGCATAAGTGAGGTAACCCTGTTCCTTGCCGCGTGCGATGAGCAGCTTGAGCTGCGACGCCCGATCGTCCGGCTTGACTGTCTGTTTGTCGCTCAAGATTGCTGGCCCTCATTAAGAAACAGCGTGCACCGAGGCGCGCGTAAACCCACCACTATAGCTCGGAAAACATTAGATATCCAGAAAGTTCATTTGGTTCCCGGCTGAGCCGTGCCGGTGCGACGACTGAGCAGATTCTGAAGTTCGCTCTTCTCTTCTTCACTTATAGTCCCGTCTGCGGCTTTTTCCAGCAATTGGGCTGTCTTCAGCCTCGGGCGCGACTCCTCAACCATTTTTGCGATGGTGTCCTGCAGTTCGCGAGCTGCGGCCTCGTCGCTGACCAGTGACTCCTGTGCGGCGAGCCGCGCCAGAGCGTCCATTTCGGGGCGCCCGCGCCATCGCTCAAGCACCATCGCTGTCGAAATATTGGGGGCGTTTTTGCATTCTTCAAGGAGTTCGAGAAAGATGCCGATGCCGCGGATTTCCAGCGTTTCCAGTTGATTGTCGTAGTCGAGCCCGGCGGCGGCCTTCGGATGGTGCATCAACAGCGTGATTGCCCTGCGCAGCAGCGAACTGCGCGCGGGTCGGGTGGCGCTGGGATTTGCGGTGCGCCGCCTGGGCGAGTCTTTTGCTACCGCCAGGTGTGTGGTCAGGCGTTCGCCCGGCATGCCGACAGCGGTCGCGAGATGGTCGACGAGGAGATCCTTGTAAATCCCTTCCGGCACCCGGCCGAGCAAGGGTCGCGCCAGTTCCGCAAGCCGTGCGCGTCCGTCCACGCTATCGAGGTCGGTCTGGGTGCACAGTGTCTGAAGCAGGAATTCCGACAACGGTGTGGCGCCGCTGAGACGTAGCTCGAATGCCTCGCGGCCTTCGCTGCCGATCATCGAATCGGGATCCTCTCCGTCGGGAAGAAACAGGAAGCGAATCTGGCGGCCCTCACGGAGCTCACCCAGGGCGTTTTCAAGCGCGCGCCACGCGGCCTTGCGTCCGGCCTGGTCACCGTCGAAACAAAAGATAACCTCCGGGCAAACCCGGAACAGCCGTTTCAAATGCTCCGGCGTCGTTGCAGTGCCAAGAGTTGCGACGGCGTAGCGAACGCCATGCTCGGCGAGGGCAACCACATCCATGTAGCCCTCGACCACCAGCAGTCGATCGATCTGGCGCAACGCGCGGCGTGCCTCGAACAGGCCGTATAGTTCCTTGCCCTTGTGAAATAACACGGTCTCGGGCGAATTCAGGTATTTGGGTTCGCCCTTGTCGAGCACCCGGCCGCCAAATCCCACGGTGCGACCGCGAGCGTCGCGAATCGGAAAAATGACGCGGTCGCGAAAGCGGTCGTACTCGCGGCCGTCGTCGCGGCGCATGGTCAACCCGGTGTCGACCAGTTGCTGGCGCTTGTGCTCGCCATCGCCGAGCTGTCGCAAAATGGCGTCCCACGAGTCCGGCGCATAGCCGATGCGGTAGTCGCGGGCAGTTTCGCCCGAGACGTTGCGGCGTCTGAGATAGGCCTGGGCGCGGCGGTCGTGCTTGAGTTGCTCGTAGTAAAACGCGCTCGCCTTGTCCATCACATCAAACAGGTCGAGGCTGCGACGATCTGCTGTTGCGTTTTCCTCGCGCGGTACTTCGATGCCGACGATGCTGGCAAGTTCCTCGACAGCCTCGACAAAATCGGCGTGATCGTAATCGATCAGGAAGCCGAGTGCGGTGCCGTGAGCGCCGCAGCCGAAGCAGTGGAAAAACTGCTTGTCCGGGCTGACAGTGAAAGAAGGGGTTTTTTCGTCGTGAAACGGGCAGTTGGCCTTGTATTCGCGGCCGGCTTTTTTGAGCGGGACTCGTGCCCCGATCACCTCGACAATATCCGCGCGAGCGATCAGTTCGTCGATAAAATGTTGGGGGATTCGGCCTGCCACGTCTCTCGAACTATAGCCCAAACCTCAGCGGGCGTGGGCAGGCAATGGATGCCTCGGTGGCGCGCCGCTCAGGCCGCGCTCAGGCGTTCCTTGACGGCTGCGCTGACCTTGCCCATGTCGGCGCGACCCTGGGCCTCGGCTTTCACCAGTCCCATCACCTTGCCCATGTCCTTCATCGAAGTGGCCCCGGCGGTGGCAATCGCCTCGGCAATCAGCGCTTGCAGGTCTTCGTCGGACAGGGGCTCCGGCAGGTAGACGCGAATGAATTCGATCTCGCGTTCTTCGCGTTCGGCGAGCTCGGGTCGCTCGCCGGACCGGTACTGCTCCGCCGATTCGCGCCGCTGCTTGACCATTTTTTCGAGCAGCTGCAGCACATCGGTGTCGCTGACATCCTCGCGCGTATCGACCTCGCGTTGCTTGATTGCGGCCAATACCATGCGGATCGTGCCCAGGCGCTCTTTGTCGCCGGCACGCATGGCCGTTTTCATGTCGTTCTGGATGTCGGTTTTCAGAGCCATTGGCAAACCGGTCCGCAGGCTCAATACATGCGTTTGCGTTTGGATGCCTCGCGCGACAGCCGCTTCATGTGGCGTTTCACCGCCGCGGCTTTCTTGCGCTTGCGTTCCTGGGTGGGTTTCTCGTAATACTCGCGGCGACGCAATTCGGTGAGAATGCCGGCTTTTTCGCAAGCGCGCTTGAAGCGACGCAAGGCTGCGTCGAAATGCTCGCTTTCCCTGACTTTAACGCTGGGCATGAACAAAATACCTTGAGTTGTAATATCGATGGTCGGGCCCGGACACTAAAAAACCTCCCGGACCGGGAAAACCGCGTAGTCTACCGCTGGGATTGTACAATTGCAAAGCTACTCACGAGCCCGGAATCGATGCTGACACTTGGAATAGAGACCTCATGCGATGAGACCGCCGTTGCGCTGTACGACAGCGAGGCTGGCTTGCTGGCGCATCTTCTGCACAGTCAGGTGGACCTGCACAGGGAATTTGGTGGCGTTGTGCCGGAACTGGCCTCTCGCGACCATATAAGAAAGCTGCCGCAGCTTATCCAGGACGTACTCGAGCGCGGCGAGGTCAGCGCAAAAGAAATCACCGGTGTCGCTTACACCGCCGGGCCGGGGCTGATTGGTGCGCTGATGGTTGGCGCCAGCGTCGCGTCCAGCCTGGCGTTCGCCTGGCGGGTCCCGGTGCTCGGCGTACACCATATGGAGGGGCATCTTCTTGCGCCAATGCTGGAGGCCGATCCGCCCGAATTCCCGTTCGTCGCGCTTCTGGTCTCCGGGGGCCACACCATGCTGGTGGCGGTCGAGGCCATCGGTCGTTATAAAATTCTCGGCGAGACTGTCGACGACGCTGCCGGCGAGGCATTCGATAAGACCGCGAAACTACTCGGACTGCCCTATCCCGGAGGACCGGCACTGGCGAAGCTTGCCGAGTCGGGTTGCGAAGGGCGCTACCGCTTTCCACGGCCGATGCTGCAAAAGCCAAACTGCGACTTCAGTTTCTCCGGTCTGAAAACGGCCGTATTCGTGGCGACGCGCGACCGTGATCTGGACCGGCAGGATCGGGCGGACGTCGCTTTGGCGTTCGAGCAGGCCGTCGTCGACACGCTGGCCGGCAAGTGTCTGCGTGCGCTCGATGAATCCGGCGCGAGGCGACTCGTGGTGGCCGGCGGCGTCGGCGCCAACAAGCGCCTGCGCGAGCGCCTCGGCACAGAGATGAGTAAGCTTGGCGGGCGCCTGTTTTATCCGCGCATCGAATTCTGCACCGACAATGGAGCGATGATTGCCCATGTGGGGGCGTTGCGCCTGGCGGCAGGCCAGGTCGATGTGGACGGGCCGGTAGCACGAGCACGCTGGCCGCTTGACAGCCTCGAGCCGTTATAGCGGTCGTTGCGCCGCAACCCGCGCCTGGGTTTTTCAGTCGCAGCAGACCAGGGAGTCGCATGGACAAGATTTTTTTGCGCGAGCTCGAGATCGAGGCCGTGATAGGTATCTGGGCGTGGGAGCGGCGAATACGCCAGCGGGTCAGTATCAGCCTCGAGATGGCCGCCGATATCCGCGCGGCGGCGGCGACCGACCAGATCGAGGACACGCTCAATTACAAGGCGGTCGCCAAGCGCATCACCGATTTTGTGTCCAATTCATCGTTCCAGCTGGTCGAGACGCTTGCCGAACGCGTGGCCGAAATCGTCGTGACGGAATTTTCGGTCGCATCGGTGCGGCTCACGCTAAACAAAACCGGCGCGATTCGCGGCGCCCGCGATGTCGGGATCGAGATCGAACGAACTCCGGCCGACTATCGTGACTGAGGTGTTTGTCTCGGTCGGGAGTAATGTCGACCCGGAGCGAAACATTCGCCGCGCACTGGCCGAGCTGCATCGGCGGTTTGGCCGCATAAACGCCTCCACGGTCTACCAAAGCCCCGCTCAGGGGTTTGTTGGCGACGATTTTCTCAACCTCGCGGTCGGATTTAGCACTGAAGAGGACGTCCAAGACATAATCGCGCAGCTTCGCGAAGTAGAGGATTTGTGCGGACGCGACCGCGACGGCGCGCGATTTGGGCCGCGCCCAATGGACCTGGATTTGCTGCTATTCGGTGATCTTGTGCTCGAGTCCCCCGAACTCCGTCTGCCCCGCGCGGAAACGCTGGAGTATGCTTTCGTGCTGGGTCCGTTGGCTGAAATCGCCGGCGATCGCCGCCATCCGGTCACCGGCCGCAGCTTCTCGGAGCACTGGGAGTCGTTTCCGGCGGGACTAAAAAACCTTGAACCGGTCGAAGTCTCCGGATAGGCCCTTGTCGGGTAAAATCAGGAGCGGGTCTGCAGGAGAAACGCGATATGAAGAGGGTCTTCAGTCCGGTATTGGCCGGGTGTTTGGTGATAATCGCTGGTTGTGGCGGCGGCAATGGGCCGTTCGACACCGGCGACGAGTGCAACGTCACCGAACAGAACAGCCAGATTCAGGGAATCATGGATGCCTGGTACCTGGCTTACGATCAGCTGCCCAACATTTCGCCAGCGAGCTACAACTCACCTGGCGCCTATCTGGACGCATTGGTGGAGGACGTCGATTTTCTGCTGGACGATCCGGTCGAAACCGCCGCAGACCGTTACAGCTTCGTTGTCACGCAGGATCAGGAGGACGACCTGATCGGTGCGGCATTCGTGGGGTTCGGTTTTTCGTTTCGCATCGTCAACGATGACGAGGTGCAATTCGCCCAGGTGTTTGGCGAATACGACGAAGAAAACCTCAAAACTCCGGCATCGCGCGCGGGCTTCAAGCGCGGTTACAAGATCCTGGAGATCGAGGGAGTTCCCGTAGCCGAGATCATTGCGGACGACCCGGACAACCCGGTCGCGGCAATCAGCGAGGCACTTGGCGAGCGAACCGTCGGTGTCACCCGAATTATTACGTATGGCGATTCCGATGGAAATTTAATCGATGATGTCACGGTAGTTAAGGAAGACCTCGTATTCAACACGGTAGCTCGATACACAGTATTTGATACCGGCGCGACCCGAACCGGTTACCTGAATTTCCGTAGTTTCGCCTCGCCATCGCCGGACGAACTGGCTGCGGCATTCCAGATTTTCAATGCAGCGCGTGCCACCGACCTGATTATCGATTTGCGCTATAACAGCGGCGGGCTGGTATCGGTCGCCGAGTACCTCGCGAACCTTTTGCAGGGTATCCCGGCCGAAGGCGAAGTGTCGTTTGGCGAGGTCTACAACGACAAGCTCAGCAACCGCAATGTGACATTCAGATTTGCGCGTGAGGCCGATAGCCTTGCGACCATCAACAAGCTGGTTTTCATTACCACGCCGACAACTGCATCGGCCAGCGAATTGGTACTGAACGCGATGTTGCCGTATGTCGAAAACGGGAGGCTTGGAGACGTTGCGGTCGTAGGCTCGAGCAGTTTTGGTAAACCCGTGGGTTCGCTGGGTTTCGACGTCTGCAATGATCTCGTACTACGGCCGGTGACGTTTCAGACTGTAAATGCCGAAGGTGAAGGCGATTACTACGACGGCTTCGATCCGGACTGCCCGGCCGAGGACGATCTGGATTTTGGTTTTGGCGATCCGCGTGAGGATTCTCTTGCGGCCGCATTGAGCTATGTCGAAACTGGCGCATGCCCGGTCGTGACCGCGCAGAAACTCGACGCGTTGCAGGCAAAAGCCGAGAAACAACGCACCGAGGCGAGGCAGCGAGGCTGGGGCGAGATATTGCGCGACTACCATTGACGACCAGCTGTGCGGGCGGCCGCGGCAATTACCAGCCGAGGCTGCGGCCACCGTCGACGGCGATGATCTGACCGGTCACGTAGGCAGCGTCGCGTGCAAGGTATAGCGCGCAGCGCGCTATGTCGTCCGGGTCGCCGACTGTTCGCAGCGCAATCTGGTCTAGCATCGCCTGCTTGCTTGACTCGTCCAGACCCTGTTCCGGCCAGATGATCGCCCCGGGAGCGATACCGTTGACCCGAACAGGCGGGCCGAGCTCGCGGGCGAGGCTAAGCGTCAACATGGCGAGACCTGCCTTGGCAACACAGTAAACCGTATGTTCCTGCAACGGCTTGCGTGCATAAATATCGACGATATTGATGATCTGGCCACGGTTCTTTCGCAACTGCGGTGCGGCTGCCTGTGACAGGAAAAGCGGAGCCTTGAGGTTGCTGCCAAGCAGATCGTCCCAATCCGACCCGGTGATAGCCCCCACCGGGGTGGGATAAAAAGTCGACGCGTTGTTGATCAGAAGGTCGAGTCGGCCAAATCGGGCTGCGGCTGCCTCGATGAGGTCGTCGAGTTGCTCGTAATGGAGCAGATCGGCTGAAATTGTCGTCGCCGAGTCCGGCCGTCGTGTGTTCAGTTCCGCAGCGAGTTCCTGCGCCTCGGCAGCCGAATTTCGGTAGTGCACAATTACCCTCATGCCGGCATCGTGTAAGCGCCGCCCGATCGCCGCGCCTACTCTTTTTGCGCCACCGCTAATCAGCGCAACCCTGTCGTGTATGTCGAATATTTCGGTCATGGTCGGGCGTATCAATAGTCCGGCAGATGGCAACCAGGCACCGAGCATACGCGTGGCGTACGGCGGTCGCCAGCAGGCGCGGGCTGCAACCCCCGCCGCGCTCTGGCAACATCGCCCGCTGGTAGTGCGGCGAGAGTCAGTTTGTGTCCCCAAGCAGTTCAGAATCCGGTATCGAGACGTTTCCGAGCCCTTCGCCGTCGGCTCGCGAACACAGTGAAAAACTGACCGCGCAGATCAGAGCTGAGATCGATCGCGAGGGTGGCAGTATCGGGTTTCCGCGCTTTATGGAACTTGCTTTGTATTCTCCGGGACTTGGGTACTACAGCGCTGGCAGCCGCAAGTTTGGCGGGGAAGGCGATTTCGTGACCGCGCCCGAACTCGGCCCGCTTTTCGCGCGCTGCCTTGCGCGCTGGCTGGTAAACCGAACGCCTGAATCCGGCCCCCTGGATATTCTCGAGATCGGTGCGGGAAGCGGTGAGCTCGCGGTCGAATTGCTGGCTGAACTCGATCGTCTCGGGCGTCCGCTGAATCGTTATTGCATCCTCGAGGTAAGCGCTGAATTGCGTGCGCGCCAGCAACAGGCGCTGCGCCGGAACGAGCGGGTATGCTGGCTCGATACCTGGCCGGATAGTTTCAATGGCGTCGTTCTGGCCAACGAAGTGGTGGACGCCCTGCCGGTCGAGCGCTTTGAAATCGGCCCTGGAGGGCCTTGCGGGCTCGGTGTGTGCTGGCGTGACGGCGGATTCCGCGAATTGCGTCTGCCCGCGGGCAAGGCATTGCTGCAACGAGTCGCGGAGATCGAGGCGTGTGTCGGAACATCCTTGCCGGTGGGTTTTCGCTCCGAGTATTGCCCGATGCTGGAAGCGTGGATGAGATCACTGTCCGCGGCGCTCGAACGCGGCATTGTGTTGCTGGCGGACTACGGTTTGCCGCGATCCGAGCTCTATCATCGCGACCGCGGCCAAGGCACACTGCGATGTCACTACCGGCATCGCGCCCACGACGATCCGTTCGTGCTGGTGGGTCTGCAGGACATCACGGCCTGGGTCGATTTCACGGCGTTGGCGGATGCCGGGATCGACGCGGGCCTGGAACTTGAGGGGTTCGTGACGCAGGCGCACTTTCTGCTGGGCGCGGGGATGACCGAATTGCTTGCAGCGGAGGCAGAGTCCGGTCAATTTGGCTTGCGCGAACAGGCCAAACAGCTGGTGCTGCCGGGAGAGATGGGGGAACGGTTCAAAATGATGGTTTTTTCGCGTGACTGGCCGGATGACAGGGCCGAGCCTGGTATTCACGACATGCGGCACAGGCTCTGATTTGGACTTCATTCAGGTCATCGTTCTTGCGATCGTCCAGGGCATCACCGAGTTCCTGCCGATCTCCAGTTCCGGTCATCTCGTGCTCGTTCCGCGGTTTATGGGATGGCCCGACCAGGGGCTCGCATTCGATGTCGCGGTACATGTCGGCACACTCAGCGCCGTGTTGTTCTATTTCCGTGACGATCTCCGGGTCATGATCCGCGCGTGGTTGCGCAGCCTCGGCGGTGCAGGTGTCGACGCCGATGCAAGGCTGGCGTGGGCGGTTTTGATCGGGACGATACCGGTCGGTCTCGTGGGG
>PKUM01000034.1 GCA_002868855.1 Chromatiales bacterium | reverse complement strand
CAGTTCCTCATCCGTGGCGCCCAGATCGCCGCCCCAGTGCGGATGCGCTTCCCAGGTCTGGCTGTCCAGCACGAACCCGGCGTCGAGATCCGCCGCCAAAGCCAGAAATCTACCAAGATAATCCGCCAGAGCCTTTCTCCCCGCGCTATCGGGCAATAGCGTGTGCGCCGCAAATTCCCGGATTTCGATGCCGTGATTGAATATCAGGTCGGTCTCGAGGCCGGCATCGGTCAGAAAAAACTTCCCGTCCAGTTGCGGCAATGCGTTGCGATAAGCCTGCATCGGTAACCCTCCCGGATCGGACGACTGTATCGACAAATATCTGCTCTTTCTCGGCCCGCCCCCAAATCTTACCGGAACTTCGGCTCAGTGGACCACGCAATTCCTTGAACCAACAATGTAGCTGCCACGCTGCCTAGCAAGGCCATCGACACCGCGCGGTAGCGCCGGCCGCGCGAAACCAGCCGACAGGGATCGGTATTTCCCAGTCAAGACGGCGATCAGGCAGCCGTTAATCTGGCGGAGCTGAATTGCTGCCGCACCCGCGAAGCTTTAAAGTCGGGAACATCCCGACCACGAGGCCACTGGGCCTGGGCAATTACGTCCTGATTTCATAACGCACCGCTGCCCTTTACATGTTCACTCTGTTTGCTCGCCCGAACGCAATTGTTCTTCAGTAATCTGGATTCTGAGCAGGCCTGAATAGCAGCATCCTGGCGTGTGCAGGCGCCGAGTCTACTGGCTGCTTAGCGGACAGCAGGGCATCAAACCGCTCGCTGCTCATGGTGTTTCCTCACTTTGAACACGGGCCGTGACCAACCGGGCGGTCCAACGGGGCCCTCGCGCGCCGCAGGCAGAATAACGCAGACAACCATCGGATGCAGTCTACTCTCACCCCGCGATAACCGGCTGGGTAGCGCTAAACCGGGTTTAAAAGGTCACAGGTATCCCGTTGTCGAACAACGTTATCAGACCGGACTTGCCGGATTCCGTACCTTCACTGCTGTCGCCCTCGATAGTGGTACGAATAATCCGTGTTTTATCGGCATCTTCATCATAGGTATGGTGTTCCATTACCCTATAACCACCGAAGTAGTACTTGATCAGTTTGACCGACAGCGAGCCGTCAATGGAATTGACCCGGATCAGAAGATCCTCATAGCCGCTGGTGCGGGAATCCAGCGCAACGACCTCGCAGATACCGAGACCCGCTGCCAGATCCTCCTCGAGCGCGATACCGGTATCCTCGTCGAACTCCCACTCGCTGACGCTATAAAGATCCCACGCCGGGCATGCGGTCGGAGCGCTGTAGCGTTCGTGGTTGAGGCGCACGAATATCTCGGCCTGGCCGTCTCCGTTGACATCCCGGCTGACGACGTCCAGGGCATCGACGAAGACTGCGTCGCCAAGATCGTCCGCGGCGAAACTGTACTCTGCAGTCGTGGCGAGATAGGCCTTTATCGTATCGTTGTCGTCGCCCGCCGCCGGCGCCGGTTTCGCATTCTCGCCAGCGGAAACTGCAGTGCTGGTTCCGGATGTAGCGGGAATCTCCGGGCGCTCGCCCGCCGGGATCCCTGCCTCGGCAGCAGATTCCGGTCGATCCGGAGTGGCCGCGGACACCGAATTTTCCCTCTCATTGCCAGAATCGCCCGGCATTGCCTCCGATTGCACGCGCCCGACCTCCTCAACCGCCGCCGAACCAGCAACTTCCTCAGCCGAACCTGACGGCGTTTCCGGTGCGCTCTCCGTTATTACTGCGGCGGCTGCCTGCGAGTCGGCAACTGCAATCAGCACCTCCGGCTCACAGCTCCAAAATCCTTTCTCCAGGCGTTTGACATATTCCGCTGCCTTGCTGACGCAATATGAATGATCAAATTGCGCACTGTAGATTTTCCGCGGGGTGCCATCCCGGAATTTCCGGTCGTAGACTTCGCACGGAACCGGCGACGCTGGATCTACCCTGGCGATCGTAACCTCGCGAACGGCATCCCCGTTCTTGCAGTGGTAAATCGTCTCGGCCGTCCCGACCTGGGCGACAGCTTCACCGGACAGAAATGCCAGACAGGCAATAAGGAGAGCGTTCCTGATCATGAATTCGCACCGCGCTTTTTAATAATGGCCCAATCGGGCTTATTGGCTTCGCCGAACGACTATAGGCAATCGCGAATAGTCAGTCCAACCCTTATCGCGAATCGAGATCAAATAATCATCAGTGCAAGGCGAAAATCCCCTAAAACCGCCAACTCGGCGAATGGATGACCGAAGATCTTGCCTCAGAATTGGCCAGCGCCAGAACCCGACGCGGCCTTTCTCCCGCGCCGTTGCGCACGGCAGCCCCCCGTGTCTCTCGACTATTCCGTGACGGAATTAACGGAGCAGGACCCGTTCGATGGGTAGCTTTGACCAATGCAACCGCTCACCAGGTGTTGACGAGCCACGATCCGGGAAAGAAACAATGATTCACAATCGCAAACAGGCGGCTGCGTCTGGCCACCAAATCTGCAACCAGATGGCGCGGATCAGGAAGATTGCTAAATCAGATCGGGAACGCGCTATCATTGCGATGCTGAAAAACCTGACTGACGTTACCGACCTCGCTCTTTACATGCGAAATCAGACGCAGGCACTGGTGCGGCAGGTTCAAGAGAATCCCGGTCAGCTTCAGGTGGAAAAATGAGCGGCAAAAATTAAGCCGCAGCAATTCGAAAGGCGCGTAGCTCAGCGGTAGAGCACTGCTATTACCTGGCAGAGGCATGTGGTTCGACTCCCATCGCGCCTACCATTCCGGACGGTTTCGATCCCGCTGCCTTGCACGGGAAGAGTCACAAGCATCACATCGTCGCCCTCTGTTCTGTGTCGGCTCACCGCCTGAGCCTCTACCCCTGCCTAAACTGGGCGATGGCACAGATAACCAATAGCGACGAGAAAGAGTACTTTGAGGAACGCGCGGCCATCGGCGAGTTTGACGGTGGCTGGCCCCGGCCTATTGCCGAGGCAGAGGCACAGCGGGCGCTCGATCATCACCGTTGGCAAACCGGTGTGACTTGCGTCAACCGCTGGCTCGAAACTGCCGAGACCGCCAGCCAGGATCAGTCAATTGCGACCTGCCCGGAAGCAACCTGACATTACGGGATCGGAATAGGCCGCGGAGTTGTTGTGGCGGCGACGGACGGCAGCGGAGGCTCGACCGCGGACTTCCGATCGGCGGACCCCAGACCTGGCCACCGCCAGTAGCACCCGCTACCAGACAAACCGGAAGAGCCGGATTCCCAATTGAGTAGCGCGAATGCCGCCGTTCCAGCCCCCGGGGCCGGAAACTCCCCGGGCACCTGCGGCGAACAACAGAACCTGACAGTCTGTCCAGACACGGCCCCCCTTTTTCCGCGGCAAAAAAAAACCCCGCCGAGGCGGGGTTTCCGGTAGTAGCCTGCGGGGTCTGCAGGGGACGAGTTATTATTGTTGTTTTATCTCGTTGCCGACCACTACCTGACTCCTCCCTGGAGATATTGGTTTTCCCTTATGAGGCGAACCGAAACGTTTTGACTAAGCAGCTGTTTTGGGCCGGGCGATATCTAAACCCGCAATACCGCGGCCAAACAGCGACAACGAGCCCGGTTCCGCCACGTTTTCGAAGCTGAATCCGGCAAGGTAATAAGGAATGTTTTCGATACGACGGTTGGCAGCTGTCCCTCCCGGAACGCCCAATAATCGGCGATGGCGCCCAACGACGGGCAACTCGCGTTGTCACGGAAGGCGCTTCAGTCACTCTATTCTTCCTCGGTAAAACCACTAGCCTTTACTCTTCAAATGAAACAAACATGACCTTTGCCATTAGCAAAGCAAATCGTGTGCCAGAACACCGGGAACCAGTGTAATTGCTCATTTTTTTACATAAATGAATCACATGCTTACAGCACCTTTGTAAGAGAATTCGACACGCGAGCCGCGATTTACCGTACTACGCGTGGTCGCGTTGGACCGGGCGGAAAACCTCGCTTGGTTCACAGGCAGTTGTTGCCGCCGCAAAATTCCCGCTTGAGCTGGATTGTCGACCCGACCCTGAAACCCACGCGCCTTCGCGTTGATGGCTGTCGAACTTCAGGTGATGACCCAGATCGTCGCGCTAACACCGGCACAACAAGGACCGCGCCAAAACCCTTGCAGCAACTTATTCAGGCCGGCGTGACAGGTTGCCCGACGCTACACCGCCAGGGTCATAAGTCACCACCTTTCGCTCCCGATTTAGATAATACCCGTGATGGTCCGGGACATACCCGACCCGCGATGCCTTCAAAGCCGCCACCATAACTGGCACCATGCGCTTACTATCAAAACGATGTGAAACAGTCATGGGGGAATGATGAGCGACAGTTTCGTCGTCGGTCCGACCGATCTGCCGTTGCTGGACAAGACTATCGGTCACGCACTCGACGAGGCCGCCGGTCTGTGGCGCGACAACGAGGCCCTGGTCGTACCCCATCAGGGAGTGCGCTGGAGTTGGGGTCAACTTGCGGCAAAGGTCGACACTCTGGCGATGGCATTGTTGCGATTGGGTTTCGAAAAAAGCGACCGCCTCGGTATCTGGGCAACCAACTTGTCCGAGTGGACACTGACACAACTCGCCGCGGCAAAAATCGGCGTGATTCTCGTCAACATCAACCCGGCCTATCGTCCGGGCGAGCTCGACTATGTATTGAACAAAGTCGGTTGCGCTGGCCTGGTTACCGGCGTCCGGTTCAAATCTTCGGATTACATAGAGATGCTGAATGGCTTGCTCCCGGAGCTCAAAACATGCGAACCCGGGAGGCTCGCAGCGAAACGGGCGCCCGCGCTGCACACGATTATTCGACTCGGTGATGAGACCACCCCGGGGATGTTCAGTTTCGATGAAGTACTCGGTCTGGGAAGCGACTGTGACCGATCAGACCTGGTGCGCGTCGCAGCCAGCCTCGAATCGCACGATGCGATCAATATTCAGTTTACCTCCGGCACGACAGGTGCACCCAAGGGCGCGACCCTGAGCCATTACAACATTTTGAACAATGCCCGATTCATCGGCCGGATTCTCCGATTTACAACCCGTGACCGAATCTGCGTTCCTGTGCCGCTCTATCATTGTTTCGGCATGGTTGGTGGCACCATGGTCGCGTTGACCTGCGGTGCGACCGTCGTCTACCTCGCCGAGGCTTTCGAGCCCGAGCTAGTGCTGCGAACCATCGAAAACGAGCGCTGTACCGCTCTTTACGGCGTGCCGACGATGTTTGCGGCGATGCTGGAGCACGAGGAATTTGCCAGCCGCGACGTTTCGAGCCTGCGCACCGGGATTATGGCCGGTGCACCGTGCCCGGTCGAGTTAATGAAACAGACGGTGTCACGCTTTCACATGCCGGAAATCACGATCGCGTACGGAATGACTGAAACCAGCCCGGTTTCGTTCCAGAGCGACGTCGAGGATCCCGTGCAAAAGCGCGTCGGTACGGTCGGACGCATCCATCCGCACGCGCGGGCGAAAATCGTCGACCAGGATGGTCATATCGTCGCGCGCGGCGTACAGGGCGAGATTCTCACCTCGGGTTACCTGGTCATGCAGGGCTACTGGGACGATGCCGCAAAAACCGCGGAAGCGATCGACAGCGACGGCTGGATGCATACCGGAGATCTCGGTACGCTCGATGAAGACGGCTGGCTGCGCATCACCGGCCGGGTCAAGGATATGGTGATCAGGGGCGGCGAAAACATCTACCCACGCGAAATCGAAGAGTACCTGTACCAACATCCGAAAATCATCGAGGCCCAGGTGTTTGGCGTGCCGGACGACAAATACGGCGAAGAGCTTGCAGTATGGATCCGCCTGCGCGACGGAGAACTTGCTACCGAGGAAGAGATTCGCGATTTCTGCAGTGGCAAAATCGCACACTACAAAATTCCACGTTACATTCGCTTCGTCGATGAGTTTCCGATGACGGTAACCGGCAAAATCCAGAAATTCGAGATGCGCCGGATTATGCGAGAGTTGCTCGATCTGCAAGAACAGGAAACAGCCTGAGGATATGATCTCCGCAATTGTGCCGGAGCAAAACAAAAAAATGCCCCGCGCAGGCGGGGCTCAATATAGGGAGGGAGTCAATGATCTCGGTGGCGCCGCATTTTCGAAGCCCTCCGTTTGCAGCGCCCTCGATATGGAGCAAATAATAGTGACCGTGGACTCCCGTGACTTGTCCGAATGCGGCGAAAACTGGTCGGAATCCTTCATGCTCAAGGAACATCGAGCATGCTGACTGCGAGGCGGTATCGAATTCGGCGGCCACAAGGACCAGGACACAGTCCGAGCGTTACCGCAATTTCGGTCGCTTTTTTCTGCCTGATGCTCGCCGCTTGCAGCTCGCGTCCGACCCAGCCGGACACACGACTGGTACTCGCCTTTACCGTCGACCAGTTGCGCGGCGATGTCCTGCCGCGATACCGGTCACGATTCGGCGCCGACCCTTCGTCGGGTTTCGGCTATCTCCAGCGCCATGGCGTCATTTTCAGCGATGCGAATTTCGATCATGCCACGACCTTTACCGCTGTCGGCCACGCCACGCTGTTCACCGGGGCCCAGGCATCCTCGCATGGCATCACCGGAAATGCGTGGTTCGAGGGAAACCGGCAAGTGTGGTCTGTTGACGATCCGGAATCGCCGGTTCTCAACGGCAATCCGAACGCCACCGAAACCGGCTCGCCGCGCAATCTGATGATCGAGACAGTCGGAGATGCGCTGATCGACGAACTCGGCGGGGCTGCCCGGGTGTTTTCGGTCTCGACCAAGGAGCGATCAGCAATCCTGCCTGGCGGACGGCACGGCAAGGCATTCTGGTATGACAGGCAAACCGGCGATTATGTGACGAGTCGCTATTACTACGAGAAAACCCCAACCTGGCTGGTACAGTGGAATGAGCTCGGACGGGTCGAAGAATTGCGCAACAAGCAATGGAATCTGTTAGATGATCGCGCGGCATACATCTACGCCGACGCCGACGACGCACCTTGGGAACCAGATACGGAATATCTGGGCAACACGTTTCCGCATACGCTCGACCGCGGCAAAGACACGGACTTCTTCTCGGTGCTGCGAGCCACACCGATGGCCGACGATCTGACGTTGGATGTTGCGCGCCGACTAATCGAAGCCGAGCGCATTGGCCAGCGATCCGGTATCGACATGCTGGCGATCGGCCTCTCCGCAACCGACTATGTTGGCCACGTTTTCGGGCCTTCAAGCTTGGAGGCCGAGGACAACGTGTTTCGCCTGGACCGGGCACTCGGAAAATTCCTCGACTTTATCGACGAACGTGTCGGCCTGGAGCATACGGTTATCGTCCTGAGCGCCGATCATGGTGTGCCGGAGATTCCTGAGCGCTATATCGCGATGGGTTCGGATTCGGGCCGGATCGACATACCCGATTTGATGCGACGAATTCGCACGGCGCTGAGCGAGAAATTCGACACGGACAGAAATCTGCTAACGGGTTTCTCCAACCCCGCGATATTCCTCGATCACAGCGCAATTGGCGAGTTGCAAATCGATCCTGCGGCAGTAGAGGCGGCCGTAGCGGAAATTGCGAGTGACGAACCGGGAGTTGCCGTGGCCATAACCCGAACCCAGATCAGCGCAAATAAAATGCCCGACCCTGCGCTGGCCGCGAAAATCCGCAATGGCTATTACGCCTCGAGATCCGGCGACGTAATCCTGGTACAGAAGCCCAATTGGTATCTCCATCCAAGACCCGACGCGTACGCAACCATGCATGGATCGCCCTATCGATACGACACTCACATACCGTTGATATTCGTCGTGCCGGGCGTCACCGCGAGAGAAATTGGCCGCCCGGTTCGCGCTGTGGACATGGCTCCGACGCTGGCGAGCATCCTGGGGCTGGGTTCACTCGAGCATGCGAGCGGACAGATTCTGACCGAAGCCGTCCCGGCTTTGCCCGGATTCGCGGCAACACAGCACTAGCCATTTGCCTTTACAAGTTGCCAGTCGTCGCACCACGAGATCCCGCGCGGCAGGAACTTGCGATTTCATTCGCCAGGCGTATATTACTGAGGCACGACACGAGTGAGATTCAAGGGCGAAAAAACCAAATAAGAACCGCCCTCGCAACGTGTCGAAAGATGATTGGGGCTGCCGTTCAACGACTGGAGCGATTCGTTGATCGCGCGTTTTTTCTTCGGTATTTCAGCGGATCTGGAGCCAACGATGACCGAGGCATGGGAACGTTTTTATCTGGCGACACTGACCCTGGTTGGACCGGGGCCAATCAAACAGCGTCTAATCGGTGCCTTTTTGGATAATCTCGGCGATCTAAGCCCAGATCAACTTCCCAAGATTATTCGAAATGATTTCATTGAGTTAACGAATATACTTAAACAAGTTACTCCGATCGGCAAGGAGACTCGCGTGCACGCTACGGTACGCAAAATGTCCGATGCCGAAGCCGATCTCTGTGCGGGCAAGATCGTGCAGATTTACTCGACCGTCACCCGGCAGCGCGCGATCGCCTGATCCGCGCGGGTGAGACGCCCAAGCCGCGGTGAACTTTCGCCACCCCGGGGCACTCAAAAAAACGAGTGTCCAGCCGAGGTGCGGACGTCTGATAGCAGGTCACTTTTGAAGAGTCACTCAGCAGCCGGTTCAGCCTGCCCGACCCCGAAACGGATGGTGCTACTTGCACTGTCTGCATTCGCCCTCGTTTCACCTGCCGCCACTTACGCCGCAACTGCGGGTCCGATGCCGCGAGCCCAGGCGCTCCAACTTGCGCGCGACGGCGTCAGTGATGAGGTTATTCGCGAACTCAAGACACTCGCAACGCGCGGCGATAGCACGGCCCTTGCAGCGCGCATTGAGATATTGCTGTCTGATGCCTCTCTCGAACCGGCAGCTCGGGAGCGAGCGCTGGAGACCGGCACGTTTCTGCTCGGCGCTCTCCCGCCGGAGCGGAAGGCCCGGCAAGTGCTGCGGCAGATATCGCAACTCGAACCGCAGACCTGGGTCTGGCTCGAGGAAGGCGGTCATCGGGTTTCCGTCCCGCTATACGACCCCGCCGCAGCGGCCCGGGTCTCCGAACGGGCCTGGCTCGCGCGTGAGGCCGAGGCACGGTTCAGCAACAAACTCGGGACTACCGCACCCGAGCTGGTTGATGACCTGGCGCGCGCCAGCCTTGCTGAGCGCAGCGGCGTAATCAGCGCGATCGCGCATGCGCCTGCCGCGCAGTTGCTGCACTCCAAACCCTCGATACTGGCGGCGCTCGATCAGGGAGTGGCCGTTGGCTGGTATGCGGCCGAAGTGGCTGCCAGGACCTACGATAGCGAACTTGCCCTCGCGGCAATCGAGCATGCCGAGCCACGCGAAGCGCTGGATATGCTGGACGCGCTCGGCGACCGTCTTGCACCGGGAGATATTCTTCCGTTACTGCTGCATTCACTGCGCAGTCCGGCACTTGCGTCGCACAGCCTGTTTGTCCTGGCGCGGCTCGCGCCAGTCTCACCGGCGGCACTGTCGCAGATCTGGCAAGAACTGGAAAACGAGGAAAACGGCGGATCTGCGGCGGCGGCTCTGGCCCGTCTTTCCAGCCCCGAGGCAGCGATGCGAGCTGCGGCCGTCACGGTCGACCCCGACCGCGACGATGCGCTCCGGCGCCGTGCCCTTTTGGCTTTGTGCCTCGACAATGGCGACGCTGCGCAGCGTCATTTGCAACTGCTGACGCAGTCGCTTGGCGATAGCAGTCTCGGACAGAAGGCAAGCCAATGCGCCGGGCGCTAGCAGTCCTGGCGATGCTCGTGGCCGGAATGGCAGCACCGGCTGCGGAGGGAGCCTGCCGCCTGAATGGGGCATCGATCAGCAATCCTGACGATCCGAGCTGCCGCGATGCAATGTTCCGCTATGTCGAGAGCGCCACCACCAGCAACGACGAGGTGACTCTCGGCTACCCGGTACCGTTACCGCTCGACTCGCTGACTCCGGTGGACGGTTTTCGCACCTACGAAAGTCTGAAAGCGCGTCACCAGGAGCTCGCTGTAATGCTCGATACTGTCGAAGCCGTGCCTGTTGGCCAGTCGGGAATGGGAGAGACCATCGTTGCTTACAGGATGGGTGACAGCGATCGTACGACTCCGCTTGGCGACCCAGAGCCAGCCGTGCTGGTCAACGGTACGATTCATGCGCGCGAGTGGCAGTCGCCGGAGGTCGTTACCGGCCTGATGGAGATGCTGGCCTTGCGTTCTGCCGACGGCGGTATCGGTCAATACCTGTCCGACAACCTCAACGTGGTGATTCTGCCGATTCTCAACATCGACGGATTCCGGCAGACGCAGCGCTACCCGGAACGATTCAGCGCCGATCCGGATCAGCCCCGTGATGGCCGCATGCGGCGCAAGAACATGCGCTATGACGGCGGACTGGTCGACACGGATCTCGACAATACGGCGGACAACTTCCAGGGCGTCGATCTCAATCGCAACAACGAACACGGCTACGGTCAGAACAACAGCTCCTCGACCGACCCGGTCAGCCTCATCAACCGTGGCCCGGCGATCGCTTCTGAACCGGAGATTCTTGCGCTGCAGGCAGCCGCGGCGCTGGCGCCGGCCGGGCAACTGCGGCTTTACGTCGACGTGCACTCATTCTCGCAGATCTATTTTGCGCCACTGACCGGCAATTCACGGCGTGACGAACTCACAGTCCAGCTGATGCAAAGGATGCGAGCGGTCACCAATTTCAAATACCGCGATGGCCGCAGCACTGCATCCGGAACTGGTAACGATGCTATCGGCACGACGGCCGACTACTTCGCGTACGAGTACCAGGTTCCGTCATGGACTCTGGAGCTCGAGCCTCTCAACGGTGGACAGGACTATGGCGGGACCGCGAGCCATGGCCACAGCGGCTTCATCCTCCCGGACTCGGAGATTGCGCGCGTGCGTGATGAACAGGCGCAGACCCATTTGCTGGGATTTTATCGCCAGGCGGGCCCGCCAAATGTCGTTGCGGTGGAGGTGCGTGCGGCGAGTGACGGGCAAGTCGTGTATCGCGCAGAGTGGACCGGCAATGGTGGGCGGCGCTCGCTGCAGGTGAGCACGAATATGGCGCTTCTCCCCGGGGCGCAATATCGGCTCTGGATCGCATTCAGCAAACCAATGCGTTGGCGCGATGAAAACGGCGAGATGCAGCCCTTTGCCGGGCAGACCGTGGGCGCCGACAGCGGCAGCGCGAGGCTTGAATTTCCAGGCCAGAATGTTGCCAGCCTGCCGCTTCGAATTGACCGCGCTGCGGTTTGGAACATGGCGCCCGGTGGCGCACCGGACGGCTATCATCGTTATGCGGACGACAGCCTGAGCGTTGATTTCACATTGCCCGCAAACGTTGCCGAACGATCGGCTCAGCCCGTCATGCTGGTGCTCGACAATGCCGACCTGTCAGGCCAAAAACTCGATGCTGACCCGGTCACGCCGGTATCATGGACGAATGGACACTGGAGTGGTTTCGAAAACGAGCTTGGCGAAGAAGGCGACATCGGCGGCCTCGATTGCAGCATCAGTTTTTTCGCGGCAACCGATGCGAACGCCAACCCACCCGCCGATTCGCCTAGCTGTAAACCCGCGGCGCCGACATCAACCGGCGGTGGCGGCGGCGGCGCCTTGCTGTGGTTGCTACCAATGCTGGCCGGGTTTTCGTTCGTATCGGCCCGGCCCAGGCGCGCCACCTGATTCAGTTTGAGCGGCCTCAACGCATCCATGCCGACGGCCGGTCTTGGGCGCAGGCTTGCGGCCATGTTTTACGATTCGTTGTTGCTTGTCGCGCTGTACTTCGTAGTGACAGCCGTGTTGCTGTACTTCCGGGATGGCGAAGCAATCGCGCCGGGCAATCCGGCTTATCTTGCCTTTCTTGTTGCGGTCTGCTGGTTGTTTCACGTGGTTTTCTGGCGCCGCGGCGGCAGAACACTGGGCATGCAATCATGGCGGCTTCGGCTGGTGGATGACGACGGCAATATTCCGCCGACGTCGAGGCTGTTCGCCCGCCTCGCTCTCGCCTCGGTGCCGCTGTCTCTGATGGCATTCGGGATATTCTGGGTACCGCTTGGGTTGTTTGCACTGGGTTACATATGGATATTGTTCGACCCCGACGGATTGAGCGTGCATGACAGGCTCAGCGCTACACGCCCGGTAGTTGAAGCCCCGCGCCGCCGATCGGGAAAAGCCGGAACCTAACGCAGGCGAATTAACCCCACCATCGTGATCAGTCCGAGCGCCAGTGACGGTGCCCACGCGATCAGCATAGGGTCGATATCGAATACCTGGCCGCTGTTGGCAAGCGTTCTGCTTGCCAGAAAGTAAATCAGGCCAATAATCACACCGATCGCCATCGTCACGCTGGTACCCGAGTCACGCTGGAAACGGAATGCAAACGGCATTGCAAGCAAGGTCATCAGAACAATGGCAACCGGGCCGGCCACCCTGCCCCAAAAAGCGATTTCGTAAGAGGAGGCGTCGAGATCGTTGTCGCGCAGATAGTTGATATAGCCACGCAAATCCCGCCCGGTCATGTTATCCGGGTAGACCTCGGAGAAACGGATCAACTCAGGACTGATTCCGGCCGACAGTTTGCGGGATTCCTCGGTAAGCGACCGTAATTGGCCCGACTCGAGCCGGGTCTCGACGATACTTCTCAGCGTCCAGCGCTGGTCGGGGCCAAGCGAGGCCGAATCGGCGCGCCCGACACCTGTGAGGTTGCGTTCGTCATCGAAATCGAAAACATAAACGCCCCCGCCCCAGTTACTCTCCGAACGCGGACTCGCATTGATTATCAGGCCCTCGTGCATCAACCATATGCTCTGCTCGGCGCTCAGGTTCAGATCGGTATATTTCGCCAGCGCGCGTTGCTGTTCCGCGTAGCGCTCGAGCGGCGGCGATATAAATTCTCCGAGCGCGGCATTGAGCGATGCGATAAGAATTCCCACCGCGACGACGGACGTCGCCAGCCGCAGCGGCGTAACGCCGGCAGCGCGCAGAACGATCAGTTCGCTGTGCGCGGCCAGCCGGCTGAGTCCGAAAAGTGCGCCGAGCAAGGCCGCCACAGGCATGAATTCGAAGGCCCGCTGCGGCAGAACGAGCAAAACAAAACTGAGCGCGTCAGAGATACCGAAATCGCCCTTGCCGACGTTGTCCAATTGACCGACAAATGTAATCAGGCCCGACAATGCCAGCAAGACCGCCACCACCAGCAAT
>PKUM01000307.1 GCA_002868855.1 Chromatiales bacterium | reverse complement strand
GTACGCGCCGCGAATGCCAGCGGCATTTTGCGCCATGCGAAGACCGCCGCCGCGCCGCGGCATGGCGGCTTACGGGCACTTGTGGCGGGCAATTCGTTGAACTTTTTCGTATGCTCTCCGGTCAGGTTACTCATATCCGGATGGCGCGACGCTGGGAGATATTGCCGCACGGCGATCAAAACCAAGGAAACAGAGCGGCGCCGTATTGAAAGTCGATGTGATTGCCGGCGAGGTCGCGTTCCTGCGCTTGCCTGCTATCGCATCCGGCCGTCCCGGGAAACAGGTTACTCATTTGTGGAGGTAGATAATGGACAGGCGTAGATTCCTGAAACTCACAGGCCTGGGGATGGGTACGCTTGCCGTGCCGGTCAGCGGGCGGGTCATTGCGGCAGAGGAATTGCTTTCGCCCGGCGATCTGGCGCACAAGCAAAAGCTCGCGGACATGGCTCTGGACGCGGCGAAAAAGGCCGGCGCAAGCTATGCCGACGCGCGGGTGGGCCGTTATCTAAACCAGTTTGTCGTGACGCGCGAAAAAAACGTCCAGAACATCGTCAACACAGAGTCGTACGGTATCGGAATACGCGTCATTGCCAACGGCACCTGGGGGTTTGCGGCCACCAACGACATGAAACCCGAAAGCGTGGCCCAGGCCGCGCGTGATGCGGTGGCGATCGCCAAGGCGAATTCCAAGTTCCAGACCAATCCGGTCAACCTGGCGCCGAATAAAGGAGCCGGAAAAGTCTCGTGGGCGACACCGATAAAGAAAAACGCGTTCGAGATTCCTATCAAGGACAAGGTCGACATGTTGATGGAGGTCAACAGCAAGGCCATGGCCAACGGCGCGGATTTTATCAACTCCATTTTCTTCCTCGTCAATGAGCAGAAGTTTTTTGCCTCGACCGAGGGTTCGTATATCGACCAGGACGTGCACCGGCTGTGGGCGCCTTTCTTCGTAACCGCCGTGGACAAGGAAACCGGCAAATTTCGCACGCGCCAGAGTTTGTCGCAGCCGGTCGGAATGGGTTGGGAATACCTCGATGGTGACGCCGCGGAAAAGGTTCCGGGCGTTACGAACCGCTACCGCTGGTCCTACGACATGGTCGAAGACGCCATTGCAGCGGCGAAGCAGGCGAAGGAGAAACTCACCGCACCTTCGATCGAGCCGGGTAAATACGACCTGGTTCTCGATCCCTCGCATCTGTGGTTGACGATCCATGAGTCGGTCGGCCATCCGCTGGAGCTGGACCGGGTGCTCGGATACGAGGCCAACTACGCCGGAACCAGTTTTGCAACGTTGGACAAATGGAAGAGCCGCGATTTTCAGTACGGCAGCAAACTGGTCAACCTTTACGCTGACAAAATCCAGCCTGGTTCGCTGGGCGCGGTGGCCTACGATGACGAGGGCGTCAAGACGCGTCAGTGGGATCTGGTCAAGGACGGTGTGCTCGTCAACTACCAGGCCATCCGCGATCAGGTGCACATGCTCGATCAAAAAGAGTCGCATGGCTGTTGCTATGCCGACAGCTGGTCGAGCGTGCAGTTTCAGCGCATGCCGAATGTCTCCCTTGCACCGGGCTCCAAGCCACTGACGCCTGACGAGATGATCAAGGACGTGGAGAAGGGAATCTATATCGTTGGCGCAGGGTCGTATTCAATCGACCAGCAACGCTATAACTTCCAGTTCGGCGGGCAGCTTTTCTACGAAATCGAGAACGGCGAGATCAAGGGCATGGTTGAAGATGTTGCTTACCAGTCCAACACCCAGGAGTTCTGGAATTCCTGTGCCGCATTGTGTGACAAGAGCGACTACCGTCTGGGCGGTTCGTTCTTTGATGGCAAAGGCCAGCCCGGCCAGGTCAGCGCAGTATCGCATGGCAGTTCGACGGCCCGGTTCGATGGCGTGAACGTGATCAACACGGCGCGCAAGATCGGCTGACATTCGGTTTCAGGACGCAGACAGAATCCAGAGGTAGACCCATGGCAATTTTGAATAAAGACGAGGCGCGCAGCATCCTCGAGAAAGTTATGAAGTACTCGCAATCGGAGGAGTGTGAGGCCAATCTCAACGGCAATGCCGGCGGCAACATTCGATACGCGCTCAATACGGTAACGACGGCAGGCCAGGTCAACGACACGACGCTCGTCGTCCAGTCGGGTTTCGGCAAGCGCGTTGGTACCGCGACGGTAAACGAGTTCGATGAGGGATCGATTGAAAAAGTCGTGCGCCGTTCCGAAGAGCTGGCGCGACTCGCCCCGGAGAATCCGGAGTGGGTCAGTATCGAGGGCCCGCACAAATACGGCGCGAGTCGTGCCTACTTCGAATCGACTGACTCTATCGACCCGGACTATCGTGCCAAGGCGGCTGCGGGCAGCATAGAGCCGGCGAAGAAAAACAAGGCGACGGCTGCGGGCTTCCTCGAAGATGGCACCAGCTTCCAGGCCATGCTCAATAGCAAGGGGCTGTTCGCCTATCACATCGATACGGGTTGCGACTTCAGCGTCACGATGCGCACCGATGACCTTACCGGGTCCGGGTGGGCGACGAGTTACGCCAATGACGTCAGCCGGCTCGATACGGAAGCAACTTCGCAACGCGCACTGGACAAGGCGTTGATGTCGCGTGATGCCAAGGCGCTCGAGCCGGGCAAGTACACCGTGATACTCGAGCCAAATGCCTGTGTGCAGCTGATCTCGAATATGGCAGGGGCGTTCGATGCAAGACTGGCCGACGAAGGCCGCAGCTTTTTGTCGAAGGACGGCGGCGGCACGCGGCTGGGCGAGAAGATGTTCGACGAGCGCGTGACACTATATTCCGATCCGTTGCATCCCGATGTGCCGGTTGCCGCATGGGACCAGGATGGGCGTCCGCGCGAACGAGTCGTCTGGATCGACAAGGGTGTTGTGAAAAACCTCTTTTACTCGCGTTTCTGGGCGCAGGAGCAAAAGGTTGCCGCGACTCCTCCTCCCGGTAATGGGATCATGGAAGGCGGCAAAAAAAGCACCGCTGAGCTGATCAAGAGCACCGAGCGTGGCATTCTCGTTACGCGCCTCTGGTACATTCGCACCGTCGATCCGCAGACCCAGCTTTATACGGGCCTGACCCGCGACGGGACGTTCTATATCGAGGGTGGCGAGATCAAGTACCCGGTCAAGAATTTCCGCTTCAACGAAAGTCCGGTGATCATGCTCAACAACCTCGAGGAACTCGGCACGCCGGAGCGAGTGTCGGCCGGCAACCCGATCATGATGCCGGCGATGAAGATTCGCGAGTTTACGTTTACGAGCCTGTCGGACGCGGTTTGAGGCATAGCGGACCGGGACAGTCCGTCCCGGTCCGCATGCTGTCCGGCGGCCGCCGCGACAATGCGGTTGACCGACCTGGCGCTGGGATGGATCGCAGGCACTTTCTTAAATCGACCGGGCAGCTTGCCGCGGGACTTTTGTGCGGCGGGTTTGCGGCCCCTGCCGCCGCCGCGGATTTTTACTTCACTCGTCTGATGTATGAATCGGGCGACTGGTGGGTCGACGAGCGTATGCCTGCCAACATTCTCGATTCCCTGATTCAGTACACGACGATCCGGGTTGACCCGGAGGAACGAATCATTCCGCTGGCCGACCCGGCGATGCTGCATGCTCCGTTCTGCTATCTGGCGGGTCACCGCCTGGTCGAATTTACGTTGCAGGAGCGGGAGAACTTTGCCGCCTATGTCCGCAACGGCGGTTTCGTGTTCATAGACGATTGCAATCACGATATCGATGGCCTGTTCGCCCGATCCGTCGAGCGTCAGATGGCGCAGATTTTCGGTGCCGACGCATTGCAACGATTGCCGGACGATCACCCGTTGTACCGGTCTTTTTTCGAGTTCGACGAACCGCCCACTACGAGTTTCGAACTGAATGGGTGGGGCGACGATATCGTGCATGACTATTTGCGTGGCATTGAGATCAATGGTCGTCTGGGTGTGCTTTACAGCAATAAGGACTATGGCTGCGAATGGGATTACGACTGGCGCAACAAGCGCTGGCTGGCAGTGGACAATACGCGCTTTGCGGTCAATATCGTGATGTATGCGCTGACCGCGTGAATCCGGCGGCCGGCGCCTTGGGAGAAAAATCTTGAACGATGTGGCTGACAGCGATCGCTTGCGGGAAAAAATCGGGCAGAGAGTCGCCGAGCTCGAGCAGGTCCGGACCAGTATTGGACAGGTCATCGTTGGTCAAGCGGATGTTATAGAGCAGATGCTGGTCGGCTTGCTCGCCGGGGGACACTGTTTGCTCGAGGGCGTGCCGGGACTCGGTAAGACCTTGCTGGTAAAGAGTCTCGCGCAGAGCCTGTCGCTGGATTTTCGCCGGGTCCAGTTTACTCCTGACCTGATGCCGAGCGACCTTATCGGGACGGAGATCCTCGAAGAGGATCACGGTACCGGGCGGCGATATTTCAAGTTCCAGCGTGGACCGGTATTCACCCATATATTGCTGGCCGACGAGATCAACCGTACCCCACCCAAGACCCAGGCCGCGCTGCTCGAAGTCATGCAGGAGCGCAGCGTCAGCTATGCCGGCGAGACACACCGTCTCGAACCGCCCTTCTTCGTGCTGGCTACGCAGAATCCGATCGAGCTGGCCGGCACGTACCCGTTGCCGGAGGCACAACTCGACCGTTTTATGATGCACCTGCGAATCGAATATCCGAGCGAGGCGGAAGAGCAATCGATTTTGCGCCGTACTACCGGAAGCGGCGTGGCCGACCTGGAGCCCGTGTTGGGCCGTGAGGCGCTGCTGGAATTACAGGCGTTGACTCGTGAAGTCAGTGTGTCCGATGCGATCATCGAATATGTGACCCGCCTGGTGCGGGCAACCCGGCCCGACGACAGCGCAGTTGACGCCGTTCGCCAGTGGGTGCGCTGGGGTGCCGGCCCGCGAGCCGGGCAGGCGCTTACCCTGGCGGCCAAGGGGCGTGCATTGCTGCGTGGCCGTTACGCCGCAACCCGCGAGGATATCGAGCGGATGGCGGTGCCGGTGCTGCGCCACCGCGTGCTGCTGAATTTCCAGGCCGAGGCGGATCGGCGCCGGGTCGAGGACGTTCTCGGACCACTGCTCGATCAGGTGCCCGCGCCGGGTGAGCGGTGAACAACTCGGCGACCTCGCAATCCCGGTCGCTGCTCGAGCCGCGTGCGCTTGCGGCGATTCGCGATCTGCGCCTGGTTGCGCGGCGCGCGGTCGAGGGGCTGCATGCCGGACAGCACCGAAGCCAGGTTCGCGGTTCCGGTCTGGAATTTTCGCAATACCGCAACTACACACCAGGCGACGATCCGCGCAGGGTCGACTGGAAACTCTACGCACGGTCGGACCGGTATTTCGTGCGCGAGGCGCACCGTGAGAGTCAGCTCGAATTATGGCTTGTGCTGGACGTGACCGGTTCAATGTTGCAAGCGTCCGATCAAATCGACAACTGGCGCCGGCTCGACTGCGCTCGTTGCCTTGCCGCCAGTCTCGCCTGGCTTGCCAACGAGCACGGCGATGCAGTCGGTTTGCTGACGATCGGTGGAACCAATATTAATCTCGTGCCGCCGCGCGCGGGACAGGCGCACCTGGATCGGCTTTGCCGCGAGCTGGCATCCGTCGAGGCATCGGGTGCGCAACCGGTTGCGCCCCAGCTCGAGGCGCTTTGGAACCGATTGAAACGACCGGCGATGCTGGTATTGATCAGTGATTTCCTCGATGAACGCCAGGATATTTGCGATATGGCGCTCAGGCTGGCCGCAGGGGGTATGGATACGGTCGCGTTGCAGCTGCTGACCCGTGCGGAGGAGGAATTCCCGTTTCATGGCGGACTGCGGTTGCGCGATCCCGAGACCGGGCGCTATTGCGAGATCGACGCCGATCTGGTGCGTAACGGTTACCGGCGCCGCTTCGAGGCGGCGCAACAGCGCCTGCAGCAAACGTTGCTGGCGGCAGATGTGGAGCATCACCGGATGCTGATCGAGCAACCTCTCGATCGGATACTGTGGGAGTTTCTGCGCTACCGTCAGGACAAGGCGTATTAGGCGGGCGGTCGAATGAGCGCTGTTATCTGGCAATATCCTGCCGCGCTGATTGCCCTGGCCGGCCTCCTCGTGCCGCTCGTCATCCATTTGCTGGATCGTGGCAGCGCCCGCCAACTCGATTTCGCCCCGCTCTATCTGTTGCAGGAACTGCCGCGCGCGAGTCTGCGCCGTTTGCGATTGCGCGAGCGGTTGTTATGGCTGCTGCGCAGTTTGCTGGTGGCCACGGCCGCGCTGCTGCTTGCGTCTCCGGCGCTGCGGCCGGAGCCGGTGGCTGCGCAAGCCTGGCTGCTGGTGCAGCCGGGTCTGGCGGAGCAAGTCGAGCCGAGCCTCGAGCGGCTGTCTCGGCAGTGGGGCATCGAACCCGGTGCGATCGAGGTGCGCTGGCTTGACCTGGAGCTGGCTCCGCTGTCGGAGCCCGCGCGGCAACGGCGGGCGGGCGATCTTTGGGGGGCTTTGCTTGCGGCGGACACCCGATTGCCGGCATCAGCGCGGCTCGCGGTGATCGCCGATCCGCATGCGGACGATCTCGGGCCCGTGCGCCCGCGTCTGTCCAGAGCGGTGAAATGGTTGACCAGTGGCACCCGCAGTGCGGGGTCACCGTCGGGCGAAAACGCGTTGCCGCTTTCTGTTTTCGTCGATGCCGCACCGGAGCGTTCCTCCCTCGCCCCGGTTCTGACCGCAGTCGTAACAGCCTGGCAGCAGGGGCTCGACGCAACGGTCGTAATGACCGATGAGCCGGCTGCCGCCGACTGGATTCTTTATGCGCCCGCCGCCGATTTGCCGGAAGCAATCGTGGCGGCTGTAACATCCGGCGCGCTGTTGCTAACCGACACGCCAGCGGTCGATGGAATGGTCGCGTACTCCCGCCCGAAAACCGAGCGGCGCCGCCTCGGGGCGGGTTTGTGGTTGCACCGCGCCGAAGACTGGACTGCACTCGCACCCGGGGATTCGAATTTTCCGCTGCGGCTTTGGCGCGAATTGCGTTTCGCGCGGCTCGACCCGCTGCCGCCGGGGATCCAGATCGAAGCGAGCCAGGCGGCACCGGCATCCGGGGCCGAACCTCGCGCCGGGCCGGCGCAATCGCTCGCAACGACGCTCGGTGCCCTGTTGTTGTGGTTATTGGCGCTGGAACGCTGGTTGAGCGCCCGTTTTGCCGCGGGGCGAATGTTGTGACCGCTCGCGGGGTGCTTTTCGAACAGGCGCGGAAGCTGCGCTTGCAGGCGCGCGCGCTGACCGGACTCGAGGCGCTGGCAGTCGCCGCGGGGATGGCAGTATTGATTCACGGATTGGGTGGCGATGACTGGCTTGTGTTGCTGCTCGGCGTTGCCTCTTTTCTGTTGGTCTGTGGCTGGCGCTGGAATGCGACACCCGATAACCGGCTAAGCGAAAAAACGGTGGCACGGCGGCTCGATGACGCAATCGCCCGTCTCGAGGACAGCACGGAGTTGCTGTTGCGTCACGCTACCGGGCTTGGCCGCCTCGAACGTCTGCAACGCGAGAGAATCACCGCCCGATTCTCGCAGTTGCCCGCTTCTGCGATACGAATTGCCGCGCAAAGGGTGTCTCCGGCGCAGCTGTTGCCGGCCCTGGCGTTTCTCGCGGCCGCGCTGGTTTTCGCGTTCTTCGTCGGTCGCCAACCCGGGATTGCTCAGGTTCCCGGTATGACCAGCGAAGCGGTTGACGACGATTTCGCGGTCGCTGTCGTGGCAGCGGAGCTTAGTGTGCTTCCGCCGGCGTATACCGGACTGGCCGGGTACCGCGCCGATGCGGACGCCACCGTTCAGGAAGGATCAACGCTGAAGTGGACTATCGAGGTCAGCGGAAATCCTCGCGCCGTGTCGCTCGGATTCGACGACGACTCGGTCCTTCGGTTGCGAGAGGATGCTGACGGGACCTGGCACAGCGATGAAATGATGGCGCGCGCCGCGCTGTATCGGATCGAAACCGAACCGCTGTCACAATCGGCTGAGGATCTGTACCGGATCAGGATCGTCCCGGACGAAGCGCCTTTGTTGAACTGGTTGGCTCCGGTCAACAGTGTCGTCGATGTCGCGGCCATGCCGGGGCAGGCGATGACGGTGAGACTTCGGGTGCGCGATGACCACGGTGCGGCCGCGGTTCGTGCGGTCCTGACGCTTGCGCGCGGCAGTGGCGAGAATGTCCGGTTCCGCGAGCAGTCGCGGCAAATGCGACTCCGCGACGGGCAGCCGAAGGATGCGGAATACACGCTCGATCTCGACTTCGAAGAACTGGGGATGGAGCCGGGAGACGAGCTTTTCGTCAGCGCCGAAGCAGACGACAACCGCGAACCCGAGTCGAATAAGACCCGCTCGGCAACGTTGATTTTCCGTTGGGCGGGTGGGAGTTCCGCGGCGGCAACGATGGATGGCGGGCTCGCCCTCGATGTGCTGCCGGAGTATTTTCGCAGCCAGCGCCAGATCATCATCGATACGGAAAAGCTGATTGCTGACGCCGATCGCCTGACCCGGCGCGAGTTTGCCAATCAGGCCCAGTCACTCGCCCAGGATCAAAAATTGCTGCGCCTTCGCTATGGCCAGTTTCTCGGCGAAGAGATGGTCCGGGATATTGGCCCGGGCACGGATTCCGAAGGTGCTGAGGATGACCATGACGATGAACATGGTCATCAGGCAAGCACCGCCGAAAATGCTGCAGAAATCGACCCCATGGAATATTTCGTCCATAGTCACGATGTTGCCGAACAGGCGACATTGTTCGATGAGAAGACGAAAACCCTGCTGAAACAGTCTCTCGAAAACATGTGGGATGCGGAATTGCATTTGCGGCTCGCTGCACCGCGACAAGCTCTGCCGTATGAAAATGCTGCACTCAGGTACCTCAAGGAAGTGCAGCAGAGCTCGCGGGTGTATTTGCGTCGAGCCGGTTTTTCGCCGCCGCCGGTGGACGAGCAACGGCGCCTGGGCGGTGAACTGGACGAACTGCGTGAACACAATCGACGCGAACTCGATCCACCCGAGGACGGTCGCGAGTGGCGCGACCTGGTAACCGCTCACGCCGATCCGGAACTTACGCGATCCTGGTTCTCCGGCGGTGGCGCCGAGCGATTCGGCACTTTCGTAGCTGGCGAAGAGATTAGCGATGAGTTGCGGCTGACCGTGCTCGAATTGCTTGACTCGTTGCGCCGCGATCCAGGCTGTGAACCGTGCCGGGCGAGACTGCGCGGTCTGGCGCTGGGTCAGATGCCGCGAGTGGTTCCGCTGCCGTTGCCGCGCGAGGGCGGCAACCCGGCGCTCGAAGCGGCGTTTCGCCAGGCCTTGCCGGGCGCTGATCGATGAGTCCGAATCTGCCGATGTGGAGCGGTTTGGCCGTCGCAACGCTGGCGGCGGTCTATGCCGCGCGTGGCGTGTTTGGAGTGCGCGGGCGTGCGGTTGCGGTTTTTGTGGTAATCGCAAATATCGCTGCCGTGTTGTGCACCGCCTGGCTTGCGCTGGAAGCGACCCGGACCACCCAGAAAGGGTTGGTATGGCTGCTTAGCGCCGGATCCGAACGCGACGCCAGGCACCGCCCGTTGTTGCAGGTTGTCGATATTTATCCGGACCGTGAGATGAGCGGTGTCGAATCTCTGGCCGGGCCGGACCAGCTTTTGCTGGAGGCGGAACGCCGCCGTCGTGTTGCGGTGGCTGGCTGGGGTCTCTCGCGCGAACAACTGCGTGGCGTCGGCGCAGCGGCGATTGAACGATTCGATGCCGCGCCGCAACCGGTTGGTATCTCCCGGCTCGATTGGCCGGAGCGCGTTCGCGAGGGTTCGCCATTGCGGATTTCCGGCAATGTGGCCGGCGTGGATCGCGGCCGGATACGGGTTCTGCTCGGGGACCTGGAGCTGGGGATCGCGGCGACGGATCCCGGCGGTGAGTTCGAGCTCGATTTACTCGCACCGTTGCCGGGTCGTTATGTGCTCGACCTGCAGGTCGTCGACGAGAATGATGCCCTTGTCGATCGCGGTCCGCTGCCGTTGCAGGTTTTTGCTGTCCCGCGCCTGAATGTTCTGGCTCTGGCCGCCTCGCCGTCATTCAGCTGGCGTTATCTGGCAAATTGGTTGAGTGACAATGGCGCCGGGTTGCTGTTGCGCACCCGGGTCAGCCAGGAGCATTTCCTCGAGCAGCGCCACAATGTCGCTGCGGATTTGACGGCACAAGACATCGACGAAGATACGCTCGCAGCGTTTGACATTGTCGTCGCTGACAGCGAGGCCTGGTCCCGGCTGGCGGCCGCCGCTCGGGAGCGGGTCGAGCGCCTGGTGCGCGACCAGGGTCTCGGCCTGCTGTTGCTGACCGACGACGTATCCGGCGCCGCGCGGGAGGCGCTTCCCGAGCTTGCACCAGGTCTTGCCGAAGCGCTGCCCCGCAGCGACAGGCACCTGCGCTTCGCCGATTGGAATCCGCTTCCTGCGATTGATTTGCCGGCATTGGCAATAACCGGCGCAGAAAGCCTGTGGGAGGACGAGGACGGGATGGCTGTGGCGGCTTTTGCCGGTTCGGGCACCGGGCGGATCGGACTGGCGTTGCGATTGCCGGTCTACCGCTGGGTGACTGCAGGCGAGTCTGATGCCTATGCCCGCTACTGGCAGCATTTGCTTGCGGCGATCGCGCGCCCGCAGCCGGCCAGGCTGACGTCGCAACGGTCCAGCCGGATACCATTTGTCGGCATGCGACTGGAACTCTGTTTCGATGCAGCGGTCAACCCGGAGGTGGAACTGGTCGGTCCGGACGCGGCGACAGTGGCATTGCCGATGTACCGGCGGGCAACGGGAGCATGCGCCCTGTTGTGGCCGTATGCGCCCGGCTGGCACGGGTTGCGCAATGGCGACGAGACGGATTTTTTCTATGTTTACACGTCTTCGGACTGGCGAGGATTGCAGGTAGCGGAGAGAATCGCGGCCACTGGAGAGAGCACGGGTGAGCGCGCGGAAAGTCCTGCCGGGACGACCTGGAATCTGCCACCGCAACTCGTATTTTCCGTGTTGCTGGTTATTTTGGGGCTTCTTTGGTGGGAGCAAAAACGGCGACCGGTGCGGCTTGTAAAGCCCGAGCCGGACGGCGCATAGTGGATACGCCCAACAGACGAATAAGGAGAACGGGCTATGTGGGGACGACGACGGCCTTTTGCCGCAATGCTGATGACACTGCTTATGGCAGTGATGGCCGCCGGTTGCGCAAGCACGCAAACCATCGATGTAAGAGCCGAAATGACCGACGCCGAGTGGGCCGAGAGCATCAAACCTGGCGACAAGGTGGTGGTCGATACGGTTGACGGCAAGCGCATGGAATTCAAAGTGGCTGTCGTCGAGCCGGGCTGGATCATCGGCGGCGGCGAACGGGTCCGCCGCGAGGATATCAGCACGCTTGAAGTGAAGCGACGCGGATTTACCAAGTGGTTCGCCGAGAGCAAGTTCGACGGCGGCGGGATTGCATACACTGTGGCGGTAGGTGTACTTGTCACCCTCGCCGTCATCGCATTCTGAAGTGGCGTAGCTGGAAAAACCGATGCCGGGCCGGTCCGCAGACGACGATTCCTGTTTCGCGGTGATTTTTACTTCGCGCCTGCGCGCACCCGACCCGGGGTATGGCGACATGGCTGAAAAGATGCTTGCGCTGGCGTCGGAACAGCCGGGATTCCTGGGATTCGAATCTGCACGCGGCGACGGCGACAGCGAACTTGGAATCAGCATTTCCTACTGGCGCGACCGTGACTCGATTCTGGCGTGGCGCGGTCACGTCGAGCACCTGGTAGCGCAGGAGCTCGGCCGCGAGCGCTGGTACGCGTACTACCGGCTCCGCGTGGCCCAGGTAGAGCGCGATTACGAATGGAGCTGCGATGGGCCGCCAATCAACTCCGATCATGTCCCGGGATAGGGCGCGATTCGTGCAGCGCGGTAGCGAGGTGCTGGCGCTGAACGCCGACATGAGCAGGCGGGTGGTGGTGGACTCGAATCTGATGCACTGGCAACCGAGCCCGAGCGCAACGGTGTGGCGCAAGCGGCTGCATCTTTACGGTGCGGCTGAGTCGGCCCAGGTTACCTCCATCGTGCGCTATGACGCCGGTGCGACTTTCCCCGCTCATGATCACCCGGCCGGCGAGGAAATTCTGGTTCTTGATGGCGTGTTTTCCGACGAGCACGGTGACTGGGGCCGCGGCTGTCATCTGCTCAACCCGGAGGGTTTTCGCCACGCGCCGTTCTCGCGCGAGGGTTGCGTGATATTCGTAAAACTGCAGCAATATGCAGGTTCGGGACGCCGCCACCAGGCGCTTCTCGGCGAATCCGTGGAGTGGCAACCCGGCGACAGCGCCGGCGTCGAGGTGCGCAACCTGTACCGGCAGCGGGGATTCCCGGAACGTATCTGGATGGAGAACTGGGCGGCCGGAACGAGCGTGTACCGCCACTACCCCGAGGGTGTGGAGATGCTGGTAATCGAAGGCAGTCTTGGTGAGGCTGGATCGGTGCATCGCAGCGGTACCTGGTTGCGTCTGCCGGCCGGTACCAAAACAGAGTTGCAAAGCGCCGGCGGCTGTCATTTGTACCTGCAGAGCGGAGCAATGCAGTCATTGCATTAGACAGCCCCGCACGGAGGGGGTACATGAGCGAAAAAGACAGGCCGGACACAGGCACGGTCGGGTGGTTTGATCTGACGGTCGACGATGCAACGACGCTTCGGGACTTCTACGCGAACGTCGTGGGCTGGACGGTGCAGCCGCAATCGATGGGCGACTATGACGATTACACGATGGTGTCCCCGGCGAGCGGTCAGGCGGTCGCCGGGGTTTGTCATGCGCGTGGCTCGAATGCAGATTTGCCGGCGCAATGGCTGATGTACATAAACGTGGCCGATCTGGACGCCAGTATCGGGATCTGCGAGGAGCGCGGCGGCGCCGTGATTTCGGGGCCGAAGACGATGGGTGGTTACGGACGCTACTGCGTGATCCGCGATCCGGCCGGAGCTGTGGTGGCTCTGTTCGAGCCCGCGTCGGGCTGAGGCTTGCACGCTGCGGGTCGTCGTCAAACCGGCGCAGCTACTGGTGACGATCGTGCTCGCCGGAATGTGCGTTGCCGCGTTGATCCTCGGGCCGGGGCGCTGGGCCAGCGAGCGTGACGACCGGCCGAAGACTGCTGCAGATGCGCGCCAGTCCATTCGTTTGGCGGCATTGAACGAGGCCGCGCGCGTGATTCGCGAAGGCGACCCGGCGTTTCTGGCGCGAATTGATCTCGATGGCACGCGGCGCATCCCTGG
>PKUM01000236.1 GCA_002868855.1 Chromatiales bacterium | reverse complement strand
GTTGAATAGTGTCTCGGAGTTTGAAGTTGCCTCGGCCATTGCTGTCTCCTCAATCGTGGCGATCCGCGCGGTCGCGTCCGTTGCAGTGGAATCCCCACACGCAATCACCGCACATGCGCTGGCTGCAAGCAGCGGAAATCGGGTTATCTTCATCGCACCATTTCCCACGTTTCATCGGGTCAGCGGACTGCGATGAATTGCCTTTACCTGGAGTAAATCGAGATCCTGCGCCTGAGTTGCCGGATTATTGGCATGCATCAGGTTCTCCTGCGGCGGATGTTTCAAGCCGTCATGCCCGCTCGTTTCCACGCCGCCTCTCATGATGTTGAGATTGCGATGGCGCAGACTCAGGACATGACCGATCTCGTGCGCAATCGTCGTGCCGTAAGTGAGCATTCCGGCGTTGCTGGTGGGGCTTCCACAAGCATTGGTAATGTACATTGCAAAAAGTTTGGGGTGATTGTTTCTCTGCCGCCGGTCCAGCAACTTCATCGTATTGCGCTTTGCCGTGGCATCCGGCGGCAGTCCAGTCGGGGGAATCCAGGAACTGCTGGGCGTGCCGCTATCGGAGATGCGCGTGCCGGCCCTGCTCGCAGGGAAGTCCGTGGCGGCTCCAAGAATTCGCCCGCCACTTGGCAACGGCGCACAGGAATGGATATAGACAAAATTCATCAGGTTTTCGACATAGTTGAGTTGGGTGGCCTTGGGAAAACCTGCGAGACTGATATTTCGAGTAACCCCGCGGGCGACGCTGACTCTGAAAATACCCGGTATTTTGGTTGCCTTGGCGCGGTCCTTGACTGTCTTGCCGGTGTCGAGCACGAACCAGATTCCGGCCTGGCGCAAAAATCGATTGGCAATCGCAAGGTGCTTGACGATATCTGAAGGTCCGGACAGGGTGCCGCTGCCCCTGGGGCCGTTGACAATGGTGAATCTGCACTTGATTTTCTTGATCCGCATGACACGAGCGCGGATAGCGGCGACACGCGCCCCATCGAGCGTGACTTCAATGAGAATCTCACCCGAGGCTATACCCCTGACGTAGACCTGGTCTCCTTTGTTGCTGCCGAAAACCTCGGCTCGGCCACCACCGCTGATCGAATGGACCTTCCACCGCAATCTGTCGAGATTCAGCGTCAACGGCCGGGCATAGGTTACGTGGTATCTGGCACAGGTCGACACGCTCGCCTCGGCCCGCGTCAATATGGGCACGACCGCCGGATTGGTGATTACATTGACATCGTCGTTTGGCAGGACCGTGGTAACGCCACTGGTATTGGTGAATGCCGCCGCGGTGCCTGCCGGCAACAGGGGCCGGACGGGCCATCTGCGGGTCGCGTTTGGTACCGGCTTGACCGGGCATACCTCGACCCAGCGCGCCACGCGTTTGCCGCTGACGGTGGTCATGATCTTGCCGCCGCGTGTATCCCTCGATGCAAAGAATTCGTTCGGATTCTGTACACCGCCCCGGCCGCGGACCAGCAGTTCGACACTCATCCAGACCGAGAAATTTTTTACCGTATCGATGCGGGCGATGATCTGTTTGAAAGGCGCTCTCAAGGTATGCACCACCTTGCCCATGTCAAAAGTCGTGCCGAGCGCATGGAGCTTGGCTATGAACCCGATTTCGACGGAACGCTGACCAGTCACATCGATTTCAATGCTGAACGACGATTTCGGTAAATCGAAAGCGTGCTTTTTCTTTACCGGGAACTTTGCGCTCCCGCCGTATTCACCCCATGTGTTGCCGTGATGGGTGTAAGCACTGAAAGACCAGCTCTTCTTGCCCCAAACATACCCGGGGTTCTTCACGGCAACTGCCAGGTAGGTAATCCGGATCTTCTCTTTCAGCGTCTTCGCCATGTCAGCTACCGTGGGCCGTCAATATCGTGTTTCGCAAATCGTCGCTCAGTTCCCCGGTTGCCTCGAGTTGCTGATCGAGCTGAAAAGCGCGAATTGCATGGCGCAGCTCGATGTCTTCCTCCTCGTCGATGTCCGAGAGTCCATATCCGAGATTCCGCAGGCGTTGTTTGACGCCGGACAATGTCGCAATCGGGTTGAGGCCGCCGACTTCGATCGGAATGGTCATTTCTTCCTGGGTCCCGGGACGGATGACCAACTTCGCGCGCTTTACCGACGGCGGGAGCGAAATCTCGACCATGCCGTCGCCGTCGGTGATGCCGCTGATGTCGATGCCATCGTAACTAAGCAGGTACTCGGCGTCGGGCCAGGGTTCCTCCGGCAGCAGTTCCTCGTCCTGATCTTCCTCTTCCAGGTCGAGCGCGTCTGGGTCCCGATCTTCGATCGCGCTGGTCTTTGCTTCTTCGTCAGACTTGGCTCTTTTGACCACGATACGAAGACTGACCGGTACTCCCCTGCGACGGAACCGATGTTTTTTTTCTGTCGCGGCAGGCTCAGTCTCGACGCGAATTTCCGGTACAGCAACTTCGTCGCCGGGTTCCAGAACGGAAGGGGTTTCTCTCTTGCGCCGCAAGTCGGAATTGTCCGGGTGACTCCAGACCGTTTCCCAGAAATGTCCGTGGGCGTCGGCAATGCTATGGATGCAGTCACCCGACACGACTTTGTGTACTCGCAAGGTCCCTCCCTTTCTTGCTGACGGCCAGAGTTCGTTGCGGCAGCGGGCTGACCGGTTCGCGGCCGCGTGTTTTTTTTGACGGCAAAAATACCGGCTATCATGCAAAAGTAGTCGATTCGGACTGCTCGTGCACGCGTTGCGAATGCAAATATCGCAAAAGTGATGCTGCAGGCTCCGGCTCGCCGGGGGGCATTCATGAGGCGGCGAGGCTGGTGACATCGCGGTGTGGACCCGATTCCACGGCGACGCAACGGAATCGCTACGCCCGAAGCCGATTTCGGATTTGAGTTTTTCTTGGTCTAAACTAGGCTGGTGGGCCGGCCGAGCCGATCTAATCAGCGTCAATGGCCTACCGATCGGCAAAGTACAAAGGACTCGTATGAGTCAAGAGTGGATTTGAAGTGAACCAGATTCCGCTACACCGCATGGCCATCGTACGCCCGTTTGCGGAAATTGCAGACTCGATCGGGGTTCCGTTGCAACTCGCATTCCGGCGGGTGCGTCTGCCCTATATGGCGCTCGACCATGCGGACGTTTATGTGCCCTCCGAGCGTTTTCTCCGTTTTGTCATGGACCTCGTGCTGCGCGAGGGCATCGACAATCTGGGTTTTCTCGTAGGGCGCAGATTTGGCGTCAGTAGCCTCGATCCGGAAATGCCCTTTTATCTGCACCGTTCACCGACCCTTTTCGAGGCCATGCAGGCGTTCGCCGAACTGAGTAATCGCACGGTAACGAATTGTCACGTTGGTATCGCTGCGGCACCCGGTGCCAATGTCACCAGGTTTTACCACTCTCCGAGTTGCAAAGACTCCAACCCGGCTTCCGCTCAGATTACCTGGTTCGGCCTGATGGCGATGCTGGGGTTGGTGCGCACGTTCCGCGGTCCCGGCTGGACTCCCGCCGATATTGGTGTGATTGGGTCCGCCATGCCGGGTGAGACTATCAGGCAGGCTTTTTCGCCGACGACTTTCCACGTGTCGCGTGGAATTTCGTCGATTGAAATCCCCAATGACTTCCTTAGCAGTTCGCTGTTGCCGCGAGATCCGAATCTGCGTGAGTATCAGCCCGATGCCGTGGGACCGGTCGCCGACGACCTCGTTGGTTCGATTCGGCATCTTATCGGTGCCTATTGTGAATCCGACCGGTTCACAATGGGCGACGCTGCGGAGTTGGCCGGTATGAGTATGCGAACGCTGCAAAGAAGACTGTCTGAATCCGGAACCAGTTTTTCGGCCATTGAGAATCAGTCGCGCCATGCAGTCGCCTGTCGGCTCTTGCGGGAAACCGACGCCCCGATTACGGAGATCTCAAACCGGCTGGGTTACGCTTACCCGAATCACTTCTCGCGCGCATTTCGGAAATTGGGCGGTGTCAGCCCCAGGGCGTTCCGGGCATCCCTGGCAGCCAGGGGACAGAGTGCAAAATCGCACTGAATCGGCGAGTCTAGTTGGCCGGCGGGCTTCCCTCGAATCCGAATCGGTCCAGATCGGCGACGAACCGCACCGAAGGCGTGGCGGTATTCTCAAAGACATAGATTCGTAGGTCCGTGCGAATAGTTCCGGAGACCATGTCGCGGCTGGAGTTTACGGTCAGCGTCCAGTCGCCGATGTCGCCGCGTTCAGCCACTACCGTGCCCGAGGCGTTCAGCGAGCGAGGGAAGTCGGTGTATTCGAATGCGCGAAGGATTTTGAGATTCAGTGTCAGGCCGTTGTCGATCTGAAACGCGAAGTCCGGCTGCGCCGGGTCGCCGATATCGGCCTCGTCACTGTTTGCAAGACTCAGGAAGGGCTGACTCGCCCTGATGGCACTCTCGAGTGTCACGACATCGATCGAGACCAGGGTCACCCGGGTATCGAGTTCGGGCCGATAAAAGCGCTGCCGGATATTATCGATCACCACGGGGAATCGGGAGGAGTCGAGCGGCTGAGAAACTATGGGAGCAGGGGCCACTACGCCGGGTGTCGGCAATTCAGGCGTCATTGTGTCGGGGATCGGATCCGCTGGCGCGGTTTTCTCGTCGTATTCCGTCCCGAGCGGCAATTCTCGGCTCACCGCTACCGGCGCAGGCCGAGCCGGAGCCAATTCCGGCTGGATTGCCGGCGGCGCGGCCAGGAAACGCAAGAGCGCGAGGCCGGACAATGCCACCGCACCAACCGTGAGCGCAATTTTTCCCTGGCGTTTCATCGTGTTTTCCGGGATTCCGGCGAAACCGCTACGCATGCCGGGACAGATCAGGATCGCGCAAAAGCAAAAAAACCAGCCGGATTGCGGGCTTACAAAGGTGCGCCGTAACCCCCCGAATGGCCCCCAATACGGCGGAAAGGAGGAGTGGAGGCTAGGGTCGGAATCGAACCGGCGTACACGGCTTTGCAGGCCGCTGCATAACCACTCTGCCACCTAGCCTCGGCGGGCCGACAATGTATCACAAGAAAAACCGATGTACAGGGATCGATTGTGGATAACCCGAAATGTAGCCACGTACTTTCCCCGGGTGGGTTCTGAGGCCATTTGCCGCTAGAATACGCGCCCGCGCACTTAGAATCAGTCTTTCAGCGCGTTTGTGTCCGTCACGCAAAAGGTCAGGTCCTGCAAGAACAAGGGTCAAATTCTCGGTTCTCTGCCCATGAGCTGGAGCTCTGGCGGGGAGACCGTTGCTTGTTTAGCAATCTCGCGTTCGCTATCGGCGAGGGCGATTGCCTGCATGTGACCGGTCCCAACGGCTGCGGCAAGACCAGCCTGCTGCGCGTTTTGTCCGGTATGAGCCTGTCAGAGAGCGGGGATGTTCGCTGGGATGGCACCCGGATCGATCGCGACCGTGGCACTTTCAACCAGGCCGTTTTCTATGTTGGCCACCGCGAAGGACTGAAAGCCCACCTGAGCGCGGTCGAGAACCTGCAGTTCGATCTCGGCATCCGGCGCAGTTTCGATCAGGCCGATATCGACGCCGCGCTGGAACGGCTGGCGGTCACGCATTGCGCTCATTTACCCGTTCGTGTGCTCTCGGCCGGCCAGAAACGGCGAGTGGCTCTCGCGCGAGCGGTGGCAGCAAAGAGCCGACTCTGGATTCTCGATGAGCCGTTCACCAATCTCGACGTTGCCGGACGCGACCTGATCTCGCATCTGCTCGACGATCACCTGAGCGGAGGCGGGCTCGCTGTGGTCGCCGCCCACCACGATCTTCCGCTGCGGGCCGGGCGACGCGTGCCGCTTGAGATTTCCTGATGGAAAACGTCGGCATCTTTACCGCGGCGGCGAGGCTGGTCGAGCGCGACCTGAAAGTGATTTTCAGGCACGTCAGCGAGGCCCTCAACCCGCTCGTGTTCTTCGTGGTCGTCGCAACCCTGTTTCCGCTGGCGACGAGCCCCGATGCGGCACTGCTGCGGGACATGGCGCCCGGGGTGGTCTGGGTCGCCGCGCTGTTGTCGTCGACGCTGGCGCTGGATTCGCTGTTCAAGGCGGACATGGACGACGGCACGATGGAGCAACTCGCGCTGAGCCCGCAGCCGCTCGCCTGGTTGCTGCTTGCAAAAATCGTCACCCACTGGGTTGTCAGCGGCCTGCCGCTGGTGCTGATCGCGCCGCTGGTCGCGCGCGGGTTTTTCCTGCCGACCGAGGCGATCCTGCCAATGATGCTCGCGCTGGCGCTTGGAACACCGACGTTGAGCCTGATCGGCGCCGTTGGCGCAGCATTGACCGCCGGTGTGCGCAGGGGTGGCGCGCTGCTGTCTCTGCTGGTATTACCACTGTCGTTACCGACGATGATATTCGGTGCGCGTGCAACTGACCTTGCCGGACTGGGTGAAGACCCGTCCGGGCCGCTGTATCTGCTCGCCGCCCTGTTGTTCCTGACTTTGAGTCTTGCGCCCCTGGCCGCCGCGGCGGCCATACGCATCAGCCTGGATTGACTGCTATGTGGAAAGCTTTTGTCAGATGGTTCCATCGAATGGCCTCGCCGCCGCACTTTTATGCCGCCGCGTCCCGCTGGACACCGTGGTTTTTCTGGAGCGCGATCATCGTCATTGCGATTTGCGCCTATGGTGGCCTGGTGCTGGCACCTGCCGACTACCAGCAGGGTGACGGTTTCCGGATCATCTATGCGCATGTTCCAAGCGCGTGGATGTCACTGTTTGTCTATGTGAACATGGCGATCGCGGCGGCGATCGGCCTGATCTGGAGGATTAAGCTGGCTCACGCGGTCGCAGCGAGTTGCGCTCCAATCGGTGCCTCGTTCACCTTCCTGGCGCTTGCCACCGGTTCGATCTGGGGCAAGCCGATGTGGGGCACCTGGTGGGTCTGGGACGCGCGCCTGACATCGGAACTTATCCTGCTTTTCCTGTACATAGGGTATATGGCGCTACGTTCCGCGATGGAGGAGCCGAGCAGGGCAGACCGTGCCAGCGCCGTTCTCGCGATCGTTGGCGTGGTCAACGTTCCGATCATCCATTACTCGGTCGTGTGGTGGAACACGCTGCACCAGGGCCCAACCGTCAGCAAGATCGGTGAGCCATCGATAACCTGGGCGATGCTGTGGCCGATGCTGGGCATGATGGTCGGATTTATGCTCTTTTTCGGTGCCATATTGCTCACTCGTGTACGTGGCGAGGTGCTGGCCCGGGAAAGAAATTCGAAATGGATTAAAGAAGTAGCGGTAAGCTAAAGAATATGAAAGAATTTTTGGAAATGGGCGGATACGCCGGTTACGTTTGGTCTAGTTTCGGCCTGACGTTGATCGTTTTAATAGCCAATGTCGTGGCGGCTCGCCGGCGACTGGCAAACGAAATAACCAGGGCTCGCCGTCGGGCGATGCGTCCTGGCGCAGGAGGAGGGATATGAAACCGCGTAGGCAGAGATTGGTGTTGGTCGTAATGATTGTCGTTGGCGTGGGTATTGCCACGGGCTTTGCTCTGAGAGCGCTGCAGGAAAATCTGCTTTATTTCTACAGCCCGACCCAGGTAGCAGAGGGTGAACCGCCGGAAGGGCGCAAGTTTCGGGTTGGCGGCCTGGTGACCCCCGGCAGCGTCAATCGCACCGAGGGCGCGCTGGACGTGAGTTTCGATCTGACCGATAACAACACCACCGTAACGGTCGCTTATGCCGGCATCCTGCCCGACCTGTTTCGTGAGGGGCAGGGAATCATTGCGCACGGGCGGATGAACGGCGACGGCGTGTTTGTCGCGGAGGAAGTGCTCGCCAAGCACGATGAGAACTACATGCCGCCTGAAGTGGCCGAGGCGCTCGATCAGGTCCACGGCAAGGACAGCGGACCATGATCCCCGAACTAGGACAATTCGCATTAATCATCGCTTTGTGTCTGGCCCTGGTACAAGGCGTCATGCCGCTTGCCGGCGCTCAGACCCGAAACCGCATGTGGATGGCGATCGGCAAACCTGCCGCGGCCGGGCAGTTTGTGTTTGTGTTGTTGTCTTTCCTGGTCCTGACCTGGGCCTTTATCCAGAACGATTTCAGCGTGGCTTATGTGGCCAACAACTCCAACTCGGCGTTACCGCTGTTCTATCGGATTTCCGCGGTGTGGGGCGCTCACGAGGGGTCGTTGCTGCTGTGGATACTGGTACTCAATATCTGGAGCATTTCTGCGATTATTGGCGGACGCCATCTTCCGGAGCTGTTCAACGCCCGCGTGATCGGCGTTCTTGGGCTGGTTTCTGTAGGTTTTCTGGCGTTCATACTGTTTACGTCCAATCCGTTTGACCGCCTGATTCCGGCGGCAATGGATGGCCGTGATCTGAATCCGTTGCTGCAGGACCCGGCGCTCGCAATCCATCCGCCAATGCTCTATTTCGGCTACGTCGGATTTGCTGTGCCGTTTGCGTTCGCCATTGCAGTGCTTCTCGAGGGCCGCCAGGGAACCGACTGGGCACGCTGGGCCAAGCCGTGGGCGACGATGTCCTGGGTGTGCCTGACGCTCGGCATTGCGCTGGGGAGCTGGTGGGCCTACTACGAACTCGGCTGGGGTGGCTGGTGGTTCTGGGATCCGGTGGAGAATGCCTCATTCATGCCATGGCTGATGGGAACGGCACTGATCCACTCTTTGAGCGTCACTGAGAAGCGCGGACTGTTCAAGAGCTGGACCTTGTTGCTGGCAATTTCGGCATTCTCGCTGAGCCTGCTCGGAACGTTTCTTGTGCGCTCGGGTGTGCTGGTGTCGGTGCATGCCTTCGCCAGTGATCCGGAACGCGGCCTGTTCATTCTGATTTTCCTCTGCGTGGTTGTCGGCGCGGCGCTGACGCTCTATGCATGGCGTGCGCCACGCATGACCTCGGATGCCGGGTTTGCCGCTTTTTCGCGCGAGTCGTTTTTGCTGGCCAACAACATTCTGCTGGTGATCGCGACCTTCGTGGTTCTGATTGGCACGCTGTTCCCGCTGGTCATGGATGCGCTGGGGCAGGGCAAATACTCGGTGGGGCCACAGTACTTTGCGGCCGTATTCATCATTCCGACGCTGCCAATGGCGTTGTTGCTGGGTATCGGCATGCACACCGCGTGGAAGCGTGACAAGTGGAACCGGGTCAGCCGCCATGTTCGCATCGGCGCATCGCTTGCGCTGGTACTGGCAATCGCTATTTCGTTGCTCGCCTGGGACGGCGGCGGCGTGTTGTCCGCGATCGGTATTTTTGCGGCCCTGTGGGTGATGTTCGCGGCGCTGGTCGATCCGCTGGCGTATCTGCGCAAGGGTCAAATGCGCCGCATGCCGTTGGCGTTGTGGGGCATGAGCATCGCCCATTTCGGTCTGGGCGTATTTATCCTCGGTGCGGTCGTAACCGAAACCTACAGCGTCGAGCGAGATCAGGCGTTGAGTGTTGGCGAGTCAACTTCGGTGGGTCAGTTCGAATTCCGGTTTGACGATCTGCGCCAGGTAGAGGGGCCGAATTACACCGCGGTTGAAGGGGTCATATCGATTTTCGACGATGGCGAGGAGATCGCGGTCCTGTATCCGCAGAAACGGGTCTACCGGGTTCAGCAGAGCCCGATGACCGAATCGGGAATCGATGCCAGACTTGGGCGGGATCTTTACGTTGCACTGGGCGACCCATTGGGTGGCAATGCCTGGAGTCTAAGGGTCCAGTACAAGCCACTGGTTCGGCTGATTTGGCTGGGTTGCATCATTATGTCGATTGGCGGTTTGGTCGCGGTCGGTGACCGCCGCTATAGAATCGCGCGCCAGGATGCCACCGCCCGCGTGCCGGCAGGCACCGCGAGGGAGACCGGCTGATGTGGCGTTATTTTCTGCCAATTGCATTTTTCGTTTTGCTGGTCGGGTTCTTTCTGCGCGGGCTGTCGCTCGATCCCAGCGAGATCCCGTCACCGTTGCTGGGCAAGCCCGCGCCGGCGTTTGAACTGCCATCGCTCGACGATCCGGCCAGTACGGTTGGTACGGATACGATGAAGGGCAAGGTCGCGCTGCTGAATGTCTGGGGAACATGGTGCGGAGGGTGCCGCCAGGAGCACGATACCCTGATGGCGATCGCGGCGACCGGCGAGGTACCGATCTACGGGCTCAACTGGAAAGACGATCCGGCTGCGGCTCGCGAGATGTTGCGTCAGATGGGGAATCCGTACGTTGCGAGCGGTATCGATGCGGATGGCCGGGTCGCGATCGACTGGGGCGTATACGGAGCCCCCGAGACATTCCTGCTCGCTGCCGATGGAACGGTTATCTATAAATACATCGGCCCGCTGAATTTCGGCATCTGGCAACAGGAAATCCTGCCGCTTGCACTGCAGGCCAAGGAGCAACAGCCATGATCAGGAATTTGGCGGCACGGGTTTTCGCGACACTTGCGATAGCCGGTTTTTTTGCGTCCGGCGTCGTATTTGCCATCGACTCCTCGGAGGAGTTTGAGGATCCGAAGATGCAGGCGCGGTACGAGAAACTGACCGCGGAACTGCGTTGCCTGGTTTGTCAGAATCAGACGATCGCGGACTCCAATGCGGGACTCGCCGTCGATCTCAGGCGGGAAACGCGGCAGATGCTGCTCGACGGCAAGACCGATGACGAAATTCGTACTTTTATGGTCGAACGCTACGGCAACTTCGTGCTGTATCGTCCGCCCGTTGACTCCAACACTTTGCTGTTATGGGGCGCGCCGGCAATCTTGCTGCTTGGCGGCGCAATTGCCGCTGCGGTTGTGATTCGCCGCCGCACCGGCATGAAGTTCGACGACGAGGAGGGCGACGAACTTTCCCATGAGGAATCGAATGCATGAGTACCTTTATTGTTTTGGCCGCGCTGATGCTGATTGCGGCGGTTGTGATGCTCGTCTTGCCATTCCTGCGTGCCGCCAAAGCCGAGGAATCTGACAACCCCGCTCACGCTTCTCCATGGCCGATGGTGATCATCGTTGCCGTTCTGGTTCCCGCTCTGACCATTTGGCTCTATCGCGATATCTCGACCTGGAGTTGGGATATTCCGGCCGGTCCGGGGCATGCCAGCGGGATGTCGGGTTCCGACCAGGCCGCATCATTGCTAGAGGCCGCGCAAACGCTGGAAGCACGCCTTCAGGCGGAACCCGGCGACGTTGAAGGCTGGCTCATGCTCGGCCGTACTTACATGGTGATGGGCCGGTTTGACGATGCCGGCGCGGCGATGAAGAGGGCAGTCGATCTGACCGACGGTAAAAATCCGGCGATCGTGGGCCAGTATGCCGAAGCGCTGACGATTGCCGATCAGGGCCGGCTTGCCACCGAAACGGGACCGATCTTCGAATCCTTGCTTGAGCAGAATCCGGATGACCAGCGAGGACTGTTCTACGGGGGGCTCTATGCTTATGAGCAGGAGCGATACGAATTGGCCCGTGAGCGCTGGGAGACACTCCAGGCCTCGAATCCTCCGCAATCGATACGGCCGATAATCGAGCAGCGCCTGATGCTGGTTTACGAGAAGCTCGGTGTGCATCCTCCGGGCGTCGTGCAAATGCCACCGGCAATGGCTGCCGCGCAGCCGGCGCCACCACCAAACGCAGCGCCACCGGCTCCAACTCCACAAGCTGCTGCGGCGCCCGCTGCCGCCCCCGCCGAGGATGACGTGATTCAGCTGCGTGTCGAGCTCGCCGATGGCCTCGGCCAGGGCAAAGACCTGAGCCGGGCTTCGTTGTTCGTGTTCGCGCGCAACAGTGCAGGGGTCGGACCGCCGCTAGCGGTCGTGCGCCGATCGGCCGGTGAGTTGCCCCTGAATATGACGCTTTCAGATCAGAACGCGATGACACAGGGAACGAGCCTCACCGATTTTGCCGAGATGCAATTGGTGGCACGCGTGTCTTTTTCGGGTGGCCCGGCGGCCTCAGCCGGGGATCTTCAGGGTAAGGTCTCATTCAGCTGGGATGGTGATCGCGATGCCGTGAACCTGTTGATCGACGAGGTCGTGCCGTAGCCGGACGGAGTGCGCTTTCGATGTCGCAGCCGCCTTACAGGCTGAAGTTTTCGCGGCCGCCAAAAAGTGGCACGCGTTACCTGTCGATCGCCACTTCGCGCAAACCCGTTCGACTCGAAGCGGGACAGTCGATTCCGGAGATGGAGGCGGTCCAGGCTTCGCGAAAGATCGATGTTCGCGAGCTGCGTCACTATTGCCGGGTTTGTGAACTGGCCGACACCGGGACCTTACCGCTGACTTACCCACATGTTCTGGCCGCCCGCGCCCAGCTGGCCTTGCTGAGTTCGAAAGCTTTCCCGCTGCGCTTGCTCGGGCTGGTCCATTTGCGCAACGAGATCCTGCAGTATTCGCGGATCGCCGTGGCTGACAAGCTAGGCGTGCGTATCAATGTTGGCGGGCATCGCGAAACGGACAAGGGGCAGGAGTTTGACATCGTCACACGAGTCACCCGTGGCGATGAACTGGTCTGGCTTGAAACCTCTACCGCGCTCGCACGAGCGGCTCGTCCGGCCGGTTCGCGGAGCACTCGCAGCGCCGAACCGGAGTTGGAAAGAATGCTTGGCGACAGCGTTAGCTGGCAGGCACCGGAGAACGCCGGCCGCAGCTACGCGCGGGTTTCCGGCGACTTCAATCCGATTCACCTGTTCCGCACCACTGCCCGGTGGTTTGGTTTCCGCCAGCCGATCGCCCACGGCATGTGGACGCTGGCGCGCTGCCTGGGCGAACTCGATATCGCACGTTCCGACGGCAGGTGCAGTGTGACTACGACATTCGGCAAACCCCTCTATTTGCCGGGTTGGTCCGTACTGTCATCATCGGTTGACGGTACAGCCATACGCTATCGGCTCACCGATCCCGAGAAACGCCGCGTCTTTTTGAGTGGTGCGATCGAGCGATTCTGAATCGGTATCGATGCCGTCGCGATTGCGCTGCACGCCAAACAGCATGCTGGGAGCGGATGCTCGGCGCATCAGCCCTATGGCCGATGCCCTTGCCGCAACGACGCCGCAGACGTCGGGCTAATTTCAGGCCGAACGCCCAGGCCAATCGGACTGAGACAAATGCAGGTTGGCGGAATGGTGAAGCCCATTGCGCCAGACCACTTCGAACGCCGGCCGCGTGTTGACCGTTGCTGCCGGCGCAATCGGCGTTCTGGATTCAGACTCCGGTTTCGGTCACGTAGCCGGCATCATGCCAGGCGATGATGCCACCCTGGACGTTGTAGGCTTCGATCCCCGCGAGTACACACCGTTCTGTGACTTTGGCCGAGCGCCCGCCGGACGCACAGTGGACGAGAAGTTTTTTCCCCTCATGCGCGGGAACATTGGCGGGGTCGAATTGCGACAGCGGCAGCAGGGTAGTGCCGGGGATACGCATATCCTCATGTTCGACCGGTTCGCGAACGTCGATCATCACCGCCTCGCCGTT
>PKUM01000083.1 GCA_002868855.1 Chromatiales bacterium | reverse complement strand
GTGATGTAGGAATTGGCCAGCGCCGAACCGAGCTCCACCGGGTGCGGTGTGTCTGCTATCTGCCCATCGGGCGTAATTCGCAGACTCTCCTTCTCGATACCTTTCAATCCGCCGCCGAGACCGGAACGGTCGAGTTGCGCTGACAGCGACGCCAGGCGCTTTTCGAGAAGCTTCCCCAAATTACACCTCCGGAGTCATCGACAATATGCCGGCCGGTTTCACTCTTGCCGGACGCGGCCAGCGCGAGATTCGTGTTCGATCGAGGCCGCGATTCTATCACCGGCACCGGTTGTTCTGCCGATCTATGGTGCAACCCAGCCGGCTTCAGAGCCGGCCGCGGTCCATTGCAATCGAAGCCGCAGATGGCCATGCGCACCGAGTTGCAGAACGTCCATCGTCGATGCTTCGCAAGCGACAACCGCAAAATTGACCCGCCCCGCCTCGCTTTGCTCGCGCGTCAGACTGCCTGTCAGCGGCGCCCGCGGCAATCCGGACTCCGGCACGTCGCACGGCGTCCCGGGCGCAAGCGGGGCAAGATAGCATCGGCGGCTCCCAACCCGGCTCCGGTGCCACTGCTCCGACGTCAACGGATCGTAATCGTCCAGCACCCGGCCCTGCCCCGATACTCGCAGTTGTAACTTATGAACCGGATCGTAGAACAACCACGCAAGCGCAGCCGACGCGCCGATTTGCCCGGCCTTTGGACTGCGCCGGTCGGTATGACACATGAGCAGGCGGCGTTGGCCAATGACCCTTCTGAGAACCACTGTGCGTAGTTGCGGAAGCCCGTCGCTGACCGTACTCAGCACAGCGGTATGCCACGGACTTCGCGCGCGTTCGGCGCCCTCCGCCAGCAGGCTCCACACCAGGCGGCCGACGGCGCCGGGCGAATCGGTTGCGCTGATCAGTTTCTTCGTCATAGCTGCCGGCAATCGTCGCGACACGAAACGGCCGGCTAAAAAGCCGGCCGCATGTCGAGCTACGCAATACCAGGCGCGAGGCCGGAACCGCTAGTCAAATACATACATAGCGCCGATGCTGCCTATGAACAACGAGGAGTCATGGAAGTCGATGTCGGAATCCTCGTCGCCGTAGCTCAGCTGCCCTACCAGCGACCAACGCTTGCTCTGAGTATTCAGTTTGTAAAACACAGAGAGTCCGCCGAACCAGGTATCGGAATCAGCCGCTTCGTCGTAGATCGGGTTATCGTCCTCATAGTCGGAACTGATATAGCCACCGGACACGACGTAGCTCCATTTCGGGCCGAGCGACGTGTATGAGACCTGGGCGCTGTAACGCTCATTCTGGAACGCGCCTCCGTCTGCATCGTCATCGACATAGCCGACCTCCGGCACCAGGAATCTCTTATCGGAGAATTTCCAGACGTAGCCGACCCGAACCGCGGTGATATCCGCGTCGCGCTGCAGCAGGTCTATTTCGTCCTGGGTCAGGCCGAGACCACCCTGCTGGCCGGCACGATCCTTGTCGATATCCGCCTCTCGGAACGACGATTTCAGGAAAAAGTTGCTGTTGAAAATGCCATACCATTGAAAACGGATTCCGCTCACATCGCGATCGGTGCTGTCGCGATCGACACCCGCCACGTAGGGATCTTCCCACACCTCGGTAACCACACCCGAGGTCAGCACGGCCAGTGAGAAACGGCCCAGGTTTTTCGTGCCCTGGCGCACACCCAACGCAGTTGAGAAATCGAACCGGACCAGGTCTTCGATATCCTGACCGACGAACAGCTGGGTCTGGGTCGATGCAAACGTGTATTGCAGCTGGCCGCTGACGACCGGCATCGGGTTACTCTCGTCGTCCGGGCTATCGAACAGGTTGTCCACCCGGTCGCTGCCGATATCGACAAACGCGTTTCCCTTGACGAGGTTGTTTTCGCCGACAGCATAGCCCCCGCCGAGAATCACCCGGCCGGAAAATCCACTCTCCTTGGGAATCGGATCGAAGGCCCAGGCACTGCTAACGGCCAGCGCCAGCAGGCCTCCGAAAAGTAAACGCGAGACTTTTTTCATGATGATTTCCTTGCATCTGTAACAACAAAATAACCGCGCACCGGCGCGGCAAGAATCAGTAGGGCAAAGGGCGAATGAACCTCCGTATCAAGGCGACGCCGCTGGCCTGCTCGCAGGTGCATGTGAACAACAAAAACACGCGGGCACCATTCGTATTTGTACGCAACAGGAAGTC
>PKUM01000126.1 GCA_002868855.1 Chromatiales bacterium | reverse complement strand
GTGTCGTGATCGACGCTGCGCTGGCACAAAGCGAGGCGGACCGGCAGGCGATGTGGCGCATGCGGGAGAGTATTCCGGAGGCGCAGCGTCACGAAGGGGTGAGCGTCAAACATGACGTGTCGGTACCGCTTAGTAGTGTTCCCGGATTGATTGCTGAGGCCGGGGCTGCGGTACGGGATTTGGTGCCGGGAGTACGCCTGGTGGCATATGGCCATATCGGAGACGGCAATCTGCATTTCAATCTGTCTCCGCCCGTTGGCGCTGACGAGCAGGAATTTCTGGCCCAGGCCGGAGCAGTGCACGAGGCCGTTTACCGAATTGTATCGGCGCGCGGCGGGAGCATCGCCGCCGAGCACGGTGTTGGTCGCCTGAAGCGTGACGCGCTGTCGCGCTTCAGGTCAGGTGCCGAGTACGATCTGATGGTGCGACTGAAACAGAGCCTTGACCCGCAGGGAATCATGAATCCCGGCAAAGTGATTCAAATCGACGATGCTGATTCTGCCTGACTATCGGTTGGCTCAGTTTTTTCGAGTTTTTCGATCGTGATACCGCGAAATCCGTAGATCATCGAAATCAACGGATTCACAAGGTTGAAAAAACAGTACGGCAGGTACGCGAGAGTGGGCACACCCAGCGTCGCCGCCATGTAGGCGCCGCAGGTATTCCAGGGAATCAAAGGCGATGTGATTGTTCCCGCGTCTTCAATCGCGCGGGACAGGTTTTTCGGGTGGAGACCGCGCCGGGAAAATTCTGCGCGATACATGCGTCCCGGTAACACGATTGCAAGATACTGGTCGGCAGCCACAATATTGACGCCGACGCTGGTTACCAGCACTGCGGCTATCATCGAGCCGGTCGATTTTGCAGCAGCCAGAATTGATTCGATCAGGCGGGCCAGCATGCCGCTATATTCCATCACCGCGCCAAAACTCAGCGCGGAGAACACCAGGAATATCGTGGAAAGCATGCTATTCATGCCTCCCCGCGAAAGCAGGTTGTCCACCATTTCGTATCCGGTGTTTGCAACAAATCCGTCGAAGAGTGTGATCCATACACCCTTGAGCAGCGCGAGTCCGACAGGCAGATCCGGACTATCGGCAAGCGCGAGGACAGCGGGGCGCTGGATAATCAGCCCAACCAGGACTCCCGCCAGCGCGCCTGCCAGGATCGTCGGCAAAGCGGGGTAGCGTTTCAGCGCCAGGTAGAACACTAATGCCAGCGGTATCAGGGTAGGAAAAGACAGGCTGTAATTGGCGGCGATAACATCGCCGATCATGCCCATGTTGGTATCGGCTCCGGTGCTGACGCCACCCAGCCCAATAAACGAAAAAATGACTATGGCGATTACGAACGAGGGACCCGTAGTCCACAACATGTGGCGAATATGACTGAATAGTTCGACCCCGGCGACTGCCGGCGCGAGGTTGGTGGTATCGGACAAAGGCGACATTTTGTCGCCGAAATAGGCGCCGGATATGACGGCGCCAGCAGTCATCGCTGGCGATAATCCGAGTCCCTGGGATACTCCCATCAGGCCGATTCCCAGTGTTCCGGCAACCGTCCATGAACTGCCGATTGCCAGCGATGTGAGAGCGCATATGATGCATGTGGCGACATAAAAAATATCGGGGCTGAGAATCTTCAATCCAAAATAGATCATTGCCTGCACGGTGCCGGCCAGATTCCAGCTGCCTATCAGTGCACCTACTGCGAGCAGTATCAGAACCGCGGCCATCGCCGTGGAAATTCCCTTGACGATAGCGTTTTGGATGGAATGCCAGTCGTTCCCGTTTTTCAGTGCGATCAGTGCTGCCACCGCAGCGGCGAAAATCATCGCGATCTGATTGGGTCCGGCGGATGACGAATCACCGAACAGAAAAACAGAGAAGGACAGGAGGGTTATCAGAACGGCTATCGGTACTACCGCATCAACGAGTGAAGGCTTTTTTCTCAATGTGCGGTAATCCGGAACGTTTGCTGAGCTGCCAGTATATGTAGGCCAGCGGGTTCGGTACAAGGCGGAGGCAGCGCTCGCGCCGGCACGCGGCCAATTAGTTGTGCTACCTTTTGCCCAACTAAACGGATTGGAGCAGGCTCGATATGAAGGGGATAAGCCTGAACGGATTGTCGACAAGCGTGCGTTTTACAGTGATGGCACTGCTGGTTTTTTCCAGTTTGCCGGCGCAGGCGGCGGAGCATGGCGATACGCTTGCCAAGGTGAAGGAGAGCGGTGCGATGGCGATTGGCTACCGCAAAAATTCTCCGCCATTCTCATTTGTTGATGGTCAGGGCAATCCATCCGGCTATTCGATCGACCTGTGCAAGCGGATCGCGAGTGCTGTGCAGAAGCGGTTGGGTATCCAGGAAATGGCCGTGACCTATGTGCCATTGAGTGCCGAACAGCGGTTTGAAGCGGTCACCAGCGGTAAGGTCGACATCGAATGCGGCGCCACGACAAATACGTTGTCGCGACAGGAGCTCGTCGATTTCACGCATATCACATTCGTCACCGGTGGCACCCTGCTGTCGCTCAGGAGTAAGCCGATTCGACTAATGTCGGATGCGGGCGGAAAGCGCATAGCGGTCGTGGCTGGCACGACGACGGAGTCTGCGCTAAAGGCGTTTATGGGCGAAGCGCTGATCAATGCCGAACTGGAGCTAGTCACCGAGCACGGCGAGGGAATGCGGTTGCTTGCGGAAAAGAAAGTCGATGCTTTTGCATCAGATCGCCTGGTGTTGCTTGGACTGGTAAAAAACACCGGTGACGCATCGAAGTTTGTCGTGTCCGACGATTTCTTCTCGTATGAACCGTATGCGCTTGTAGTTCGGCGTAACGATCCGGACTTCCGGTTGGTTGCCAATAGAGCGCTCTCGGATGTGTTTCGAAACGAACAGATCGGCATTCTGTACCGGAAGTGGTTCGGTGTGATTGGGGCGCGGCCGAGTGGCTTGCAGATGGCGGTTTTCCACTTGCAGGCATTGCCTGAATAGCGCGATCGTCATGACCTGACAGGCTGGAGATTACGCCTGCAGTCAGGTCTCGCGGCGCCAGCCCGGTGTCGCTGCCAGGCCCTCGGCCAGAGAATGCTGTGGTCGCCAGCCTACGGCGGCAAGGGCCGGGTTTGGGTGGCAGACCCAGTCGGGATGACGCAATTCGCGGATTTTGCCGGGAGTCAACATTGGCGTGCGATTCAGATATCGTCCAAGCACCCAGTTTACCGCTGCCGGAATACTCAGTACGGAAGACGGAATGCGAAGCATGCGTATCGGTTTGCCGGTCAGCGCAGTGATGGTCTCTGTAATATCGCGCCAGCCGTAACCGTTCTTCTTTCCATCGTCGAGTTCGAATATCCCCGGCGGCGGCTCTTCGGTCAGGCTCCATGCGACGATGGCCTGCGCCAGGTCGGGTGCAAAAATTAACGAAAAGCGTGCATCTTTTGAACCGAAAACCGGCGCCACGCCACGGGCCATTAGCTGAAACAGCGGCAGCATTTCCTTGTCACCGGGCCCGTACACGGCAGGGGGGCGAAATGCAGCCCATGTCATCGTGCCAGCCGCCTGCGCCACGCTCTTTTCGCCGGCGCGTTTGCTCGCTGCGTAGGGCGACAGTCCGGGTTCCCTCGCGGCCAGGGACGATAACAACAGGAAGCGCGCGCATCCTTCGCGTTGGGCAATTCCTGCAAGCCTGGCGGCTCCATCCGCATTTACCCGGCTGAACTGCTCCAGTGTGGCGCCGCGGACGCTGCCGGCGCAGTGGATTACCGCGTCGGTACCGGCCACAAGCCTCGCCAGGGCCTGATCGTCTGCCAGCGAACCTCGCACGACCTCGCCAGCGTCATCGGGCAAGAAGACTTTCGCAGGGTTTCTGGCGAGCAGGCGCACCGAGACATTGTGTCCTGACAATTCCCTGGCAATGTGTTGTCCGATAAATCCGGTTGCGCCAGTGAGCGCGATCTTAACCATCGTGTCCTTGGGTAATTACTCGTGGAATAAAAAGGGCACCGACAGGTGCCCTTGATCAACAAGCCGGTCGAGCACGGCCTGACAAGAAGGCAGCGCCTTACCTGCCCGCGGCCGCGACACGGCCCCTGCGTTTGCCGGGGACGGTCGACAATCCGAATTGTTCGCCGCGACTCTCGATATAGTTCTGGCGAGCCTTGGAGCGCGAAAGCTTGCCAGAGGACGTCCGCGGCAGCGTGTGCGCCGGTACCAGTTCTACCTTACAGTCGATGCCCAGCTCTTCCCGGACGAGTTGTTGCAGCCGCTCGACAAGCTGGCTGCGTCTCTCCGTGTCACGCAGTCGGCACTGAACTACCAGTACCGTAGTTTCTTCGCCGCCCGCACCGGGCGCGGAAAAAGCCAGCGCATCTCCGGTGCGAACTTCTGGTTGTTGCTCCGCCAGGTATTCAAGATCCTGTGGCCAGATGTTTCGGCCATTGATGATAATCAGGTCTTTCTTACGCCCGGTAATGATCAGCTCTTTGCCGATGCGGTAACCGATGTCACCGGTATTCAGCCAACCATCCTGAGACAATGTCTGCGCAGTTATCTCCGGCTCGTTGTAGTAACCGGACATTACGCTCGGACCACGCACGAATATTGTGCCCGTGCGACGGTCGGGCATCGGCGTGCCGTCTTCGGCCCGAATCTCGACTTCATATTCGGGCAGCGGCGCACCGCAGACTACGAATGCGCGCGAGCGGGCCTTTTGTTCTGGCGTCGTAACCGGAACCGCTTCGCCCGTATTGGAGAGGTGTTCGTTGTCGATCTCGTCAACCGTTATCGGAGTTCCCAGCGGATCAAAGCTGATTGCGAGAGAACATTCGGCCATGCCATAACAGGGGAGGAAAGCTTTCTCGTCGAAACCGCTCGGCTCGAGTGCCTCGCCAAACATATGCAGGATTTCCGGACGAATCATCTCGGCTCCTACGCCGGCGATGCGCCAGTTGCTGAGATCATAATTTTCCGCATCACCGCTGCGCAGGCGACGCGCGCACAGTTCGTAGCCGAATGGTGGGCTGAACGACACCGAAGCTTTGGTTCGCGTCATCAGCTCGAGCCACAGGCGCGGCCGCATGGCGAACTCACGTGTGCCCAGGTAGTCGACAGAGATCTGACAGGCGACCGGGGTCAGTACGAGACCGATCAGGCCCATGTCGTGGTAAAACGGTAGCCAGGAGAAAAAACGATCGCCGGGACGAATTTCAGCGCCGTCAACCGCAATGCCCTTGAGATTGTTCAACACCGCTTCCTCGGTGATCATCACGCCACGCGGAAAACGGGTGCTGCCAGATGTGTACTGGATATAGGCGGTTTCTTTTCCGGAAAGCGGCTGCAGTTCGACGTCAGCCTCCGGCAGTTCGGCAAATGCCTCGGGCGTCCCGCAAAATTCGAGTTTGACGCCCTCGCTTGCCTCATCCAGGTACTCCTCGTACCCGGGCGGTGCGATCAGGATCGACGCATCGCAGTTGGTAAGGAAACCATGCAACTGGCGCACATAGGCGTTATGGCTACCGAGCGTTACTGCCGCGGTAAGCGGAACCGGAATGACGCCGGCATACTGGCAGGCGAAGAAAAAGACGACAAAATCCGGGGTGGTTTCCGCAACCAGCGCGACGCGATCGCCGCGTTTAAGGCCGAGTCCGATGATTCTCCGCGCCACGCTTCTGGCACGTTCGCGCATCTCGGAATAGGGCAGTGCCGCATACAGCCGGCCGCGACCGTCATAGAAATTTGCACCTGTCTCACCTTGTGCGGCGTAATCCAACGCCTCGGCGAGACCAGAGAAATCCGCTGGTCGGAGTGGCAAGTTATTCTGCGTAGGTGTTGCTTCCATACCTAAGCTGTACCTCTCTCCTGGGCCTTTCCCCCGGTTGATCCGATCCCACCTTCGCCCTGTACTTCCCCGCCCGCAAAGGGGAAGGCTTCGCAAACTGAATCAACAATCCCTGTAAGAGCAAATTTCCTGGCGTTTTTTCAAAGGCGGGTAAAATTCCACCGCTGCGTAAACTATCTTACCTAATTAACTCATTTTACTGAACTATGCACCTTGCGGAAACATCGCGAGCGAATTGATTATTGGCAATCAACTCACCGCGCTCACCGCCAAACCAGAAACGCAACACTGCGCCGACCAGACTCTTCCCCGAGCCAGGTCTCGCAACTTGTCGTTATTCTCGACTGGTGCTGTTTGATCGATCCGCCCGCCCCCTGAATCTCCATGTTTCCGCGGCCAGTCTCTCGAATTACCGGCCCCTAGTCGCACGTCGGATCGACACGTTCTGGCCCTGAGCATTGCATGGCAACCGCAGGATCCCAAGGCTATACTGCCTGCGCCCGCATGACCACCCCTAGCTACCCCTAGGCAAATCAAGCGTACAATTCTAATTTCATATCCGGCGGAAAGGAAGCTTTCTTTTGTGCGGTGCAACCGGCGAGTTTTCGGGTTCCGATGCGCACACTGTGTCTTGCCCAGTGGCGGTATAATAAGTGTCTGATAATAAAGATTTAAATATTGTGTCGGCAGTTTCCGGGAAGGCCTTCAGACAATTCCTGCGGATGCCTCGGACGATCTACTCGCGGGACCCCAGTTGGGTACCTCCGTTACTTGTCGAGCGTAAACAGCATTTTTCCTCTAAGAATCCCGTTTTTGATCATCTGCAATGGCATGCATGGGTGGCGCTGCGCGACGCCAAATGTGTGGGGCGAATCAGCGCCCAAATCGACCAGCTTCACCTGCAGCGCTACGCTGACAATACCGGCTTCTTCGGCATGCTTGAAAGCGTTGACGACCCGGCGGTTTTCGGCGCTTTGCTCGGGACGGCGGAACGCTGGTTAAGCGAACAAGGAATGCACCGGGTGCGTGGGCCATTCAACCTGACTGTCAACGAGGAATGCGGGTTGCTGGTTGAGGGATTCGATACGCCACCATCGATGATGATGGGGCACGCGCGACCTTACTACGCGGATCGACTGGCGCAATACGGTTACATCGGCGCTGCAGACACCCTGGCCTACATCATGCCGCCACAATACGAAGCGCCCGCGGTCATGCGAAAACTGGTGGCGTATGTGAAAAAGCGTACTGTCGTGCGCGATCTGCGCCGCGATCGTCTCGATGAGGAGCTCGCGATACTGCGCGATGTTTTCAATGACGCGTGGTCGGAGAACTGGGGGTTTGTTCCATTTACCGAAGCGGAGTTTGCGGAAATCGGCCGCGCCATGCTGCACCTTGCCGACCCCGATATGGTGCAGATCGCCGAGGTCGAAGGCCGTCCGGCAGCGATGATCGTGGCGCTGCCGAATCTCAACGAAGTCATCGCCGATATGGGTGGGCGTCTGCTTCCGTTCAACTGGGCGAGGCTCTTGTGGCGCCTGAAGGTGCGATATCCGCGCACCGCTCGTGTTCCGTTAATGGGGGTGCGGAAGGAATTCCAGAACACACGAATGGGCCCGGGACTGGCATTTACGTTGATAGACGCGGAACGGGAGGTGCTTGCCCGGCGCGGAATCGAAGAAGTTGAATTGTCGTGGATACTTGCGGACAACCTCGGCATGCGCAACATAATTGAGTCGATCGGCGGAGTTGCCTACAAGCGCTATCGTCTGTTCGAAAAGGCTCTTGGGTGAGTACTAGCAGCCATGGCCAGTGATCAGGCGCAAACGGGCCAGAAATTCATCGCGATAGTGCTTGCGGGCAGTCGTGGACCCTCCGACCCGGTAGCCGAAGCCGCGGGGGTTCGCGCCAAGGCGCTTGCCGAGATTGGTGGCGTCGCGATGGTTAGCCGGGTAATCGCAGCGCTTGCGACGAGTCAGTCGGTCTCCGAGATCGTGGTAGTGGGTTTGAGCGGGGAGCTACCGGCAGATGTAGAGGCGGTTTTGGCGGCGCGCTCTGTGCGTCGCGTGATGGGAGCCGAGACCCCGAGTCGAAGTGTAATCGCCGCACTGGAAACGCTCGATTCGGCTGCGCCTGTGCTGGTCACGACTGCGGATCATGCTTTGCTGCAAAGCGAATATGTGGATGAGTTCTGCGGCGGAGCGCGCACTTGCGGCGCCGATGTGGCCATTGCCCTTGCAACCCATCAAAAGGTCCTCGCCGCCTCTCCGGATACACGGCGGACAGTCAGCCGATTTAGCGATGGTGATTACTGCGGCTGTAATCTCTTTGCGTTCATGACCCAGCGCGGTCGCGACGCCGTTGGTTTTTGGCGCCGGGTCGAGGCCCATCGCAAAAACCCGGTCCGCGTTATTCGCAGTCTCGGTTTGTTTACCCTGCTGCGCTTCGTCAGTGGCCGCCTCTCGCTGAGTCAGGGGCTGGGGGCGTTGTCCCGGCGCAGCGGCGCGACGGTGGCACCAGTGCTGATGAAGCACGGCGAAGCGGCGATAGATGTGGACAGTGCGGAAGACCTGCGTCGGGTCAGGGCGATGGTCGCGGCGCGTGAGCCTGGCTAGCCCTGATCGGCGCGCAACGCCCGGGCTATTTGCGAAATACTTCGCCAGTCGCTTTCCATCCGGAATTCGGCCGATTCGGGATCAAAGACTCGCGACGACCAGGTTATCCCGATGCCGTGGTCATCGCGGCTGACGCGATACAGAAAATAGCGGGCGCGGCGCTCGAACTCGTGATCTCCGGCCGATGCTGACGAAAGGCCGAATACAGGCAGATTACCGGTTTCGCTTTCCAGTTCGTTGAGCATCAGTCGATGGGTATGTCCGTGCAAAACCAGATCTGCTCCCGCCGAGCGCAAAATCGCACAGGTTTCACGCGCATCCTCGAGACGTTTTCGCCACTTGTAACTGTCGGGAACAGGGGGGTGATGGATCAGAACTACCCGGCATAATCCGCGATCGCTGGTTTCTCGGAGCACCTTTTCCAGCGCCTCACGCTGGGTTTTTCCAACCCGCCCGGTGGCCAGTAGCGGCGGGCAAGGGTAGACGGAGGATACGCCAATGAAGGCAACCGGCCCGCGCACCCGGATACTCGGGAAAAGCTCATTCGAGGCCGAACCCGCATCCGAGGCCATGTAGTCGTACCAGAGTCCAAGCGTTTCTTTCCATGGCGCGTCGACATACTGATCGTGATTGCCGGGGACCACGCTGATCTTCGCGCTTGGCCCAAGATTCTCCAGCCATGTTCGGGCATCGCGACACTCGCCTGGAAGGCCGATCTGGGTAAGGTCTCCGGTGACAGCGATATGGTCCGGAGTTTGCGCATGCAAATCCGTCACCAGGGCCTCAATGATGTCACTGCGATGAATGGCGTGCCGTCGGCGCCTCCATGACAGATAGCCAAGTATCCTTTTGTTCGCCAGATCGGCGCCATTTACCGGATCGGGCCGGGTGAGATGCGGGTCGGTCAGATGGGCGAACACGAGCTCGTCACGAGGCGCGCTGCGTAACGATTCGTTCGAGTCGGATGGGTTCGGTGGGCTAGGCAAATAAGATTTGCTCGCGAATGCGATTGCGGCACCTCCACAGCTTGGCGTCGCGGAAGTATATACTGCCATCCGACATGTCGTGGAATAACGAGCGCCCATCGCGGTGCGAGGCTTGTTGCGATGACAGCGCCGTCTCTCCAACAACTGATCAGCCGCCAGATCTCAGCCGAGTCGCCGGATGCGGTGGAGCAACTCGGAGTCGTATTGCGGCAACGGTATGGCGATGCCGTGGACGCCATCCTTTACTACGGGTCCTGTCTTCGCCAGGGTGATGCGCTCGAAGGTGTGGTCGATCTTTACGTGGTTGTCAGCAGCTATCCTGCGGCGTTGTCTTCCTTCTGGCGCTCGCTTGTTTATTTCATAATTCCGCCCACTGTCAAATACATGGAAGTGGAGATTGACGGTGCGGTGGCACGCACCAAGTATGCGCTGATATCGCGCCGGGATTTTCGCCGTGGCACCAGCGAGCGGTGGTTTCACTCCTACCTGTGGGGCAGATTTTCGCAGCCGTGCCAGCTGGTTTTTTCCGCAAACGAGACGACACGGGAATTTATCGTCGACTGCCTTGCCAGGGCGGTGTGCACCCTGATGTCTCGTACCGCTCCTGTTTTGCCGGCGCAGTTCGATGCCATGCAGCTCTGGAGAGAGGGCCTTAGTCGCAGTTATCGCAGTGAATTGCGGCCGGAATCGGGAACGCGCGGAATTGAACTCGCTGATTCGTCGGCACCGTATTTTGCTGCTGTTACGTATAGCGCAGCCGCGGCCACGAATATCGAGGTGGAGCCAGCAAACCAGTTGCCGCTCAGTTTTAGCGCAAGTGCCTGGGCGCGACGCTGGTCGGCATTTTGCTGGCGAGTGCGTGGTCTGCAGGGCAAATGTCTAAGTATCGCGCGCTGGCTCAAGGCTTTAGCGACTTTTGACGGTGGTCTCGACTATGCCGTATGGAAACTCGAGCGTCACACCGGCGTACGGGTCACGTTGAGCGACCGGGCGCGGAGATACCCTCTGATCTTTCTGTGGGGGGAGCTGTGGCGGCTATACCGTCAGGGAGCGTTTCGATAATTTTGCCTGCTCCTTCGCGACTGCCGGGCGATACGGTAAAATCCGCGCTTTGATGCCCCGTCGCAATTCCGCTGATCCAGCCGTGTTCCGAAGGCGGTGGCTGCAATACATTGAAGAGGTACGTTAATCGTGGACCATTGTGTTTTCATCCACACGAATCACAAGCAAATTGTCGGCGCTCTGGTTGCCCAGTACGCGCTCAAACGTAATTCCGCGCATGCAGACAAGTTCGATGTGAAGTTGATTCACACCGAGGATTATCCTTGGTTACGTGAATACGAAGGCCAGATGTACCTGCGTGACGGAGTTAGTCGGGTTTGGCTTTACGAAGATCTGCAGTCCTTTACTCCATTGCGATTTATGCCCCCGGAGCTGATGGGTTATCAGGGACGGGCGGTCGTGATAGATCCCGACATTTTTGCCGTAGGCGATGTCTGGGAACTGCTTAATCGCGATATGCAAGGCAAGTCTATTTTGTGCCGTGCGCGCTCGGGCCCGAAGGGGTTCATAGACAAATGTTTTGCCAGCAGTGTAATGCTTCTCGATTGCGCGCGGCTTACTCACTGGAATGCCGAACAGGGATTCCGCGAGATGTTTGAATTCAAGCGTGACTATATGCCGTGGATCTGCCTGAAAACCGAAGATCCCGAATCAATCGGGCCGCTGGAAAAACAATGGAACGACTTTGACCGGCTGGCCAGCGATACCCGTCTGTTGCACAACACGCGGCGCAAAACCCAACCCTGGAAAACAGGATTACCTACCGACTGGCGGCCAGCTGAACGATTCCGTTTGTTCCCGCCGCTGGCCTGGATCATGCGTGCGCGGCGGCGGCTGTTCGGAGAGTATGCATTTCTCGGCAAATACCGCAGTCATCCGGATCCGAACCAGGAGCGGTTCTTCTTCGGTTTGCTGAAGGAGTGCGTCGACAAGGGCATAGTCACCGAGCAAATGTTGCGCAGCGAGATGGCATCGAACCACGTTCGCCATGATGCGTTCGAGGTCCTGGAGCGGACCCGGCCACTGCATCCTGGGCCGGGCCTGCCCATGGAATTGCCTGCTGCATGATGGTCCGCGCCTGAATCGAACGTGGCCCGCTATTCGTCGGGCAGAGCCAGCAGATCGCGAACTCGCTCCACCGCGCGGGAACCATCCGGTAAAGGCGGCGGCGCAACGTCCGGAAACCGCTGCCCCAGCCATACGGCGCGGCCCGAAGCCAGCAACGCCCGGTGCATACGACCGATATCGCGCCGCATTCTCCGGGGTGCCAGGCCCTGTGCCAGGCGATGGGTCCACGCCTTGTAACGCAGCGCATTGATCCAGCGCTCGGCCGCGGTTGCCTGGAGCCCGGGTAGGGCCGGCTGGCCGTCGCCGCCTGCGCGGTCGTCCATGTCGAACATGTAAACCGGTTTTTGCATCGCGCAGGCTTCGGCGAGCATAGACATGCTCTCGCTGGTGACAATGAAGGCGTCGGCCAGCCCGAGGAACGCGAGGTACGGATTCTCGCCGTTGCCAGGTGCCCATCGATATACGAAGTTCGGCGCTTCGACCGCATCGACAAATGCATCGATTACCGCTGCCGGGGTGCGCGCACTCGATGTGACCAGCAGGGCACCGTGCAGTGATCGCGCCAACGCGCTGGCTTCGTGGGCGAGCCGGCGGGCCTTTTTCGTGTCCAGGTAATACGGGCCGCTCTGGCCGCCGATCAAAACGGCAATGTAGGGCGGGGCGAGATGACTGAGCCTGGGTTTCCACGCGCTTACCGCGGCGCTTACTTTTGCCGACTCCACGCGGTGCATGGGTAGCTCGCGGCGCATGACATTGCCTGCCTCGGCGAGTTCGTATTGCGGAGTGGTAATGACAAGATCGAAATTTTCGGGATGGGCCCATGGCCTCCCAATATGCACGATCCGTACTCCAGGTCCCCCTTGCTCGCGGATCCAGCGCGCAACGGGTTCGTTTCGCCGCCCGGATGTGATGACGAGGTCAGGCCAGGGCGGCTCGAGCACGGACGATTCGCTGCCTCGTGTGCCCAGAAGGGTCGGACCGAGAAAGAGGTTGCTGAGCAACTCGCTGCGCCGATACGAGAAAACTTTCTTTTCGAACGGCAGACCAAGTGCCTCGGCGAGCGCCAGTACCTGGTTGTTGTCGCCGGCTTTGTGACCGAGCAGCGCCCAAACTCGAGGCTGCGGCTGCAATTGCTTATCTGGGTGCGGTCTGTCGCGATCGGCGCTCATGGGAGCGCATTGTAATGCTTGTCGCGGCAACAGGAAGCAAGCGTTAGCCGAGTGTATAATGCGAGCTCACTGCCGCGACTGTACGGGGTGCATTTCCCGCCTGATCCGCTGAACGGCATAAAGGTTGTTTGTTGCTCACCGGGCATCCTGTAATAGACATGATGCGAGCCGTACGCATTGTGAATCAGACCGAGAGAATTCTGACCGTCACATGGAACTGATGCTGACATACGCCCGGTCCTACCCGTGGCAGAGTTTTTTGATGGTTACCGCTCTGCTTCTGGCCGGAATAGCGGAGGGCTCCAGCCTGTCGGCGCTTTTGCCTCTGGCCAGTTTTGCGGTTCAGGCCGGGGACGGGTCCGATTCGGAGCCAGTGCTACCGGACAACAGTGTGACCGACTTCGTTACTGGTCTGCTGGATAAATTCGGTGTCGAACCCTCGATAGGCAGCCTGCTGATATTCGTTGTAATTGGCGTCTTCCTGAAAAATGTGCTGGTCTTGTTCGCGGAAAAGCAGGTGGGGTACACCAAGGCCAGGGTGGCCACGGATCTTCGGCTCAGACTTCTGAACAGTGTTCTCGAGTCCAAATGGGGTTACTTCGTCACTCAACCCACCGGGCGCTTGACCAACAGCATGGCGACCGAGGCATGGCGGGCGGCCCAGGCGTACGAGTTCGGCGCGACGATCGTCGCGTTGCTTATCCAGGCAATGGTCTATAGCGCCGTCGCGCTTGCAGTTTCGTGGCAGGCCGTGGTGGCGTCGCTGATCGCGGCAGTGTTTATTCTCGCGATTTCGCATTTCCTGGTGAGGATGACGCGTCGCGCAGGCAAGCGGCAGACGGTATGGATGAAATCGCTGCTCGCCCGGATGACCGACACGCTGCGTTCGGTGCGCAGCCTCAAGGCGATGGGGCGTGAAGATCTCGCTGGCGGAGTGCTCGCGGTCGAGACGAACAAAGTCAATAGGGCGCTGGAAAAAGAGGTTTTTAGCAAGGCAGCGTTGAGCGCTGTGCAAGAGCCGCTGTTTGCGACCGTAATGGCGCTCGGAATGTTCATTCTGCTGCAGAAATGGCAGATGCCCATAGCCGAAGTCATGGTGTTGCTGATCGTGCTGACCAAGGTGTTGAGTCAGCTTGGCAAGATTCAGAAGTACTACCAGAAAATGGTTGCGGCGGGCAGTGCTTACTGGTCACTGCAGGAGGCGGTCGACGAGGCTGTCGAGAGTCGTGAAAATGTGGCCGGCGAACCGGCGCCGCCCCTGGCACAGGGGATATCCTTACGCGGCGTCAGTTTTGCCCATGGCGAACAAAAGGTTCTCGACGATGTGACTATCGAGATTCCGGCGGGTTGCCTGACCACGTTGATCGGTCCGTCCGGGTCCGGCAAGACCACGGTCCTCGATCTGATTATGGGTCTGCAGCGCCCGACCGATGGCGAAGTACTGATCGATGGAAGACCAATGGGAGAGCTCGATATCCGGAGTTGGCGTCGCCAGCTCGGGTATGTGCCGCAGGAGACCCTTTTGCTGCATGACAGCGTGTTGAACAACGTCACGCTCAGTGACCCGGAACTCGGCGAGCAACAGGCGGAGCGGGCATTGCGTGCAGCCGAGGCGTGGGATTTTGTCACGGAGATGCCCGGCGGGATTCACGCAACCGTCGGCGAGGGCGGTGCGCGCCTGAGTTCAGGTCAGCGCCAGCGCATAATGCTGGCACGGGCGCTGGCGCATAATCCGCGTCTGCTAGTACTCGATGAGGCCACCAGCGCGCTCGACCCGTCCAGCGAAGCGGAAATTTGCGCGACTCTGACCCATTTGAAAGGCGACCTGACCATCCTCGCCGTTTCGCATCAGCCGGCGCTCGCGGAGATTGCCGATAGGGTCTATCGGCTTGCCAATGGGAAACTCGTCGATGGTCGTCGCGCTGGCGGCGAGGGGGCGGTGTCGGTATCGGGCACCACATAAGTTCGCGGATCCTACTGCGAGCGTGTTCGCCTAAACGTTCTGGGAACGCGCCTGCGATGGCGCTGGTACACCCGCCGCGACAGGTAAACCGGCAAACGCTTCCAGGATCTTGTCAATCTGTTCGTCCGTGTGCGCCGCGCTCAGGCTGCATCGCAGCAGGCTTGCGCCGGTTGGCGTCGCCGGGGGAAGCACCAGATTGACGTAGACGCCGGCGGCCAGCAGCTGATGCCAGCCCGCAATCGCTTGCTCGCGATCATCCACGAAAACAGCGACGACCGGGCCAGCCTGCGGGCCCAGTTGATAGCCGATTTTTGCCAGCCCGTCGTAGAGCCGCGTAGCATTGCGCCACAACTTTTCCCGCAGTTCCGGATGTGCTGCGACGAGTCTAAGCGCCGCACGCGTCGAGGCCACGACCGAAGGCGTCGGCGAGGCAGTAAAAATATAGGCGCGGGCAGCCATGCGAATCAGTTCGAGTTCGGGACGGCTGCTGACGCAGAAGCCACCGACCGAGCCAAGACTCTTGCTGAATGTGCCAACCACAAAATCAACCTCGTCCTCGACTCCGGCTGCTTCCGCAAGTCCGCGACCGTGCGCGCCTAGCACACCTACCGAGTGCGCCTCGTCGAGCAGAAGATAGCCACCGTATTTCCGTTTCAGCTCAACAATGCCGGCCAGTGGCGCCTGATCACCCATCATGCTGTACAGGCCTTCCGATACGATGAGAGTGTTGGCCGTCCGTTCGCCCAGCCGCCGCAGGCGTTTCTCGAGATCGGCCAGATCATTGTGGCGAAATCGTACGATGTCAGCGCCACTCAGTTTGCAGCCGTCATAGATGCTCGCGTGACTGTCGCCGTCAATCAGCAATACATCGCCGGGACCGGTCAGGGTCGCGACCATGCCCATCGTCGCCAGGAAACCCGTCGTAAAAACCATGGCCGATTCGCGGCCAAAAAACTGTGCCAGTTCCTGCTCGAGGGCGCGGTGGCCGCTGTAAGTGCCATTTGCCATACGCGAACCGGTGGTTCCGGTTCCCTCGTCCGCGGTGGCCTGCTGAGCCGCTGCAACGCATTCCGGCGCAAATGTCAGCCCCAGATAATTATTGGTGCCGGCCAGGATGGTACGTTTGCCGTCGACCATCCCTTCGGTGGGCGACAGGATTTTTTCCGTTACGACACCAAATGGCATCATGCCGTGAGCGTTCAGATCTTCGCGGATTGAACTCAGCGGCTCGAACTTCTCCAGCAGGCTCATGTTGCGTCACCGGTCAGTCGCGAAAGCAATTCGGCAAACTGCCGGATACTGCGCACATCCGGCAGGACGTTTAGCGGCACGGTGATATCGAGCCTGTCCTCGACTTCGGCAACGAGTTCCATTACCTGAAGAGAGCTAAGTCCCAGATCCGAGACCAGAGCCGAATCCTCGCTTAGCACCAGCCCGGGCTGAAGAAAAGGCTCGAGCGCTTCGTAAATAAGGGTGACGCTTTCCTGGTAAGAACCCACCGCTTTCTCTCCCTATGCTGCCTGTTGCGCGCTGCTCGTGCGAAGTCCGGCGCGGTCCGGATTCGCCTGCGGAGTATACGCTATCGGCGCGCCCGGTCCGATACCTCGCGTCCCTGTCACTGGCCATGGAACAGCGCGCGAATGCGTGCCGCCACTGCCTGACTTTCATTGGGCAGACCGGCATGGGGGGGCGGAAAGGGCGCACCCAGCGCAACCGCTACGCCTTCGGCGACAAGTGCGCGCTGCATTCGTCCCAGATCCCGCGGAAAACTCATTGGTCCGGCCGTATACAACCATCGCTTGAAGCGCTTGTTGCCGCCGACGGTCGGATCCAGCGCCCGGGCCATGCGCCGCCGGGTCTTCTGGCTGGGGGTGAAGAGCGTCGGGACCTCGAATATTGCCAGAGGCTTACCGAGTCTTGCGGCTTCCATCATCATCGAAATGCTGTCGCAGGTGACGACGACCCGATCCGCATGTGCGAGGAGTCCAAGGTACGGATTGTCCGGGTCATCGGGCTGCCAGCGATACAAGCGTTCGTCTTCGCGCATCGTGTCGGCCAGGTAGTCCACAACCGCCGCGTCGGTGCGGCGGCTGGTGCTCAGGTAATTGGTGCCGCCCACGCAGCATTTTCGGGTTTGCGCCAATAATTGTTTTGCAGCCCCGACATCCAGTACAAATGGCGAGGTACTGCCGCCTACCAGTACCGCAGTAAGCGGGCGCGGAAGCCTCGACATCGATGCTGCATGCGCGGATTTCTCAGCCAAAATCGCGTCAGTATCGATTTTCATCAGGGGATAGTCGAGATGCATTACGTTGTCTGCAGCCGGCACGGAATACTGCGGCGTAACCACGCCAAGGGCCAGTTCGGGCAACCGGCGCGGACGGCCGATCATAACGACTCGGGAGCGGTTTCCGGATAGCTCGCGTACCGCGAGCGCCGCCATGGAGGGCCGCCGTCCGATCGTAATAATCAGGTCGGGCCACGGCGCTTCGAGTGCAGCGGAGAGATCGCGATCAAGGTGGCTCAATGTGGGCCGGAATCGCGGTTTTCCGGTGCGAAATTGCGGCAGGAACACCAGCGATTTACGCTCGAATGGCCAACCGAGCGCATCTGCGATCAACTCCACCTGGGCGTTGTCGCCGATTTTGTCACCGAGCACCAGCCAGGTCAGGGGCGGCACAGCTGTTCCAGTCGGAGCATGGTTGTTACGAAGTTAAAGGCGTTGTTGGAGCATGTGTTGCGTCGCATTGGGTTTCGATGGGTTCTATCCGTCCGGCAATGCCGCTACAGTACCGGGCCTTGGCGATCGTGGCGCAAACCATGGCTAGCATAGATGCTGCCACCGGTTTTTGCGACAGGGTGTTTCTTGGCGCGACTGGAAGACAAGCGAACGAGTGTTGCGGCCTCCCCGCCACGGGTCTGGGCCTTGCTAAGCCATCGTGCAGGTGAGTCATCGCAAATCCTCGCGCTGGCCGAGGCACTGGCGTGGCCGTACGAACGCAAGGTAATGCATTATCGCTGGTCGGCCGGAGCGATTGGCCTGATTCGCGTGTCGGCAAGCGCCGGCGTTGCCGCGCGGAGCCGGGCTGAGCTGGAACCACCGTGGCCTGACCTGCTAATAACCTCGGGACTACGAAACGAGCCGGTTGCGCGCTGGATCGCGGCCGAATCGGGAGGCGCGACCCGCGTGGTATTCATTGGCCGAACCTGGGCGCCGGTGGAGCATTTCGATCTGCTGGTAACGACCCCGCAGTATCGTGTGACGCCCGCGCCGCGTGTCCTGGAGAACAGTACGACGTTACAGGCCGTAACGGTAGAGAAGCTGAAGCGCGCGGAATCGGAATGGCATTCGCGGCTGGCGAATTTGCCGCGCCCGCACATCGGCGTAATTGTCGGCGGTAATAGTGGACCGTACACGCTTGGTGCCAACGGCGGCCGGCGGCTTGCGGCCGAGGTGAGTCGGTATGCGCAGAAACTCAATGGCTCGTTGCTGGTTACCACGAGTTCGCGCACCAGCAAGGAAGCGGTGGCCGAAATCGAGTCAAATCTGACCGGTAACTACGATTTTTTCCCGTGGCGTAAAAACACGCCGAATCCGTATTTTGCGTATTTGGCATCCGCGGACGAACTGGTCGTCACGGGTGACAGTATTGCGATGCTGAGCGAGGCTTGCGCCACCTGCAAACCCGTGTCCGTTTACGACCTGGGGCGCGCGACCCTGGCGATGCGCCATGAACGCGGCCGGAGGGAAAAGCCGGGTGACTGGCTGCGCCAGGACGACTTCAGACTGTCGGCGATGACCTATTGGTTGTTGATGAAGATCGGGCCTCGGCGACTTTCGCGCGAACTGCGCATTGTCTATGAGCGCTTGCTGGCCGAGGGCAGAATGGGCTGGTTCGCGGAACCGCCGCCAGCGGGTCCGGTGCCGCCTCTTGCAGATGTAGAGCGCACTGTGGCGCGAGTCAGCGCCATGATGAGCGAGCGCCACTGCGACCGGGATTGAGTCACGCCGTTTTGCTAATCGCCGTATTCGTCCCGGTAGTCGGCGAGCGAGGCCTCTATTACCCTCAGCGCATGGCTACGGTCATAGACCTCCTTGACAGCTAGAGAGGGCAGCTGCCCGACCGCCATCTTGTAGGTGTTGAAGTAGTGCATCAGCCGTTCGACGTAGACCGCCGGTAATTCGGAAATATCCTCGATGTGGGCGTGGGCATGGTCGTTCTTCAGCACCGCAATGATTTTGTCATCGGCTTCGTCGTTGTCGATCATTGGCAGGCCGCCGATGACCTTTGCATCCAGCACAATATCGGCGTGGCTGACCGGACGTTCGCAAATGACGCAGATATCCAGCGGATCGCCGTCGCCGCGCTTGCCTTCCGGGTTCAGCGCCGCGACCCGCTCGGAACAGAAGGTACGCGGAATAAAGCCGTACAGCATGGGTGGCCGGGACGAGGTTGACTGGGGCCTGTCGATGCGCAGGTATCCGGTAATCTTGTCGATCTCGTATTTGACGGTATCGAACGGGGTAATCTCAATGTATGCCTGCACGATTCCGGGTGCTTCATCGCCCGGGGACAGTCCGTGCCATGGGTGAGGCCGCCAACGGTAGAACGGTTTTGGGAATGACATGATTAGACTCGTTTTCCTGGATGCGGGTGGATTATAACCAGACTGAAGCCCCGGGCAGCGTCCGAATTGTCAATAACAGTCGACAAAACCCGGTCATGGCCGGTTTCGGCAATGCCAGGCGGTCCTGCCGTTTTGCAACCGAAATTATCTCAGCTCGCCCCTGCGGCGAGCGGAAGCACAACAGCGATTTAGAAGTTATACTTTGTTCACCCTGCAGGACGCGAGGGCTGTCTGCCATCACGTCCTTTCTTTATCTTTAGCGTGCGGATGGAACAATGAACCAGCAGCAACTCGACAAGGTCCGAAACCAGGATGGATTTATTGCAGCCCTCGATCAGAGCGGAGGCAGTACACCCAAGGCGCTTCGTCTCTACGGCATCCCTGAAGATGAGTATTCCGGCGAAGCGGAGATGTACGACAAGGTCCACGAGATGCGGACCCGTATTATCACGAGTCCGAGCTTCGGCGGTGATCGCATCCTCGGTGCCATCCTGTTCGAGGTCACGATGGATCGGACAATCAAGGGCAAACCGACTGCTCAATACCTGTGGGAAGACAAACAGGTTGTGCCGTTTCTGAAAGTCGATAAGGGTCTTGCCGGGGAAGAAAACGGCGTCCAGGTAATGAAACCTATGCCGGATCTGGACGCATTGCTCGACAGGGGTATCGAAAATGGCATTTTCGGTACCAAGATGCGCTCGGTCATTAAACTGGCAGACGACGCGGGCATTGCTGCCGTCGTTGATCAGCAGTTCGAAATTGGCCGTCAGATTCTTGGCAAGGGACTGGTGCCGATCATCGAGCCGGAGGTCGACATAAACAGTGCCGAAAAAGCCCAGGCAGAGATAATTCTGAAAGCTCGTCTCATTGAGCATCTGGATGCGCTCGAACCCGGCCAGCAGGTCATGCTCAAACTCACTTTGCCCGAGCAGGACGACTTCTACAAAGAATGTATCGAGCATTCGAACATCGTCCGGGTGGTCGCGTTGTCTGGCGGCTATTCGCGCGAAGAAGCGAACGATCGCCTGGCGCGCAATCACGGCATGGTGGCGAGCTTTTCCCGCGCTTTGAGCGAGGGGCTGTCGGCACAACAATCCGACGAGGAGTTCAACCAGATGCTTGATGCGTCGATCCAGAGCATATTCGATGCATCCAGGACATGAGTCCGGAAGAGTAGCCGCTTCTCAGTGGCTATCAGGCTGTAAGACCGGAACCCCGCGCCATGCGCGGGGTTTTGGTTCAGGGGGCGCCGCTGTCGCTGCCGTTGTGGGCTCGACGCCGATGCTGAGAGCAGATCTGCTGGTGAGACTTGCAGGATGAGCCGGTAGAGACGCGGAGAGGTCTGCGGCGCGGCCCGCGCTAGTCCCGGGAACCGCGGTTTGCAGGCAGCGAAACGACGGCTCGGTTCAGACGCCAATCGTTAGCCCGGGCGACCGCAAGGAAGATCATTGGCGTGGCCCGGGCTAACCGTGGTGTGGTCGGATCGGGTACAATTCAAGGAATCTTCAGGGGGCATTTGCCCACGCTCTTTCCGAGCAAGTTCTCTGTGAAGGGACATTAGTCCTATTTTTTCATCTTCACACGGGAACTACGACAGTATGAACTTCGTTGCCGATAAACCCTTGTCGAGGGCGGATGTTCGTCGCCTGACCGAAATGCGCGTTCTGCCAAACCTGGTCAAAATCCCACTGTTTTTGAGCATGATGGTGGCGTTGACCTGGCTTGCCTGGACGACGCCGTCGGCCGCACTCAAGTGGGTGGCTTATGTCGGCATCGGATACCTGTGGATGGGCATGGTGACGTTTATGCATGACGGCACCCACAACACGCTGTTCCGGGCGCGCTGGGCAAATCTCGCATTCGGTATTGTCTGCATGCTGCCGTTGATGGCTTCGTTCATTGCGTTCAAGGAGGACCATCTCGAGCATCACCGCTATAACCGCTCGCCACGCGATCCCGACGCGTTCACGATGGGTAAACGCGGCGTTCTGGACTTTGTCCTTTTCTATGCATACATCATCGGCGGCGCGCTGCTTAGTTTTATCCACTTCAATTTTATATATCCGGTGCAGCGATTCGGGCCCAAACAGTGGGCCATTCACTTGTTTGAAACGGCATTGAAAATTGCTTGTTACTGGGCGCTGATTGCGTGGGCGATGCGCAACGGGGTGCTGGGCAAGACCCTCGAGGTCTGGCTGGTGCCGGTGTTCATTTTCTCGGTTTTCAACTCGATCCGCTTTCTTGCCGAACACTACGAAACTCCTTGGAACGAGGGCCAGCTCGTCGGTTCGCGTACGACAATATCCAACCCGGTACAGCGTTTTTTCTGGAACAATATCAATTGGCACATTGGTCATCACGTGTACCCCGCAGTGCCCTGGTACAACCTGGAAGAGCTGCATGAGTTGATGCGGCCTACGATCGAGGCGCGTGGTGCAGTCGTCGACAATAGCTATACCGGGGTCTTCCTGAGAGCGCTCGTCCGTGGCCCGGAAACCGAAGAGCGTTTGTTGGCGAGGCTCGCGGAGCGGCGCCAGGCCGCGGCAAAAGCCGCCGTTTCTGCCACGAGTTAGCCGCGCGCCGCGTCTTACCAGAAATGGGCGCCAGGCCGCCACGCTGCCCGAGTAATCCGACTGCAGGCGAAATCGCTGCGGCCGGGGGGCGGCAACCCTCCGCAATTTTCCGTGCCCGGAGCAGAAATCTAAAGACCCCGCTGCGGTGGCGCGTGCTCCGCAAGCCGGCCGCGCGGTGGCAGGAATCGAGTAGCGACTCCGGGCAAACAGGGTGCCGACTTCGGTAAAGGCAGCGCCATGGGCAAATGGCTCGGCCGCTGGCACAAACGACAACCCCCCGAGAACGGGGGGTTGGGTGTCTGGTGCCCAGGAGAGGACTTGAACCTCCACCTACTTACGTAGACCAGCACCTGAAGCTGGCGCGTCTACCAATTCCGCCACCTGGGCAATGCCTCGATCCGCGACGCTGATTCGACGCGTCGCTTGCTTGCAGTTTCTACAAAAACTCCGGGGATGTCTAACTTTCGACTATCAGGCTGGCCTCCGGAGTCGCATCCGCAAGCTCCGGGCCGTGCCGTCCCGGGCCAATCGACGCAGGACGCAGAATGATGGCCGAAAAATAACAGCGCCCATGGCCGGAAAATAACTGCGCCCGCCGTCGCGGAGCGCGAACTTTACTGACAGCGTGTATCCTTGTCAATTTACTCAGCTGTCAGGATAAACACTTGTCGAAAGATGCCGGACGCGGCAAGCGAAACTCGCGTAATCGCCGCGTCAATGAATCAGTCCCGAAGGCCGATGTACCGGAACGCGCCGCGATCATCGAGGTGCTGGAAGGGGCCGGTCGCCCGATGGACTTCAAGTCGCTTGTGGGTGCGCTCAGGGTCAAGGGAAATCCGGCTCGCCATGCTTTCCAGCGTCGTCTCAAGGCAATGATCCGGGACGGCCAGCTCATACAGAATCGGCGCGAGGAATACTGCCTTCCGGAAAAAGTGCACCTGGTTGTCGGTCGGGTCCAGGGTCATGCGGATGGCTTCGGCTTCCTGATCCCGGACGCCGGCGGGGACGACGTCTATCTGGCGGCACGCCAGATGCGCGAGGTGTTTCACGGCGACCGGATTGCGGTTCGCATCAAGGGTTACGACCGGCGCGGTCGGCCGGAGGGCACTATTGCGGAAGTTCTGCAGCGCTGCTCTACCGAGATCGTCGGGCGCTACCTTCGTGAGCGCGGAGTGGGATTCGTGGTGCCCGACAATCCGCGCATTACCCACCAGGTGATCGTGCCTGACAAAAACGCTGGAAACGCGCGCCACGGGCAGTTGGTGCTCGTCGATATCGTGTCGCCACCAAGCGCCGTTGCGCAGCCGGTTGGACGGGTCAGCCAGGTTCTCGGTGAGCCCGATGCGCCGGGTATCGAAACCGAGCTTGCGATCCACGCTCACGGTCTGCCGCATCGCTGGTCCACCGAAGTCGATCGCGAAGTGCAGACGTTCGGGCCGCGAGTTCCGCTGGCGGCAAAAAAGGACCGCGTGGATTTGCGCGACGTACCGCTGGTAACCATAGACGGCGAAGACGCGAAAGATTTTGACGATGCGGTGTTCGCGGAGAAAATTCGCGGCGGCTGGCGCGTACTCGTGGCAATTGCCGATGTGTCGCACTACGTTCGTCTTGGCACCGCACTCGACGAAGAGGCGCAAGAGCGGGGAACCTCGGTGTATTTCCCGACTCGTGTTGTGCCGATGCTGCCAGAGGAGCTGTCGAACGGGCTGTGTTCGTTAAAGCCCAAAGTAGATCGTTTATGCATGGTTTGCGAGATGCACGTGACGCCCGCAGGCAAGGTGAGCCGTTCGAAATTCTATGCCGCGGTCATGAACTCGGCTGCGCGCCTGACCTATGACGAAGTTGCGTCGATGCTCATCGACGAGAATGCTCAACTCAGGCGCCGTCACGCAAAATTGCTACCGGCGCTGCAGCACTTGTATGACGTGTATCACGCTCTGTCCGCTGCGCGACGCCAGCGCGGCGCGATTGATTTCGATATCCCCGAAGCGCAGTTGATTTTCGACGAAAGCGGCCGAATTGCGAATATCCAGGCGCGCAGCCGTAATGATGCGCATCGCTTGATCGAGGAGTGCATGATTGCGGCCAACGTTCAGGCGGCGCAGTTTCTCGCCCGTCACCGTATTCCGACGCTGTATCGGGTGCACGAAGGCCCGGGCGAAGAACGGATCGCGGCGGCACGCGAATTTCTGCAAGGGCTGGGTTTGTCTCTGGGTGGGCTCGACAAGCTCGAACCCAGGCACATTACCGCGCTGTTCGAGTCGATTCGCGGCCGACCGGACGTGGAATTAATCGAGACAGTAATGTTGCGGGCGATGGCCCAGGCCGATTATCGGCCGGAAAACGGCGGTCACTTCGGGCTGGCGCTCGAAGCTTACGCTCATTTTACGTCGCCGATCCGGCGCTACCCGGATCTCCTGGTTCACCGCGGTATCCGCCACGTACTCGAGGGCGGGACTGCCGGCGATTTCTCCTACTCGCCCGGCCATATGCTGGAGCTGGGTTCGCTTTGTTCTGCAGCCGAGCGACGCGCTGACGATGCCACCCGTGAAGCCGTGCAGTGGCTCAAGATCGAATTCATGCAGGACAAGCTGGGCGAGGAATTCGACGGAATAATTACCGGAGTTACCGATTTCGGCGTGTTTGTCACACTCAAGGGCATGCAGATAGACGGCCTTGTGCATGTGACCTCGCTCGGAAACGACTATTTCGATCACGATCGCACGCGCCACCGGATGGTCGGACAACGCTCCGGGGCGACCTACGGCCTGACCGATGAATTGAGGGTTCGGGTCGCGCGCGCAAGTCTCGAAGACCGCAAGATCGATTTCGTACCGGTTGCCACTGCAGGACAACCGGAGAGCCAGCCACGCGCTGCGCGGAAGCGGCGCCGGCGGCGATGAGCGCGGATCGTTCCGAGACTGTCTACGGTATCCATGCGGTTGCGCATGTTTTGCGCGCGGCGCCGGCACGGGTGACCGCGATGCTGGCGTTACAGGACCGTCCTGGAGGTCGGGTCGCAGCGCTGGTGGAGCAGGCGAGGGCGGCGGGAATTTCTGTCAGCCTGGTCGCAGCCGATGTGCTCGACCGGCAGTGCCATGGGGTTCACCAGGGTATCGCCGTTCGGCTTCGCCCGGCCGAGCCTTGGGACGAGAAGAGGCTGTTGCGGCATCTCGACGGAGTCGACCAGCCCTTGCTTCTGGTGCTCGACGGCGTCAAGGATCCGCATAACCTCGGTGCCTGTCTGCGGGTCGCCGACGGGGCCGGCGCCGACGCAGTCATCGTTCCGCGCGACCGCGCGGTCGGACTGACATCAACCGTCCGAAAGGTAGCGTGCGGGGCGGCGGAGACGACGCCGCTGGTGCGGGTTCGCAACCTCGCGCGAGCCATGCGCAGCCTGAAAGAGGCCGGGATCTGGTGCGTCGGCACCGATGCGGACGCTGAGACAGGTTATGCGGAAGCGGACCTCGGCGGGCGAATCGCGCTGGTGATGGGTGGCGAGGAAAGCGGGTTGCGGCGGCTGACGAGGGAACATTGTGATCTGCTGGTCCGGTTGCCAATGCGCGGACTGGTGGAAAGCCTGAATGTCTCGGTTGCAAGCGGTATCTGTCTTTACGAGGCAGTGCGTCAGAGAGCGGGCCATTGATCGGATCGCGCCGGGCCGGCATTTCGGTTGCACAAGATCTCTTGCTAACTTAGAATTCGCCGGCTTTCTTCGTGGTCCGCTTGTTATGGGCCGCGAAGCTCCTTGCCTCACCGCGTGATCCAAAGGACGTCGACGGGAGGCTGATTAACCCGAAGGGAGTGACAATGCGTCATTACGAAATCGTGTTTCTGGTCCATCCGGACCAGAGCGAGCAAGTTCCTGCCATGCTCGAGCGCTACCGCAGTCTTATTGAGACAGGCAGTGGCACAATCCATCGCCTTGAAGATTGGGGGCGGCGTCAGCTGGCGTTCCCGATCAACAAGATCCACAAGGCTCATTACGTTCTGCTGAACGTAGAATGCGACAAGCCAATTCTCGATGAGTTGACCGGTGCCTTCCGGTTCAACGACGCGGTATTGCGTCACTTGGTGATCAGTCGCAAAGAAGCGATAACCGAACCCTCATTGATGGCCAAAGCCGAAGAAGAGGAGCGTCCGCGCGAGAACCGCCGCGAAGCATCTGGGGATCAAGACAGCGCGAAGCCCGATACCCCGATGCCGGATACCGCGCCATCGGTCGCCGCTGAGGCGGCTGCGGGTGAGCCCGTGAAGGCTGCTGCGAATGAGCCCGAAGCTGAGACCGCAGACGCGACCGAAGGGGTCGATGCGGAAGCGGGCGAGGCCGACAAGTCCTCGGCAAGCGTCTGATTAGCAGATTTAGAATCATCAGGAGTAATTAGATATGGCCAGATTTTTCCGCAGGAGAAAATTCTGTCGCTTCACGGCTGACGGCGTGAAGGAGATTGACTACAAAGACATCGCGACGCTGAAGAACTACGTGACCGAAACCGGCAAGATCGTGCCGAGCCGTATTACCGGTACGAAAGCGAATTACCAGCGGCAGCTGGCGGTTGCGGTCAAGCGTGCCAGATTTCTCGCCCTGTTGCCGTATACAGATCGGCATTGATTGCGGCGAGTGCGCTGGTCGCGGTCGGCCGGCGCATCTGAGCCAAGCAATTTTTGGGTAAACGTGGACGAGTTTTTCGGCTGGGTTGAAGCGCGCCGGCACAGAGGCGCATTGCTGCTTGCCGCTTCGATGTTGTTACCGCCTCTGGGTATTCTCGGAGGGGGACTACTCGTTTACCTGTGTCTGCGCCGCGATCCGCATTATGGTCTTGTTACCGCGGCGTTTGCGGCGCTGATACTGAGCGTGTTGTCGCTCGCGGTTGGCGGGCCGGCAGCCGTGGGAAGAGCATTGACGGTAGCGGCAATTAACTGGTTGCCGTTGCTTGGTCTTGCCGCAGTGCAGACGCGCTATCGTTCGCTGAGCCTGAGTTTTCAGGTGGCGGCGGCTACCGGCTTTTTGATTTTGCTGGTTGGCCTGGCGCTGGTGCCCGACGTACGTGCATTGGCGCTGGACGTGCTGCGCGGCGTTTGGGAGGCCATGGCCCAGCTTGGATTTGGCCGGATGCCGGAAGAGGCCGAAGGGGCGATTGTGTCGATTTTCCCGGGCCTTTTCGTTGGCTTCATGGCGCTCGGTTACCTGGTCAGTCTTTTTATCGGCTGCTGGTGGTACAAGTCCGGAGACGGCGAGCCGGGATTTGGCGAGCAGTTTCGGCAATTGCGCCTCGGGCGGTTGTTGATCATTGTCGTAACCGTGGTCATCGGGCTGGCGATCGTGACGGGTTGGATCGTAATGACCAATCTGGCGTGGATGTTTTTGATCTTTCTGGTTTTGCAGGGGCTTTCCGTCGCGCATTATCTGGTAGCGGAAAGAGGACTGCACAAATCGATTTTGGTAATGATGTACGTGTTGCTGATTCTCGTCGGTCAGATCGGCATGCCGGTGCTTGCCGGGGCGGGATTTCTCGACAACTGGCTGGATGTTCGGAAGCGTATTTGACCCGCGCACGGGTCTGCTGCGCAGGAGACTGGAAATGAACGTTATTCTGTTGGAAAAAATTGAAAACCTCGGTGAAATCGGTGATCAGGTCAAGGTCCGTTCGGGTTACGGCCGGAATTTCCTGCTGCCGCAGGGCAAGGCGGCGCTCGCGACCGCCGAGAACGTCGCGAAAATGGAAATACGCCGGGCCGAGCTGGAGAAAAAGGCTGTCGTCGAGTTGGATGCGGCAACCGAGCGCGCAAAGCAATTCGAGGGATTTGCTCTGACTATTGCCGCCAAGGCGGGCACCGAAGGTAAATTGTTTGGGTCGATCGGCACCGCTGATATTGCCGAAGCGTGCGAGAAAGCCGGTATCGCCGTCGAGAAACGCGAAATCAGAATGGCCGATGGCCCGATCAGGTCAGCCGGTGAACACGAAGTCGAGATCCATCTTCACTCCAGCGTATCGGTCATGGTGCCGGTCAACGTGGTGGGCGAAGAGTAAACTCCGCCCGCTTCGTCGTTGACCTTCGGGTGGCGCGAAAACGGTTGGGCTTGCGTTTGACTCGGGTTCACGGTTATACCCGTTAGATGGGGGAGAGGTTGACAAGTCGCGGGCGATGGCAGAGCTAGCCGAGACACGGGACCAGGAAGCGGATACACGATCGATCCGCGTTCCTCCGCACTCGACTGAGGCGGAGCAGGCCGTGCTGGGTGGGCTGATGCTCGATAATTCGGCGTGGGATAAAATCGCCGACCGCGTCAATGAGAATGATTTTTACCGCGTCGATCATCAATTGATTTTCGCGGCAATCGCGGCGCTGGCAGACGAGCACAGTCCGTTCGACGCTGTAACGCTCTCGGAACATCTCGAGCGGCGCGACAAATTGCAGAAATGCGGCGGTCTCGCTTATCTCGGAACCCTGGCCAACGAGACCCCGAGTGCGGCGAATATTCGCGCCTATGCAGATATCGTCCGCGAGCGATCGCTGTTGAGATCGCTGATCGACGCCGCAGGCGAAATTGCCGGCAGTGCATTTTCACCGGAGGGCCGCTCCGCCAGCGCATTGGTGGACGAGGCAGAACGGCGGGTATTTGAGATCGCCGAACGAGGCAAACGCCACGGATCCGGATTTCAGTCACTACGCCAGATTTTGCCAGCCACGGTAGATCGTCTCGACGTCCTCAGCCATTCGGACGAGGACATAACCGGTGTGTCGTCGGGTTTCGCCCAGTTCGACGAAATGACCGCAGGTTTGCAGCGCAGCGACCTGATAATCATTGCCGGACGGCCATCGATGGGCAAGACCACGCTCGCGGTCAACATTGCCGAGAATGCCGCGATAGGAAGCAAGATTCCGGTTGCGATATTCAGTATGGAGATGTCGGCCGAGCAGCTGAGTTTCCGGATGATCGGTTCGATCGGCAGGGTAAACCAGTCCAATCTGCGGCGAGGACGGTTCACGGACGAAGACTGGAATCGGATCAATATGGCCGTGGCCATGATGTCGCAGGCACCGATTTTTATCGACGACACGCCGGCCCTCACTCCGACCGAGGTGCGCGCGCGGGCGCGCCGGCTTGCTCGCGAGCATGGTCTCGGCTTGATCGTGATCGATTACCTCCAGCTTATGCAGGTAACCGGGACAAAGGAAAATCGCGCCACCGAGATCTCAGAAATCTCACGCTCCCTGAAAGCACTGGCCAAGGAACTGAATGTTCCGATCATCGCGTTGTCTCAGCTCAACCGCAGCGTGGAACAGCGAACCGACAAGCGACCAGTGATGTCGGATTTGCGCGAGTCGGGCGCGATCGAGCAGGACGCAGATGTCATTGCGTTTATTTATCGCGAAGAGGTTTACGATCAGGATACGCCGCGCAAGGGAATCGCCGACGTGATCATCGCGAAGCAGCGTAACGGCCCCGTTGGCGACATCCATCTGACGTTTCTTGGCGAGTACACCAAGTTCGAGAACCTTGTTGCGGAGGCCTATGGCGACGAGGCGTTTTCGTGACGTCGTTTTGCAGTGCCACGGTCAACACTACGGCGCTGAAACATAACCTCCAGGTCGTCCGCGCAGCAGCCCCCGGCTCCCGCGTTATGGCTGTCATCAAGGCCAACGCGTACGGCCACGGTATCGTTCCGGTGGCGCGGGCGCTTGCATCGGCCGATGCATTGGCTGTCGCGCGCCTCGCGGAGGCCCGACAGTTGCGCAAAGCCGGTATCGATTCGCGGGTTGTGCTGCTCGAGGGCGTAAATCTGCGTGCTGAACTGGAGCAGGCAGCTCAACTGAGTCTCGATCTGGTCGTTCACAATGACGAGCAGCTCCGGATGCTCGAAGATTTCGAGATCGGTGGTGCTTTCTCCGTGTGGTTGAAAATCGACACGGGAATGAACCGGCTCGGGATCACGGGTGCCAATCTTGGTGAATTTCTGCACCGACTGCGTAATTGCGGGAGTGTCCGCGGGGTGCCTCGACTGATGTCGCACCTGGCGAACGCGGATGACCGTGAAGATGCCAAGACGCAGAGTCAGATGCGTGAATTTGCCGCGATTACCGACACCTTGGGCTGCGAACGGACACTGGCCAACTCAGGCGGTTTGTTTGGCTGGCGCGGCAGTCATTATGACTGGGTCAGGCCGGGAATTGCGCTCTACGGCGTTACACCGTTTGGTTGCGGAACCGGTGCCGATCTCGGACTGCGTCCGGCGATGCGGCTGAACGCGCGAATTATTGCCCTGCGCGAGGTCGGGAAAGGCGAATCTGTGGGCTATGGCGGCAACTGGTGCGCCCCGGTTCCAACCCGGATTGCAGTAGCGGGAATCGGCTATGGTGACGGCTACCCGCGCCATCTCGGCAATAATGCGCCGGTGGCGTTACGGGGGCGAAACGCGCCTCTGCTGGGGCGCGTGTCAATGGATATGATCACGCTCGGTCTGGCGGATCATCCCGATGCAGCTATTGGTGACGAGGTGACCCTGTGGGGTGAGGAATTGCCGGTCGAGCAGGTTGCCCGGCTCGCCGGCACGATCCCCTACGAATTGCTGTGCGGAGTCACCCAGCGCGTAGACGTTCGCTACGTTACTTGAGGAAAAACCCCATTTTGACACCGGCCAGTTCGATCACATCATTGTCCTCGAGCTTCTGCGCCCGCGGACCAATGCGTTTGCCGTTCATGACCGGGTAGTTGCCGTCCTCGAGGCTGTCGACGTGGACGATGTAGTAACCCTCTGCACGACGCGTAACCCCTGCCACCTGCACGCCTGGTCGACCCAGGGTGGTCAGCGCCTTCGTCAATTCGAGTTCCTTGCCGGCGAACGCGCCGGAAAGAACCTGAAGCTTGGCCATCTTGGGCGTCGCCGGGGACGGGGCCGCCGCCGCAGTCTCGGGTCCGGCTTCGCCTGACCCGGAAACGGCATGCTGCACTGCCTGCGCCGCCTGGTTCATTTTCTCGGCGCTGGCGGAACTCGGGTGGATGACCATCGTTTTCTCGAACTCATCCGGATCCGCGTCCGCTTCTTCCTGGTCGACGAAGCGCAACTGGTGATGCCCGATCGTGATGACATCACCATGCTGAAGCGCGTGTTTCTTGATCAGCTTGCCATTGACATAAGTGCCGTTGGTGCTGTTGAGGTCCTCAAGAAACGAGTCGTTCAGGATATTAATGATGAGCGCGTGGTGGCCGCTCACAGCTGCATTATCGATGCGGACATCGTTATCCGGCAGGCGGCCAACCGTGTACCGCTCCTTGGTCATGTTGTATTCCGCCAGAACTTGTCCGTCGAGGCTAAGCATCAAACGCGCCATTACCCGCCCTCTATTTTGAAGAATTAAACCAATTCAGAACGTTCCCCAACATTCCCTTGCGCGCCGGAAACGGTTGCGCAATGTAGGCCAGCATCAACGAGATGTTGTCGCGTCCGCCCTGATCGTTGGAAAGTCTGATTAATTGTTGACCAACTACATCAAGATTAGCATGAAAAGTGCTGATAGTTAACTGAATATCATCGTCTTCAACCATATCCGAAAGGCCATCGGAACAGAGTAGATAGAAATCGCCGGGAACAACCTCGGCCTCGTTTAATTCGACATCGACACTGGGTTCGACGCCAAGCGCACGTGTTACATAATTCTTGTTTGTGGAGCGCAGCGCCTCTTCCTTCGAATAGAAACCCCGATCCACCAGCTCCTGCAGCAAAGAGTGATCCATCGTGATCTGCTCAAGGTTGCCATCGCGCATTCGGTACATTCGTGAGTCACCGACATGGGCAACTGAGATTTTGTTGTCATAAAACAGGCAGGCGACCACGGTAGTGCCCATTCCCTCGCAATCGGGCTGGGTCTGGGCCGTGTTATGGATAATCCGGTTGGCCCGAAAGATCGCGTCTCGCAGGATGATCGAATCGCGCCGCAGGCCCGATTCCGGCTCGATTTCATTGCGGTCCGGGATGGTCTCCAGCGCAGCCGAGACCTGGCTCAGCACTGTCTTGACAGCGATGCCCGATGCCACCTCGCCAGCGTTATAGCCGCCCATGCCGTCCGCGAGAACGAGAAGGCCGAGGTCGGGATCGCTGCCGATCGCATCCTCGTTATGCTCGCGGACCATCCCCGTATCGGTGGCCGCTGTTGCCTTGATCTTCCCCGTCAAACTCATGAAGGCGATTTTTCCCTATTTCGTGCCCGGACGATCCATTTCTGCGCCGCACCGCTTGAGCGCGGCCGACATAACGGTTCCGTCTATAAACCTGTCTTCGGCGCGCTTCTCAAGCGCCCGGTCAATAATTTCCGCTACACACGGTGGCAAGTCCTGTCTCAGCTGGCCGATCGGCGGGTGCGGATCATTAGATATTTTGTACATCTGCTGCACCAGCGTATCTGCTCTGAACGGCAGGACTGACGTAAGTAATTGATATAGCGTAACACCGAGCGCGAACAAGTCCGAGTGTCCTGTCACAGTTTCTCCCGCAATTTGCTCGGGCGACATAAATGACGGAGTCCCCATAACGACCCCGGTCCGGGTGCGTTTCATATTGGCGGAGCGGGCGACTCCGAAATCGGTAATCTTGAAAATCCCGCTCACAGGGTTGTAGAGCAGATTGGCCGGCTTGATGTCGCGATGGACGACGCCTTGTTCGTGCGCATAATGCAGCGCTTCGGCGGCGCGGGCCGCGATCGTCAGCAATCGCGCCGCAGGCAAGCGCGACTCTTCGGGTACGAATTCGCTCATTCGCACCGCATCGACATATTCCATGACGATGTAACCGAGTCCGCGGCTTTCGCCCGCCGCGTAGACTTTTACGATGTCCGGGTGGTTGAGCCGCGCCGCGGCGTCTCCTTCGCGCAAAAGTCTCTCGCGCACACCGCCGAGTTCCGCCTCGTCGAATTCATCCGCCAGCGGAAATGCCTTGATCGCGACCTGAGACCCGTTTCTCTCGTCCTTGCCGAGGTACATGACCCCCATCGCACTGCGGCCAATCTCGCGGTCGATTGTGTAACGCCCGATTTTCGGTTTTCCCGGTTCGGTCTGCCGATTGACCCGCAGCGGTTGCTGTACGGGTTGCGGTGCTTTCGCTGCGGGAGGGCGGCGGTAGGCACGCTGGTTGATGTCTATCCGTTTTGTGATATCGCGATAGTCCGGCTCGTGTTTGGCCAGATGGCGGTAGATCGAGACCGCCAGCTCGTTTTTACGGCGGCGCTCTGCCTCGAGGCCGAGCTGGTACAGCGTACTCATCAGTTCGTCATCGTAAGGCAGTACCTGGAGGCGCTCAAATGCGAGATCGAGTTGACCCTGCTCGCGATACGCCAGCCCCATCATGCGGTTGCTTTCATGCCATTCATTTCGCTCCTTCGAGCTGCCCGCCGACCTCGCGGTAAGACCCTCGAGAGTCAGAACGAGGTGACCGCCCAACAGGAAAATTGCCGTTGTTACCAGCTGCAACCAGGCCGATTGGGACAAAAGGAAAGTCAACTCGGTAGCAATCAGGAGCCCCGTCATCGACAAAGTGATGGTCCAGCCGGCGACGGCGGAAAGTCGTGGCAGGCCAAGACAAAGGTAGAGAATGGTAAGCACTCCGAGTGCGCCTTCGAGTATCGAGGCCCAGGCTGGCCTGCTCAGCCAGTCGCGCTGCAGAATACTGGAAATCTGGTGTGCTACCACGGTCGCGGCAGGCATCGCGGCCGCCACCGGCGTGGCAAGCGGTGGCTCGATGGTCGGGCTGGTGACTCCGACGAGGACAATCTTGCCGTTGAATTTGTCAGCCGGCGTGCGCCCCTCCAGAACGTCGGATGCCGAGTCGGCGCGAAATGGCCAGGTACCGCTGCGCGGCGCATAAAACCGGGGCAGCCAGTGGCTGTCCGTATCGACATCGACGAGCAATTTGTCGAACCGCAGCGTGCGTCCCTCGAGAAAGGGGCTCGTTCCCGCGGTGTCCTCATGCGGAGTGCCGGCTATCAGAGAGAGCGCGGGAATGATGTCAGACTGATTGCGAATGAGAAGGTCAACGCCGCGCTGAACACCGTCGCCGTCGGGGACCATGTGAATATGCCCGATGCCGCTGGCATGCTCGACAAATTCCGGCAGAGGGCGTCGCAGGTCCGTGATTTCGGCAATACTGCCAGTCGGGCCGAGGGGAACGCCGAAAACCGATCCCTTGCGCGCGGCCGGGCCGCTGACATTGGCAACAACCGGGACATAGACCCGGCTGGCACGCTCGATAGACGCCCGCAACAGTGAATCACCGTTGCCGGATAAATCCGCATTCGCCGCGGCGGAGCCGCCGCGGGCTTCGGGTCGGGTCAGGTCGAGCAGCAACACGATTGACGATGCGCCACCAGCGGTGATTTTGTCGACCAGCCTGGCGACTACTGCACGTGGCCAGGGCCAGGCGCCTTGCTCATCGAGCGAGCGTTCGTCGATACCGACCACGGTAACTCGCGGATCGGGCAGATCTGGTGTAAGCCCGAGGCCGTAATCGTAAAGTGCGCCTTCGACGGCAACCAGCGCGCCGTTCAATGGCCCTGTGGCGAGTACCAGGAACGCAACGCTGTAGACCAAAGCGCTGGCAACGCTCGAGTTACGTATCGGCTCGAGAATTCGAGAGAACAGACCACGGGACTTCATGCTGCGCGGAGTGTACGCGACAATTAACGGAAAAAACTAGCGATTCCGGCACATTAGGGTAATTTTATCAATCCGGTCGGAAACCCGGTCTGGTGCTATCATCGGGCGCTCTTTCGCGGGATGATTTCGATGGCGCGGGCGAAAACCCTTTTTGTTTGTACGGCTTGTGGTGCCGAAAGTCTGAAGTGGCAAGGTCAGTGTCCGGACTGCGACGCATGGAATACGTTTGCAGAGGTACGCGGTGAAACCGCTCCGCGGCGGCGCGGCGGCTATGCCGGCGAGTCCCGGCGGCAACGTCTCGGTGACGTAGACGACGCACAACAGCGGCGTACCGGGACGCAAATCGGTGAGCTCGACCGGGTTCTCGGGGGAGGGCTCGTAGCCGGTTCGGTCGTACTACTGGGCGGGGATCCCGGTATCGGCAAGTCCACACTGCTGTTGCAGGCGGCAGCCCGGTTATCTGAATCCATGCCTGTGATGTACGTCACCGGCGAGGAATCGTTGCGCCAGGTGGCATTGCGAGCGCGGCGACTTGGGCTGGACAGCGACGCAATCGAGTTGCTTGCCGAGACCCAGGTCGAGAGGGTCATCGACGAGACCGCCGCCGCCCGTCCCGCCGTCATGGTCGTGGATTCGATTCAGACCATGTTCTCGGAAGAGTTGAATTCCGCCCCGGGCTCCGTCAGCCAACTGCGCGAGGCTACCGCGCGGCTGGTGCGATACGCAAAGCAGTCTGGCTGCATCGTGTTTCTTGTCGGTCACGTTACCAAGGACGGCACGATCGCGGGGCCGCGGGTGCTCGAGCACATGGTTGATACCGTGCTGTATTTCGAAAGCGAGGCCGGCAGCCGGTTTCGGATCGTGCGGGCGATTAAGAACCGCTTCGGTGCAGCCAATGAAATGGGTGTTTTCGCGATGAGCAGCGAAGGCCTGAAGGAAGTGCGCAACCCATCGGCTATTTTTCTCTCCGCGCATGACGCGCCCGTGGCAGGTAGCGTGACAACTGTGACGCGCGAGGGGAGTCGGCCGCTGTTGCTCGAGTTACAGGCGTTGGTGGATGAGAGCCGCGCCGGCAATCCGCGCAGGGTTGCGGCCGGATTGGATCAGAGCCGCCTGTCGTTACTGCTGGCGGTACTCCATCGCCACGGGGGCATCGCGAGTCATGACCGCGACGTATTCGTCAACGTGGTCGGCGGTATTCGCATCAGTGAGACTGCCGCGGACCTCGCGCTGGTGGCCGCGATCCTGTCCAGCTATCGCGATCATCCGCTGCGCGACCGCACCGTTATTCTCGGCGAACTCGGTCTGGCGGGCGAAGTGCGGCCCGTTCCGTTTGGCGAGGAGCGGGTGCTGGAAGCGGCAAAACACGGCTTTGACCGGGCGATTGTCCCTACGGCCAATCGCCCCCGAGTAATTCCGGCAGATATTGAAGTGATCGCCGTCAGCCGACTAAAACAGGCCCTGGACGTGTTGTTCTGAGCGCAATTCGATCATGAATCGGTGCTTCGAATTCTGACAGTCTTAACTGCCTTGTCGGCGGTTTGCATGATTGCGATGGAAAACCCGTCTATGTCGAGCGTTGTGCCGGGGCTGGGGATGGTCTCTAGTTCCTCGAGGATCAGCCCGTTGACGGTCTTGGCCCCGTCAGTGGGAAGGTCCCAGTTCAGCGACCGGTTGAGGTCGCGAATATTTGCTGTTCCGCTGACAACGTAGCTGCCATCGGGTTGGCGGTCTGCTTCCTGGTACAAAGTAATCGGCATCGCGGTAAACTCGCCGACGATTTCCTCGAGGATATCTTCCAGGGTCACCAGCCCCTGAATGTCTCCGTACTCGTCCACTACCAGTGCATACCTGCGCTTGGAAGCCTGAAAATTGACCAGTTGTACGTGCAGCGGTGTGCCTTCCGGTACAAAATAAGGCTCGCGCGCGAGATCGCACAGGCTGTCGCGGTCCAGTCGGCCGGAGGTCAAAAGTCGGGCGAGCTTGCGGATATGGACAATGCCGAGAATGTTGTCGAGGTTTTCCCGGTATAGCGGCAGACGGGTGTGCGGCGAGCTCTGCAACTGGCTCAGAATTTCGTCGATGCTGTTGTCCAGATCCAGGCCGACTATCTCGTTGCGCGGCACCATGACATCGTCGACTGCCACGTTTTCAAGATCGAGAATAGACAGCAGCATTCGTTTGTGCCGGCGCGGGATCAGCGAACTCGCCTCCATGACGACGGTCCGCAATTCCTCCTGGCTCAACGCATCTCCGCTCAGCTTCTTGGGCGAGACTCCCAGAAGCAGCAGTATGCCGTTGCTGATCGCGTTGAGCAGCCACACCACTGGGTAGGTCAGTTTTAACAGGGGGTAGTAGACATAAGCAGCCGGCTTTGCAACGCGCTCGGGTTGCAAGGCGGCGAGCGTCTTCGGCGTTACTTCGGCAAAAATCAGAATGACGACGGTCAGGATCAAAGCGCCAGCCGCGATCGCGGAGTCGCCGCCGATCCGAATCGCGATGATAGTCGTCAGCGATGCAGCGAAGATGTTGACAAGGTTGTTGCCGAGCAGGATCAGCCCGATAAGTCGGTCCGGTCGCGATAGCAACGTTTCGATCAGTTTGGCCGACCGGTTGCCTGCGCGAGCCTGATGGCGCAGACGATACCGGTTCAGCGTCATTAGCGCGGTTTCGCTGCTGGAGAAAAACGCAGACAACAGCAGCAAAAAAACAAGCAGGGAAAAAAGCAGGGATAAAGGAACGTCTTCGTTCAAGAAATTATTTCTGGTCGGCTGATTGCGGTTAAATGTTGGGGCTCTGGCGGGTACCGTGTCAAGGAAACCGGTCGCGGCGAGTTATCCCCATTGCCGTCCGAGCAATGCTTCCAGTACCAGCTTGCTACCGAAATATGCCAACGCGAGTACGGCGAATCCGACCAGCGTCCAGTGGACGGCACGCTTGCCACGCCAGCCATAGCGCCACCGTCCCGCCAACAGCACCGCAAAAATGAGCCAGGCCAGAATCGACAACACTGACTTGTGAACGAGATGCTGGGCAAACAGGTCTTCTACGAAAATCAAACCGCTGAAAACCGCGAGGCTCAATAGCAGAAAACCAATAGTTAAAGCAGCGAATAACGACTGTTCAAGCGTTTCCATTGGCGGCAGGATACGCAGCCAACCGGTCGGACGACGTTGTCGAAGACGCCTGTCCTGGGCCGCTATCAACAATGCCAGCGCCGCCCCGATACCGAGCATGGAGTAGGCCAGCATGGACATCATCACATGAGCCTGCAATTGCCACGTCATCGCGCGAGTAAAGCTGCTGGCCAACGGCAAGGCCGTACCAATCGACATGGCCGCCGCAACGCACAGGAGGATGCCGGCAAGCCCCCGCATATCGGGTTTGGCGCTCCCGGCAAGCGCCAGAATCGCAGTCAGCCAACCGATCAGTCCGATTACGTTGCCGAGCCCCAGCGCGAGGGTCCCATCGATGAAGATAGCGCCCGCCAAAAGACTGCTGTGTAGCAATAACGCGCTTACCCCCAACGCCATCCCTAGCGGTGGCGAGGACCAGGCCGAGGCCTGATCAGGCTTGGCCGATCTCAGCAGTACAAGTGCCGCAGCGGCGTATAGAATTGGAACTGTGATTTGAAGCACAGAAAGAGGTACCCTGAGGATCTAGCGTTGCAGGACAGTAAATCTTCGCACATGGCTGCTTGCATGAGAAGGCTTGCAGATATCGGTTTCGGCGCGCGTTGTCGAAGCTGAGCCGACACCCGGAGAAAAGGGCTCCATGCAGGTAAGAATTCTGGGTTGCAGTGGCGGCATTGCCGCTGGCTTGCGTACGACTGCGATCCTCATTGACGACGACATTCTTATCGACGCCGGTACTGGTGTCGGCGACCTGACTCTGGACGAATTGCGCTGCGTGAAGCGCCTGTTTCTAACCCATTCACACCTTGACCATACTGTCGGCCTGCCACTGTTCGTGGATGCCGTATTCGAGACATTTCGCCGCCGCCCGCTGGAAATTTATGCCCATCCGGCGACTATCGCGGCGCTCCAGAGTCATCTTTTCAATGACGTGATGTGGCCCGATTTTTCCCGAATCCCTTCTGTCGAGGCAGCGGCAATAAAGTACCGGCCGATTGAGTCGGGTGCTGTCGTCGATTGTGGCGGCAGGGTCGTTCGCGCGGTCGACGTCAAGCATGCGGTTCCGACGCTTGGCTATTGTGTCGAGGCCGGCGATAAAGTTCTTGCATTCAGCGGCGACACAACCACCAACCGGACTCTGTGGCCGGTTCTGAACGCATACCCGGACGTGCATGTGCTGGTCATTGAGGTATCTTTTCCGAACCGCCAGCATGAGCTCGCGGAGCAATCGGGGCATTATTGCCCGCGCACGCTCGCCAGTGACCTCGGCAAATTGTCGCATTCGCCGGATATCTGGCTCACGGCAATGAAACCAGGTGAGGAGGAGGAGATCATGGATGAGGTCCTCGCTGCACTGCCGGAGCGGCGAATCCGTCGCCTCGAGGCCGGTTCAGTACTGCAGCTCTGACTCCGGTCCGACTGTCGCTCGCCGGCGCCAGGCGATATCATGTGCGCGCTGAAATCCTCTGCTTGCGGCCAGGCCGCACCCGGGTTTATCGATGTTTGAGAATCTGAGCGAACGTCTCGGCCAGGCCGCAGCGCGATTGCGCGGCAAGGGCCGATTGAGCGACGACAATATCAAGGACGCGCTGCGCCAGGTAAGGATGGCGCTGCTGGAAGCGGATGTTGCGGTTCCGGTGGTCAAGACGTTTATCGATGGAGTGCGCGCACGCGCGCTCGGCGAAGAGGTGAAGCGAAGCCTTACTCCCGGCCAGACTTTCATCAAAATTGTCCATAGCGAACTCGTCGCGGTGATGGGCGGCGATGCCGGTTCGCTGAACCTTCGGGCTCAACCCCCAGCAGTAATCATGATGGCGGGGCTTCAGGGCTCAGGCAAAACCACCAGCAGCGCGAAGCTCGCGCGCCGCCTGATTGAGCGCGACAAGAAAAAAGTCATGCTTGCCAGCGCGGACATCTACCGGCCCGCGGCCATTCAGCAGCTGGAGCAGCTCGCCGGACAGGTTGGCGCTGAATTTTTCCCGACCGACCCCAAGACTCCGGCTGCGAAGATAGCGGCAGATGCGCGCGAGCAAGCGCGCAAACGGCTGGTCGATGTATTGATTGTTGATACTGCCGGCAGGCTTCACGTCGACGACGAGATGATGGCCGAGGCCAAAGCCGTCCACGAGGCTTGCGAACCGGTCGAGACGCTGTTTGTGGTGGATGCAATGACGGGGCAGGATGCGGTGCGCGCGGCGGAGGCCTTTGCCGCAGCGTTGCCGCTTACCGGCATTGTGCTGACAAAGGCCGACGGTGACGCGCGTGGCGGTGCGGCACTGTCGGTTCGCCAGGTTACCGGTCAACCGGTGAAGTTTGTCGGCGTTGGCGAGAAATCCGACGCGCTCGAAGTGTTCCACCCGGAGCGCATCGCGTCCCGAATTCTCGGCATGGGCGATGTCGTGTCGCTGGTCGAGCAGGTCGAGGAACAGGTCGACAAAGACAAGGCCGAACGGCTCGCGAAAAAACTGCGCAAAGGCAAAGGCCTCGATATGGCCGATTTGCGCGAGCAACTGAGTCAGATGCTCGAGATGGGCGGGCTGGAGGCAATTCTCGACAAGCTGCCCGGAAACATGGCACCGCCAGGCGGGCTGCCCGGCGGGTTCGATGATCGTCAGATCCGGCGCCAAATCGCGATCATTAACTCGATGACCCCCAAGGAAAGGCGATTCCCGAAGATTATCGATTCTTCGAGAAAACGTCGTATTGCCGCGGGATCGGGGGTGCAGGCTCAGGATGTCAACCGACTGCTCAAACAATTCACGCAAATGCAGAAGGTAATGAAAAAGGCGTCCAAGGGCGGACTCAAGCGCATGATGCAAGGAATGCCGGGCATGCCAAGAGGGTTTGGCCGCTAGTCTTCCTGGACCCTTCCCTTTTGGCGGGAATCGATTAAAATAGAGGGTTTAGCAGGGCCCGTCGAAAGAGCTTGCGCTACGACGGGCCTGATCATTTCTAGCGTTAGCTGAGGTTTTATATTCAGATGGTTAGCATTCGGCTTAGCCGCGGCGGGGCAAAGAAGCGCCCGTTCTACCACATTGTTGTGTCCGACAGCAGGAAGCGTCGGGATGGTCGTTCAATAGAGCGGCTTGGCTTTTTCAATCCAATCGCCACCGGCGGTGAGGAGAGGCTGCGGATCGACCTCGAGCGCGCGGAACACTGGCTCGGACAGGGCGCGCAGCCGTCGGAGCGAGTCGCCAGCCTGATTAAGCAGTTCCGGAAAACGGCGCAGGCCTGATCGCTGGCCAGTGGCCGCACCGGGTCGCAGCATGGCTTTCGCCGATTCTACCGTCGTACTTGGGCGCGTGAGTGGGGCGCATGGTGTCCGCGGATGGGTGAAGGTTTTTTCCTACACCAGGCCGATGGGCAACATTTTGAACTATCCGCGATGGATGCTGCGAAAAAACGGTAGCAGCGCGACTCATGAGATGACCGAAGGGCGCGAGCAGGGTCGTGGCCTGGTGGCAAAACTCAGCGGAATCGAGGATCGGGACGCTGCACTGGCGCTTATGGATAGCGAGATATGCGTGGACCGGGCCGAAATGCCGCGGTGTGCGGAAGGTGAGTACTACTGGGCCGATTTGCTGGGCATGGACGTCGTCACCAAGGACGGCGTTTCGCTAGGGCAAATCGCCTCGATGATCGAGACCGGCGCCAACGATGTACTTGTTGTCGTCGGTGACAGGAAACATCTGATTCCGTTTGTGCGGCCCGATGTCGTTCGCGGAATCGATCTTGAACAAGGGCGGATGGAGGTCGACTGGGACCCGGAATTCTGACACGCGACGTAGCCTGGAGTTGGTGAGGATGCGTATTGATGTAGTCACGGTTTTTCCGGATCTGATTGCGGCCGCGACCGGATACGGCGTTACTGGACGGGCCATCAATCGCGGTGTTGCCAGCATCGCCACGTGGGATCCGCGCGAGTATGCGAACGATCGTCATCGCAGTATCGATGATCGGCCGTACGGCGGCGGACCGGGCATGGTGATGGGTGTGGAACCCCTGCGCAGCGCGCTCAGAGCCGCGCGCGCGGCGGCACCGCAAGGCAGTAAAACGATATATTTGAGTGCTCAGGGGCGCGTGATGAATCATGCGGTTGTGAGCGAATTGTCCGAGCTGCCAGGCATGATACTGGTGGCGGGTCGGTATGAAGGCGTAGACGAGCGGCTGATCGCCTCGGAGGTCGACGAGGAATTATCGATCGGAGACTACGTGCTAAGCGGCGGCGAACTCGCCGCGGCGGTGGTGATCGATGCGGTCTTGCGGTTGTTGCCCGGTGTACTGGGCGACTCCGAGTCGGCACAACAAGACTCGTTTTTTTCGGGTTTGCTCGACTGCCCGCATTACACCCGGCCGGAGGTTGTCGACGGGATGGCGGTACCGCCGGTTTTGCTTGGCGGCAACCACGAGGAAATACGCCGCTGGCGACTGAAGCAGGCTTTGGGGCGGACCTGGCTGAGGCGCCCGGACTTGTTGGATAATTTGCGGTTGACGCAGGAACAGATTGACCTTTTGAATGAATTCATCGCCGAAGAGGGCGACGGGGACCGCAACGGCGGTTGAGTTTGAAAAACGACGACCTGCAGGCAGGTGAGGACTATGAGCAATATCATCGACGAGTTGGAAAAGGAACAGATGCAGCGGGATGTCCCCGAATTCGGTCCTGGTGACACTGTGATCGTGCAGGTCAAGGTAACTGAGGGCAGCCGTGAGCGATTGCAGGCTTATGAAGGCGTCGTGATCGCGAAACGGAATCGTGGACTCAACTCCTCTTTTACGGTTCGCAAGATGTCGCATGGCGAGGGTGTGGAGCGGGTCTTCCAGACCTACAGTCCGGCCATACAGGGCATCAAGGTCAAACGTCGTGGCGACGTAAGACGGGCCAAGCTCTACTATCTTCGTGATCGGACCGGTAAAGCGGCCCGAATCAAAGAGAAGATATAGCGGAATCCGCGGTCGTCGCATATGGCATCCGCCAATTTCGGTGCCGTATGCGACGGTAGTCGAACCAATCCGGAGCTGCGCGATCAAAACACCGGGTATGGCTGAGAGCGCGGATGCAAAAAATCCCGGTATGACTTTGGCTAACGCAAGACTGCGATTGTTGGTGCTGGCGTCGACCCTGACGCTCGGTGCTTGCAGCGTGTTGGTGGAGCGTGCCACCGATCGAATGTCCGACAATTTGTCCAACGCGATTCTGAACCAGAACGATCCGGAAACTGTTCGTGATGGTGCGCCGGCCTATCTGCTGCTGATGGACAGCCTTGTCGAGGGCAATCCTGAAAGCGTCGGTACGCTGTCCGGGGCGGCGAATCTTTACGCCGCCTATGGCTCTGTTTTCGTGGACGACGACGCGCGCGCCAAACGTCTGACCCAGCGCAGTTTCGATTACGGGTCGCGCGCAATATGCGTGCAGCATGAGCCCGCCTGCGGCTGGTCGGAGCTGTCATTCGACGAATTCGATGCGGCGCTGACCAAGGTTGGCGAGCGGGATATCGAAGCGCTGTACGCCTATTCAGTCAGCTGGCTGGCTTTTACCCGGGCCCATACCGACGATTGGGAGGTTCTTGCCGATTTGCCGAAAGTCGAGGCCGTACTGAACCGGCTTTACGAGCTGGATCAGGATTTCGACGGTGGCAATATCGATCTTTACCTCGGCATTCTGAACAGTATTCGTCCGCCCGCGCTGGGAGGCAATCCGGAGGTCGGGCGGCAGTACTTCGAGCGCGCGATCGAGCTTACAGGCGGTCGGGATCTTTCGGTCAAGGTGGAGTTTGCGCGAACGTATGCACGACTCGTCTATGATCGCGAGCTGCATGACCGATTGCTGGGCGAGGTTCTCGCTGCGGATCCGGATGTACCGGGTCTGACCCTGTTCAATGTGCTGGCGCAACGACAGGCAGAAATTCTGCTTGCGTCGGCGGACGATTATTTCTGAGCCCTGGTCTGCTCCAAGGAGAGAGATTCCATGATTCGTGCAATTTCCATGACGGTGTTTTTGCTTGTTTTGGGCTGGATGACACCGGCGGCCGCGATTACGTTGAAAATTGCCAGTATCGCGCCGGAAGGTACGGTCTGGATGAAGGACATGCGCGCCGGAGCCGCTGAGATCAAGGAGCGTACAGAGGGCAGGGTGCAGCTTAAATTTTATGGCGGCGGCGTGATGGGCACCGACCGCCAGGTACTGCTCAAGATGCGAACGGGCCAGTTGCACGGCAGTGTGTTTACGCCGAGCAGTCTCACGAACATCTATAACGATATTCAGCTGTACACCTTGCCGTTGGTTTTCAACGATCTCGAAGAGGTCGACTATGTCCGCCAGAAGATGGACGTAGACCTGATCAAAGGCATGGAAGAAGCCGGCATGGTGAGTTTTGGCCTGGCCGGTGGCGGATTTGCACTGATCATGTCGAACAAACCGGTGACCACGCTTGCCGATCTGAAGGGTCAGAAAGTGTGGATTCCGGACGGCGATCCCGTTCTGGCGGAAACCATGAAAAGTCTCGGGCTTGCACCGGTTCCCCTGCCGTTGACCGATGTGCTGACAGGGCTACAGACCGGTCTTCTCGATATCGTGGCAACCCCGCCGGTTGGCGCGGTAGTGCTGCAGTGGCACACCAAAGTGAAGTATGTGACAGATTTTCCGGTGCTTTACACGATCGGTTACATGGTGATTGAGAAGCGCTATTTCGACCGCCTTCAGCCAGCTGATCAAGCGGTGGTGCGCGAGGTGCTCGGACGTGTGTATGCCGACTTCAACGTCCAGAATCGCGCTGACAATGTAAAGGCAAAGACGGCGCTGGTTTCCTCCGGGCTGGAGTTCGTCAAACCCGCTGACGGGGAAATCGCCAAGTGGCGCGCCGACATCGAAAAGACCAACCGCGACCTGGCTCGGCAGGGCATGTACTCGGAAGAGATGCTGGACAAAATGCTCGAGTATATTCAGGAATACCGGACCGGCGCGCGGCAGGCGCGAGCGCAATAGTTCGTGGCTGAGCCGGCCTACCGCACTTTTCTGGAACGGCTTGACCGCATAGGCCGCCACGTAGAGACGTTCATCCTCGTGGCGCTGCTGGGCGGCATGATTTTTCTGGCTACCGCCCAGATCTTTCTGCGTAACGTGCTGGAAACCAGCTGGCTGTGGGCAGACAGCGTGCTCGACCAGATGGTGCTGTGGATTGCGATGTTCGGGGCGCTGGCCGCAAGTCGCGATGGCAAGCAGATCAATATCGATGTCATTACCCGTTTGTTGCCGTCGGTCCTGCAGCGGCTGGTTAGAATCGTGCTCCATCTTTTTACTGTTGCCGTGTGCCTGATCATCGCCTGGTACGGTCTTGAGTTACTCTCCGCCTCGCGCGAGATCGGAGACGAGTTCCTCGGTCTTCCGGCGTGGTATTTCCAGTCAGTTGTGCCCGGCGGCTTTGCTCTCATTGCCTATCGCTATTTTGTATCGATGATTCGCGAAGTGCTTGGGCTCTTCGACGGTGGGGCGGCGCAATCATGATAGCTGCCCTGGTGCTGATTCTTCTGGCGTTGCTGGGTGCGCCACTATTCGCGGTTATCGGCGCAAGTGCGCTGAATGGATTTAACCAGCAGGGCGATCCGCTCTCGATCGTTGCCATCAGCGTTTTCGGGCTGACCGATCTGCCGCTTCTGATGGCGATCCCGATGTTTACTTTTGCCGGCTATCTCCTGAGCGAGAGCGGAGCGCCGCGACGCCTGGTGCATTTATCCGAAGCCCTGCTTGGCTGGATGCCCGGCGGGCTGGCGATGATCTCGCTTGTCGCCTGCGCGCTGTTCACTGCCTTTACGGGTGCATCGGGCGTTACCATTATTGCGCTGGGGGCTTTGCTTTATCCGGCTTTGAAACATGCCGGATATCCGGACAATTTCAATCTGGGGCTGGTGACATCTTCCGGAAGCCTCGGTCTGCTTTTTGCGCCTTCGCTACCGCTGATTCTCTATGGAGTCGTTGCCGAGGTCTCGATCGATCAGTTGTTTCGGGCCGGATTGCTCCCTGGAATTCTGATGCTCGCAATGCTCGGCGGCTGGAGTCTTTGGCGAAATCGTTCGATCCGCGTGCCGTTCGATCAATTCTCCGCGGCCGAAGTAGGGCGTGCGCTGTGGGCCGCGCGCTGGGAGTTGCCACTGCCGATTGTCGTGCTCGGTGGAATCTACAGCGGCTTCTTCGCGGTTTCCGAGGCCGCCGCGGTTACCGCTTTCTATGTCATTTTTATCGACGTCATTGTTTTGCGTGAAGTGCCTCTGCGCAGCCTGCCTCGCATTATGCGTGAAGCGATGGTTCTGGTCGGAGGAATCCTCATCATTCTTGGCGTGTCGTTAGCATCCACGAACTATATGATTTTCGCAGGCGTGCCGGACAAGCTGCTGGCGTTGACCCAGACTCATGTCGACTCGCAGACCACGTTCCTGGTTTCCCTTTTGCTGTTTCTGCTGGCGCTGGGGGCCATCCTCGATATTTTTTCTGCGCTTGTTCTCGTAGTGCCGCTAATACTCCCGGTCGCCGCAAGTTTCGGGGTCGACCCGGTCCACCTTGGGATCGTATTTCTCTCCGCGATGCAGCTCGGTTACCTGACGCCGCCGGTTGGCCTTAACCTGTTCATTGCAAGTTTCCGTTTCGAGCGCTCGATCACCTCTGTGTATCTGGCGACGTTACCGTTTCTGCTGATACTCTTAGTCGCTGTAATTATCATTACATTCTGGCCCTCTTTATCTCTGTTCCTGGTGCAGGGCTGACCCAATTCAGAGGGACGGACCCGATGCCGATTGCTCGAAACCTCATTGCCGCGCTATTTTTTCTTGGTCTGACGCTGCAGGGGGCCTGCGCCAGAGAACTGACGGTCGAACCAGACCTGGTAGTTCCGCCTGGATTTAGTATCGAGGTTCTGACAGACCAGGTTCCGAACGCACGTTCGATGACGCTGGGCGAGCGAGGAACCCTGTTCGTATCGACGCGTAAGCTGGGTAAGGTCTATGCGCTCACTGATCTCGACAGTGCAGCAGGCCCGGTCGTCACGACTATCGGCGAAGGGCTGAACGTGCCCAATGGCGTGGCGTTTCGCGATGGCGCGCTGTACGTGGCCGAGATCAGCCGGGTATTGCGCTATCCGGATATCGAGACACGGCTCGGTAACGTGCCCGAGCCCGAAATCGTGCGTGATGATTTTCCCACCGATGCGCATCACGGCTGGAAATTCATCGCGTTCGGGCCCGATGGTAAGCTCTACGTACCGATAGGTGCACCGTGTAACGTGTGCGACGAGGCCGGCTACTCAGTGATTACTCGCATGAATGCGGATGGCAGTGAGCTGGAAGTCTTCGCTGAAGGCGTGCGCAACACAGTTGGCTTCACCTGGCATCCCGATACCGGTGAGATGTGGTTTACCGACAATGGTCGGGACTGGATGGGCGACGATATTCCCGACTGCGAACTCAATCATGCGCCGGAGCCCGGCATGCATTTCGGGTTTCCGTATTGCCATGGTGCGGACATTATCGATCCCGAATATGGCGACGGAAGAAAGTGTTCCGATTTTGTGCCGCCAGCGCTGGGGCTTGGGGCGCACGTAGCGCCGCTCGGGATCGAGTTTTACAACGGAACGATGTTCCCGCCGGAGTACAGGGGCCATGCGTATATTGCCGAGCATGGATCATGGAATCGAAAGGCGGGAAAGGTCGGCTATCGGGTCGTAATGGTGCGGATGGAAAATGGCAGCCCGAGCGCTGCCGAGCCGTTTGCGCACGGCTGGCTCAATGACGAAGAAGTCTCAGGCAGGCCAGTCGATATCCTGCAACTGGCTGATGGATCGCTGCTCGTGTCAGACGACCTGGGCGGCCGTATTTACCGAATTTCTTACCAAGGCGGCTGAGCCAGGCCCCGGGGACAGTAGATGACATCAATATTCAGCACGATCGGCCATTTGTTCGGACTGCTCTGGAAGGGGCTTGACGGGCTTCGCAAGGTCCTCCACCTGATCGTGCTGCTGGTCCTGTTTATGGTTATCCTGGCCGCGCTGACTCCTGAATTGCCGATGGTTCCGGCCACTGCGGCGCTGGTTGTGCAGCCCGAGGGCAGGCTTGTGGAGCAGCTCGAAGGCGGTCCGCTCGATCGCGCAATTGGAGAGGCAACCGGCGATGGCATTCCGCAAACGCTGGTGCACGATCTGGTGCGGGCAATTGAGCTGGCCACGGAAGACGACAGGATCCAGGCGCTGGTCCTGCGTTCCGAGACGTTGGCCGGTGGTGGCCTGAGCAAGCTGCAGTACCTCGGCGAGGCTATTTCGCGGTTCCGGGAAAGCGGCAAAAAGGTGATTGCGTACGGCGATTACTACAGCCAGGATCAGTATTACCTGGCAGCCCATGCCGACGAAATCTACCTGCATCCTTATGGGCTGGTCTACCTGGATGGCTACGAGCGCTTTCGAACCTATTACAAGGAAGCTATCGACAAGTTATCGATCGACTGGCACGTGTTCAGCGTTGGTGACTTCAAGTCTTTTGCGGAGCCGTACTCGCGTGGCGATATGTCCGAGTACGACAAAGAGGCGAGCCGCGCATATCTGGAGGATCTCTGGCGTGCCTACCGCAGCGACGTGGTTGCGGCGCGCGATCTCGATTCCGGAACGTTGTCCGGATACGCGGATGGTTTCGTATCGGCTCTCAAACAGGCTGAGGGCGACCTTGCGGCCGTCGCACAGGCTGCCGGCCTGGTCGATGAATTATGGACCAGCGACCAGTTGCGTTCGCGCATGCGCGAGCTTGTCGGCAGCGACGAGGACGATGATTCGGGATACCGCCAGGTCGATGTCAGCACGTATCTGGCGGCCGTCGATGGTCCTGCAGGCACGAGCGCTGACGGACCCAGTGTGGCTGTCATTGTCGCAGCGGGTGGAATCACGGAGGGAAACCAGCCGCCCGGGACAATCGGGTCGGATACGATCGTGGAGATGATTCACCAGGCGCGTGACGACGAGGACGTTGCGGCGGTCGTGTTGCGTGTCGACAGCGGCGGAGGCAGCCGCTTTGCGTCGGAGGTAATACGCCGCGAGCTCGAATTATTGCGGCAGTCAGGCAAGCCGGTAGTTGTGTCCATGAGCAGCGTAGCAGCCTCCGGTGGTTACTGGATCGCTCTGGCAGGCGACCGTATCTTCGCAAATCCGACTACGTTGACCGGTTCGATCGGCATCGTGGCGATGATTCCCAGTTTCGACAGGTCGCTCGAGCGGATCGGTATCAATGTCGACGGAGTCGGGACGACGCGTCTTTCCGGTGCGTTTCGGCCGGACCGCGGTCTTACGGAGGAGGCGCTTGCGATTATGCGTCTGAGTACCGAGGCCGGCTACGCCGATTTCGTCGAGCTTGTCGCGGCATCGAGAGAACTCGAGCGCGCCGAAGTCGAGAGCCTGGCGCGCGGCCGGGTCTGGACCGGGCAAATGGCATTGGAAATGGGTCTCGTGGATGTCCTCGGTGATCTTGATGCCGCTATAGAAGCTGCCGCGGAATTGGCGGGAATGAGTGACTATGGCATTGAGTACCTCGAGCCGCCGGTCGATCCCAGCGAGTTATTGCTGGCCTCGCTGCTTGGTGCGTCGGGACTGGCGCGGCATGTCGGAACGGAGTTGTCGCTGCAACAGCTGATCGGGCCTGTCCTGCCGGATTTTCTCGCCGATCTCACTCGGTTTGGCCAGGTGGGCACTGACCCGAGGGGCCTCTATCTCTATTGTTTTTGCGGCTTCGACTAGCTGCCCGGAGTCCGTGCTAATGGGTGGCCGGATCAGGCGGCATCGTCCCAGTCCAGAATCACCTTGCCGGATTGGCCCGAGCGCATGATGTCGAACGCCGGCTGATAGTCAGCGACCGCGAAATGGTGAGTGATCACCGGGCCGAGATCGAGTCCGCTCTGCAGCATGGACGACATCTTGTACCAGGTTTCGAACATCTCGCGACCGTATACGCCCTTTATCACCAGGCCCTTGAATATCACTTCGTTCCAGTCGATGGAGGTGTCGGTGGGAGGTATGCCGAGGAGTGCGACGCGACCGCCGTGGTGCATCGTCCGCAACATATCGCGAAACGCATCGGGATTGCCTGACATTTCGAGGCCGACATCAAATCCTTCCTGCATGCCAAGATCGCGCATAACATCGTCAAGACTCGTATTGGTCACATTGACCGTAACACTTGCTCCCAGTTCCGCAGCGAGTCCGAGGCGATAGTCATTGACGTCGGTGATCACGATATGCCGCGCGCCGGCAAAGCGCGCTATGGCCACCGCCATGATGCCAATCGGTCCTGCTCCGGTTATCAGCACATCCTCGCCTACCAGGTCGAACGACAACGCCGTATGCGTGGCATTGCCGAGCGGATCGAGTATCGACGCCATGTCGTCCGAGATCGCGTCAGGCAGTTTGAAAGTGTTGAACGCGGGGATCGACAGATAATCGGCAAAGCAGCCGGGGCGATTTACGCCCACCCCTGAGGTATTGCGGCAGAGATGGCGCTTGCCGGCACGGCAATTGCGGCAGAATCCACAAGTTATATGTCCTTCTCCGGAAACGCGGTCGCCGATTTCGATACCCCGGACTTCGCTGCCGATATCGACGATCTCGCCGACGAATTCATGTCCGACGGTCATCGGAACCGGAATCGTTTGCCGGGCCCAGTCGTCCCAATTGAAAATATGAATATCCGTGCCGCAGATAGCCGTCTTTCGAACGCGTATGAGTACATCGTTGTGCCCGACTTCCGGCTCCGGTACATCGTCCATCCAGATGCCTTCCGACGCGTGCTTTTTTACCAGTGCTCTCATTGCCGCATCCTCGATTTAGTCAATGACGCCAAGTTCCTTGCCGACTTTAGCAAATGCCGCAATGGCCCGATCAATGTGCTCACGGCTGTGAGCGGCCGACATCTGCGTGCGGATTCTCGCCTTGCCTTTCGGTACCACCGGAAAGGAAAAGCCTATGACGTAAATTCCTTCCTCGAGCAGTCGGTCGGCCATCTTTGCCGCCAGTTTGGCATCACCCAGCATGACCGGAATAATTGGGTGCTCGCCCGGCAGGAGGTCAAATCCGAGCGTCGTCATCTGCGCCCGGAAATACTGCGAATTGGCCTGCAACCGGTCACGCAGATCGGTTCCTTCCTCGAGCAGGTCGAGTACGCGTATCGACGTTGCTGCAATGACCGGTGCGAGAGTATTGGAAAACAGATAGGGCCGCGATCGCTGCCGTAACCAGTCCACTATTTCCTTACGCCCCGAGGTGAATCCGCCGGACGCGCCGCCTAGAGCCTTGCCCAGGGTTCCGGTGATGATATCGACGCGGTCCATGACCCCTCGATATTCATGAGTACCGCGGCCGTTCTCGCCGATGAAGCCGGTTGCATGACAGTCGTCGATCATGACCAGCGCGTTGTGCGCCTCCGCCAGATCGCAAATCGCAGCGAGGTCTGCAATCGTACCGTCCATCGAAAATACGCCATCGGTAGCGATCAGCCGGGTACGGCTGGCGCCGGCTTCCTTCAGTTTTAGCGCGAGGTCGTCCATATTGCCATGCTGGTAGCGCAGACGCTTCGCCTTGCACAGGCGAATACCGTCAATGATGCTTGCATGGTTGAGTTCGTCGCTGATAACCGCATCATTCTCATCGAGGATTACCTCGAAAAGGCCGCCATTCGCGTCGAATGCGGATGGATACAGGATCGTATCCTCGGTACCGAGAAAGCGAGAAATACGGTTTTCGAGATCCTTGTGCACACTCTGTGTGCCGCAGATAAACCGGACCGAAGCGAGGCCATAGCCATACTCATCCAGCGCCGCATGCGCAGCCGAGATCAGTGCCGGGTGGTTGGCGAGACCGAGATAGTTATTGGCGCAAAAGTTGATGACTTCGATTCCGCCGGCGACGCTGATGTTGGCCTGCTGTGGTGACGTGATCACCCGTTCGGACTTGAACAGTCCCTCGCTTCTGACCTGGTCGAGCTGTTGCGTCAGACGTTGGAGAAATGCCGGATCCATGTCGCTTCCCTTAGATTGAATGTCACGAATTATAGCAGTCACGCTGTCGCCGGCAGTGGCCCAAATCGGTCCGAGTTGGATTAGACTGTAGCGGTTGGCAGGCTCGGACGCGTGGTGCGGTTCGTGGACTCGGAAACCCTAAGATTCGATAAGTGGCTATGGTGTGTCAGGCTATACAAGTCGCGCGCGCTCGCGCGCCAGGCGATTGTCGCCGGGCATGTTCGCGTGAACGGCAGCAGGATAAAGCCGGCGCGCATTGCGGCAACGGGTGATGTCGTCGAAATTACCCGGGAACCGGCGCTGCGCACGTTTGTTGTAACCGGACTTCCTCGTCGGCGCGGTCCGGCCAGCGAAGCAGCCACAATGTACAAAGAATCCGAAGAGAGCGTCGAGCGAGTGCGGCTTGCGGTAGAGGAACGGCGCCTGCAGCGGGCGTCGTCGCCACACCCGGAGCGTCGACCCGACAAGCGCTCGCGGCGGCGGATAATTCGATTCACGAAGGGGTGATGCAATGCGACCGCAAACGCCTTTGATCACAGCGGATGCAGTGATCGAATTACGCGATCGGCCAGGCCGACCGATTGTGCTTATCGAGCGCAGGCACGAGCCCCTCGGCTGGGCTTTGCCCGGCGGGTTTGTCGACATCGGTGAGACAGTCGAGCACGCCGCGCTGCGCGAGGCGCGCGAGGAGACCGGCCTGGACGTTCGTCTCGAGGCGCTTCTCGGGTGTTATTCGAAGCCCGACCGGGACCCGCGCGGACATACCGTCAGCATCATTTTTGTGGCAGTTGCCAGCGGTGACCCTGTGGCCGGGGACGACGCTCGTGAAGTCGGCGTTTTCGATCCGGGGAAAACCCCGCCGCTGGCGTTCGATCATCAGCAGGTGCTTGCCGATTTTATTCGTTGGCGAGAACGACGCTGAACTCTTTGCCGCGAATTGGCGGCGATCAACGGCGGGCCTCGCCATCACCTATAATTCACGACACCGAATTCGGGGTCACAAACGGTAAATACCGAAGGGAGAGTCATCGTGGCGGCACGCGAGCCGGTTTCCGTAAATTCCAATGGCATTGTCTTTCCGCGCAGCTATCCGGGACAACCGTCCTTCGGAGCCCGTCTCGACGGGCTTTACCTCGCGGACGAGACGACCTGCATACATGAATGTCTGGAACTGGCGCGACTCGATCCGGAAGTGACCGACCGGGTTGGTGCTACCGCGCGCGAACTCGTTCGCGGGGTGCGCAACAACCGCAATCGCAAGGGTGGGCTCGATGCATTCCTGCGCAAATACGACTTGTCTTCGCACGAGGGCGTGGTGCTGATGTGTCTCGCCGAGGCTCTGCTGCGAATTCCCGACGCCGAGACCGCCGATCGATTGATCGCAGACAAATTGACTACCGCGAACTGGAAGGAACACCTGGGCAGCAGCGATTCAATGTTCGTCAATGCGTCGACCTGGGGGCTAATGCTGACCGGGCGCCTGATCGCGCTTGATGAGGATGTGACGGAGAACCCGGCCGGTTTCCTCGGTAAAGTCGTGAATCGGCTTGGCGACCCGGTTGTGCGCGGTGCAATGCGCCATGCAATGCGCATCATGGGGCACCAGTTTGTAATGGGCCGCGATATTCAGGCGGCGATAAAGCGCAGCCAGAAAGAGGCTAACCGGGTTTACCGTTACTCCTTCGATATGCTCGGCGAGGCCGCACTGACCGACGCCGACGCGCAGCGATACATGAGAGCTTATGCCGACGCGATACAGGTGCTGGGAGCATCGCGCGAGGGCGCGGCGACGGATGATTCGGCGCCCAGTATTTCGGTCAAATTGTCGGCACTGTTCCCGCGTTACGAGTTCGCCCAGCGCGAGCGGGTCCTGTCTGAGTTGACCCCGCGTTTGCGGCAGCTTGCCGAGTTTGCACGCAAGGCATCCGTCGCCCTCACGATGGATGCGGAAGAGGCCGACCGGCTCCAGCTTTCCCTGGAGGTTTTCGAGAATGTTTACCGGGATCCGGGGCTGGCGGACTGGCATGGACTCGGACTTGCGGTGCAGGCCTACCAGAAACGCGCGGTTGAGGTTTTGCGGTGGCTGACCGAGATGAGTGCCGAGGTCGGGCGGACAATTCCGGTTCGCCTCGTCAAGGGAGCGTATTGGGATACCGAAATCAAGCGCGCCCAGGAGCAGGGTCTCGATGGCTACCCGGTGTTTACACGCAAGGTAAACACGGATGTCAGTTACCTCGCCTGTGCAGCGATACTGTTGCACGACGGCAGTCATATCTATCCGCAATTTGCGACCCACAACGCGCACACGGTTGCCAGCATCATCCACATGGCGCAGGGGAAGCCGTTCGAGTTTCAGCGTCTGCATGGCATGGGTGAGGAGCTATACGACGAGGTGGTCGATCCGCAACGTTTCGGGCTGCCATGCAGGGTCTATGCACCCGTCGGCAATCACAAGGATCTGCTGCCTTACCTCGTGCGTCGGTTGCTCGAGAACGGCGCGAACACTTCATTTGTCAATCGCATCGTGGACGAAAAAGCACCGCTCGAAGAGATAGTGGCCGACCCGATTGCGGAAGTCGAATCGCTGCATCAGGTCCCGCATCCGAGGATTCCGATGCCGGATGCAATTTTCGGTCGCGGCCGGGTCAACTCGCGCGGCATCAACCTCGCTGATCAATCCTCTTTACAGACAATGTCTGTGAGGTTGGAAGCCGCGCTGCAGAGCGATTGGCGTGCGGCACCGGTCATTGATGGCAAGGCCCAATCCGGTCCCGATATTGCCGTTCGCGATCCCTGGGACGGCCATCAGGTCGGTACCGTTGTCGAGGCCACCGCGGAGCAGGTCGACAAGGCACTGGTTACGGCGGTCGCCTCACATCGTGTATGGAATGCGACTGCGGTCGCGCAGCGAGCGCATGCGCTGAGGACTGCGGCCGATCGTTTCGAACAGCATTCCGACCAGTTTCTTGCGTTACTGGTGCGGGAAGCCGGCAAAACCTTGCCGGACAGTGTCGCCGAACTTCGCGAGGCCGTCGATTTCCTTCGTTACTATGCGATGCAGGCGGAGAGCGATTTTGGCGAACCAGTGCAATTGCCGGGGCCGACCGGTGAGACGAATCATTTGAGTCTGTCCGGGCGCGGTGTGTTTGTATGCATCAGTCCATGGAATTTCCCGTTGGCAATTTTTACCGGACAGATCGCTGCTGCTCTTGCCGCGGGCAATGCAGTCATCGCCAAGCCGGCGGAACAAACGCCATTGGTCGCGGCGCTTGCAGTACGCCTGCTGCACGAAGCCGGGGTGCCGCCCGGGGCACTGAATTTTCTGCCGGGAGACGGCGCCACGATCGGTGGTGCCGCAATTGGAGATCGGCGTGTAGCCGGGGTTGCGTTTACTGGTTCGACGGAGACGGCTCGCATTATCCATGCCGGAATGGCGGCGGGCACGGGGCCGATCGGTGCGTTGATCGCCGAAACCGGTGGCCAGAATGCAATGATCGTGGATAGTTCAGCATTGCCCGAGCAGGTCGTGCTGGATGTCGTACAGTCGGCCTTTAACAGCGCCGGGCAGCGTTGTTCGGCGCTCCGCGTCCTGTTCCTGCAACAAGAGATCGCACCGCGCGTTCTGGATCTGCTGAAAGGCTACATGGACGAGCTCGTCGTGGGTGATCCGGGGTTGCTGAACACCGATGTCGGTCCGGTCATCGATGTCGAGGCGCTCCGGGTTCTGGAATCACATCTATCCGAAATCGCCGATACCGGCCAGTTACTGCACAGGTGCCGCAATGCGCCCGCAGCGGGAGGCGGTACGTTCTTTGCACCCGCGCTGGTTGAAATCAATGCCATCGACCAACTCGAGCGCGAGGTTTTCGGACCGGTGCTCCATGTGATTCGTTACCGGGCCCGCGATCTGGATACCGTTCTCGATTCAATTAACGCCACGGGGTTCGGTTTGACGCTCGGTATTCACAGCCGCATCGATGGTTTTGCGCAATATGTGCACAGCCGTATGCGGGTCGGCAACGTCTACGTAAATCGAAACATGGTTGGGGCAGTGGTTGGTGTGCAACCGTTCGGCGGTTGTGGATTGTCTGGTACCGGACCAAAAGCCGGTGGGCCGCAATACCTCCATCGCTTTGCCACGGAAAAGACGTTGACGATCAACACGTCCGCGGTCGGCGGCAACGCCAGCCTGCTGGCGCTGGCATCGGATTAGCGCTCAGGCGTTGCGGGACCAGCCATGACAGTCAGCATATTCGACATCTTCAAGATTGGTATCGGGCCTTCGAGCTCCCATACCATGGGGCCGATGCGGGCGGCGCAAAATTTCGCCGCGGACCTGGCGGAAAACGGCGTGCTGGATGACGTGGCCCGGGTTGCGGTTCAGTTGTACGGTTCGCTGGCGCTGACAGGTCGTGGGCATTGCACCGATGTTGCAGTACTGGCCGGGCTAGAGGGCAATTTGCCGGACGCGGTTCTACCTGAGCAAATCGAAAAACTGCTCGCGCGAATCCGGGAGAGCGCAACGCTTCGACTCGGGGGCGTGCGCGACGTAGCGATCGACACGGACCTCGATATCCTTTTTCTTGGTGATCAGGTACTGCCTCTCCATCCCAACGGAATGCGTTTTAGTGCGCTCGATGACAAAGGCAAGAAACTGGCTAGCGCCGAGTTCTATTCCATCGGCGGCGGGTTCATCACCCGTGGCGATGAGGAGACCGAGGAGGCCATCGATGATCGCGGAAGCGTCCGGCTTGCGCATCCGTTTCACTCGGGCTCCGAGTTGCTGAGCCGGGCGGAAGCGGCCGGATTGGGTATTGCGGCGCTGATGCTGGAGAACGAGACCGCCTGGCGCAGCCGCGATCAGGTTATTGCCGGCCTGTTGGAGATCTGGGAGGTAATGCGCAGTTGCATCGATAGAGGTCTGCGCACCGAGGGCGTTCTGCCGGGCAGCCTCAAGGTGCAGCGCCGCGCTCCGGCGCTGTTGCGACGATTACAACATGCGAGCGGGCACGCGGCCGACGCAATGGACTGGGTCGACGTTTTTGCGCTGGCGGTCAATGAGGAAAATGCCGCCGGCGGACGGGTTGTGACTGCGCCGACAAATGGCGCTGCGGGGGTCATCCCTGCGGTGCTTAACTATTATCTTCGCTTCGTGCCCGGGGCGGATGAGGACGGTGTCGTGCGGTTCCTGTTGACGGCGGGCGCGATCGGCATCCTGTATAAGGAGAACGCTTCGATTTCGGGAGCTGAGATGGGCTGTCAGGGAGAAGTAGGGGTGGCCTGCTCGATGGCCGCCGGAGGACTCGTCGCGGCCCAGGGTGGCAGCAATGCCCAGGTCGAGAACGCCGCCGAAATCGGCATGGAGCACAACCTGGGATTGACCTGCGATCCGATTGCGGGTCTGGTACAGGTACCCTGCATCGAACGCAATGCCATGGGAGCGGTAAAGGCCATCAATGCATCACGCCTGGCGATGTTCGGTGACGGCCGTCACGTCGTCAGTCTCGACCAGGTCATCGCGACGATGCGTCAGACCGGGCGCGATATGTCGACCAGCTACAAAGAAACGTCGAAGGCCGGGCTGGCTGTCAACGTACCGGACTGTTAGCCGGCATCGGCGGCGATGCGCTTTTTCGGATAGTCAACGACTTCGAGGCGTGTATTGTCCGGCCCGGTTGCGGCCCAACGATCAACCTCCACGCGGAACGTCACGCAGGCGCCGGTCGGGAGATTTGCGAGCGGGCAGTCGCCGAGACGATGGACCAGGTCAGTCATCCCGGGATTGTGGCCGAATAACATCAGGCTGGATACTTCATCGGGCTGCTCTTGCACGATCCGCATAATCATGTCGGCGGATGCGAGATAAAGGCGCTCATCCGGAACTATGATCCGGGTCTCCAAACCCAACGCGGCAGCGATTATTTTTGCCGTGGCCAAAGCCCGATTGGCCGGGCTCGAAACCAGCCTGTCCGGTGTTATGCCGGTCTTGGCGAGGCGGGCGCCCATGCGTGGAGCGTCGCGCAGCCCACGAGGGTTCAAGGGTCGATCGAAATCGGCGAGAACCGGATCATCCCAGCTCGATTTTGCATGGCGGACGATCGTTAGCGTCTTGCTCACCGCGACAGAACTTGTCCCGCCTGCCGGCTTTCTTCGCCGTCTGCCACGATCTGGGGATCGTCTGGCTGCGGCAGCCAGTGCAGCTCGGCAACAACACCGCGATGGTCCGACAGATCGTCAGTCAGCACCTTGTAATCGCTGAATCCGAAGTGCCGGGATGCCAGCACCCAGTCGAGTCGTTTGCCGCCGAAGCGGAACGTGCCAAGGTCTGGCGCAGCGGGCGCGTGAGCCTGCAGCTGCATCTCGGAGGTGAACCATTGCAGGCAGGTATCCTCTTCCCACTCGCAGTTGAAATCGCCCATAACGATGGTTGGTCCGGTGCTGCTGTCGAGATGCTGAGCGAGCATACGCAGCTGTTTATGGCGCATCGTC
>PKUM01000142.1 GCA_002868855.1 Chromatiales bacterium | reverse complement strand
CTTGCCGGCGGCGCTGTTCTCGGTTGGCTCGGGTCATGGTTCGCCAGCACCCGTCATCTCCGGCAAATCGAGCCCGGGCACGACCTGTAAAATCGTAAGCAATTGTTTTATATGAAATTAAATATTGTTGCATTGCGGAACTTACATTCCCCTTAGCACTCTAAATCGCAGAGTGCTAAAATTAGCGATCCACGTTGGAGGTGTTACCGCAACTATGGCTAACGCGCTTGTTCGCAAACAGAGTGATTTGATACTGGCGGGGCCGACCGGCAGTCTCGACGCCTATACCCAGGCCGTCGCGACCATTCCCATTCTCTCCCGGGAAGAGGAGCAGGAGCTGGCGCAACGCTACCGCAACGACAATGATCTTGATGCGGCCCGCCAGCTGGTGCTGTCGCATTTGCGTTTCGTCGTGCATATCGCCCGCGGCTACTCCGGCTATGGCCTGAACGTCGGCGACCTGATCCAGGAAGGCAACGTCGGCATGATGAAGGCGGTAAAACGCTTCGATCCGGATGTCGGCGTACGCCTCGTTTCATTTGCCGTGCACTGGATTCGCGCCGAAATTCACGAGTACATCCTGCGCAATTGGCGCATGGTGAAAGTTGCGACGACCAAAGCCCAGCGCAAGTTGTTCTTCAATCTGCGTAAATTCAAGAAGAACCTGAGCTGGCTGTCGCAGGACGAGACGGAGGCGGTCGCGCGCGATCTGGGTGTCGCTCCGGCCGAAGTAACCGAGATGGAGAAGCGCATGTATGGCCACGACCTGGCCTATGACGCGCCGACTCAGGACGACGACGATACTTATTCCCCGTCGGCGTATCTGCCGAGCCCGGACGCAGATCCCGCCGATCTCGTTGCTAACAGCGAGATAGCCGATTCGGCGGGCGAACGGCTGGCCGCGGCACTGCGCACGCTGGACGATCGCAGCCGCGACATCATGCAGCGGCGCTGGCTGTCTGAGCCGAAGGTGACGTTGCAGGATCTCGCTGACGAGTACCAGGTATCGGCCGAGCGGATCCGCCAGATCGAAGCCAACGCCATCAAAAAACTGCGCGTACAGGTAGCCATCTAGATCTACCCGTATGCGGGGTGTCCCGAAAGGACCCGGCCATTGGCCGGGTCTTTTTTTACAGGCTTCACAGGCCGGCAACGGCCCGGCTGAACCCGGCTCGTGCAGCGCGCCGCAACGGAATCAATCTCGTTCGCACTTGCGCCGGCGAATCACTCGCGCTAGTTTCGGCGCCTGTCCTGGAGTATCCGTCATGCGCAGCGCCGATGAATGGTTCGCCGAATATGGCGAAAGTCACGTTAATCCGACCAACAAGCTGATCCACTGGATCTGTGTCCCCGCGATCGTGGTCAGCGTCATCGGCCTGCTGTGGTCGCTGCCGGTGCCGGCTGCTTTCGAGCGGATCTCGCCGGCCTTGAACTGGGGCACGGCGTTCGTGATGGCAGCCGTTGTTTACTATTTCCTGATGTCCGTGACGCTTGGCATGGGGATGGTGGTCATCGTGCTCGGCATGATGGCGATCGTCCACTGGCTGGATGGCTTTGCGACGCCGCTGTGGCTGATCAGCCTGGTGATTTTTGTCGTCGCATGGGTCGGCCAGTTCATCGGCCACATTCTCGAAGGGAAAAAACCTTCCTTTTTCAAGGATTTGCAATTCCTGATGATCGGTCCGGCCTGGTTGCTGGGGTTCATTTACCGGCGTCTCGGCATCCCCTACTGAAGGGCGCCGTCCGCGCGCCCCGGTATCGCGGCCGCATAGCTGTGGCGGTCACTGCGGCGATTCCCGGGAAGCATGCCCGGCAAATCCTAATCCAGTATTATTGACGGCCTGTCTGCATCGCCCGAAACTTGAGGACACACGCCATGGCGACCCCTGCAAACCAGGCCGGTCAGCGGCAAGACGCTGCCGTTTCAACGCTCAACCCGCTGGATTTCTACGATGTTCGCTCGGAGTTGTCCGAAGACGAACAGATGGTCCAGGATTCGATCGCGCGCTTTGTCGACGCCAAAGTCCTGCCGGTCATCCAGGAGTGTTTCGAAGAGCACCGCTTCCCGCGCCACCTGGTAGCCGATATGGCCGAACTTGGGGTGCTGGGCTGCTCGCTCGAAGGCTACGACTGCGCCGGGCTAAACGCGATCTGTTATGGCCTGATCTGCCAGGAGCTGGAGCGTGGCGACGCGGGTCTGCGCAGTTTTGCATCCGTGCAATCCAGCCTGGTGATGTATCCGATCCACAGTTACGGTTCCGAAGAGCAAAAACTACGCTGGTTGCCGGCAATGGCGCGTGGCGAGGCCATCGGCTGCTTCGGCCTGACCGAACCGCATGGCGGCTCCGACCCGTCCAACATGAAGACCCACGCAAAACGCGATGGCGATGACTGGATCATCAACGGCGCGAAGATGTGGATTACCAATGGCAGCATTGCCGACGTCGCCGTGGTCTGGGCGATGACCGACGAAGGCGTACGCGGGTTCCTGGTGGAAAAGGGAACGCCGGGGTTCGATGCGCCCGAGATCAAGCGCAAGTTCTCGCTGCGGGCGTCGATCACCTCCAGCCTGTTTTTCGACAATGTCAGGGTTCCCGCTGAAAACATGTTGCCCGGGGTCAAAGGACTGAAGGGACCGCTGTCTTGTCTGACCCAGGCCCGCTACGGAATTACCTGGGGCGCGATCGGCGCCGCACAGGCCTGTCTCGAGCAGGTGCTGGCGTACACCGAGGACCGGGTGATGTTCGGGCGCCCACTCAATCACACCCAGACCATCCAGCGCAGGATGGCCGACATGGCGCGACGGATTACCACCGCGCAACTGCTGTCGCTGCGGCTCGGGCAGATGAAAGACGCAGGTACGATGCAACCGGCCCAGGTCTCGATGGCCAAATGGAACAACGTTCGTATGGCCATCGATATTGCCCGTGACGCCCGCGATATCCTGGGCGGCGCCGGCATCAGCGCCGAGTACGTGCAGATACGCCATGCACTCAACCTCGAAAGCGTCATCACCTACGAGGGCACCGAAACGGTACACGAGCTCGTCATCGGCAAGGAGCTGACCGGCGTCAACGCATTTTGAACCACCCGCAATGACAGCCCGGTCGCATCGGCTGGTCGTGTATGCGGCCATCGCCATAACCGCGTACCTGCTCGGTGCCGGGTTCGGTGGCGGCGCGGCCGTCGCCGCCTTTCTGGTCCTGGGCGTCGTCGCCGAGCTGTTCTTCTGGGTTGAGCTGTTCCGCCGCGGTCGCCGGCGTGGGCCCAAGTAGCCCCCCACGGGCCGTTGCCAGGCTAGCTCCAGCCACTGTTTTATATAGACTTTTTTCCCGCCCGGGCGAGCCCTGCAGGCTACCTGTACCTGTGTCATCGAAAATAATTCGCCCGCCAAGCAGGGTGGACATATTTATGTCTGCTTAGTATGCTCTTATGCATGAGAACTACCGTAAGACTCGATGACACCCTGCTGAGGCGGGCGAAGACCCACGCCGCCGAGCACGGGCAAACGCTGACCGCGCTGATCGAAGAGGGCCTGCGCCTCGCACTTAGTCAGCCCGCCAATCGACCGGCAGCAACGCGAACACTGCCGATATCGGGAAAAAAGGGCGGCACCCTGCCAGGAATCGACCTTGCGCGAACCACCGACCTCGAAAAACCTGTGGCGCCAGCATGAAAATCCCCGACGCGGGCGTTCTGGTTCAGGCATTTCGCGCTGACGCTCCCGAACATTCCCTGTGCCGCGAATGGCTCCAGTCGGTCGTGGACGGCGATGCCCGGTTCGGCGTCGCGCCGTGCGTACTCGCCGACGTCGTCAGAACAGCCACCGATCCGCGGGTGTTCCTGCGGCCCAACAAACCGGCCCGGGTCGTCGAATTCTGCGAAGCGCTGCTCGAGCAGCCGCACTGCGTTCGGGTTGAGCCCGGACCGAAACACTGGTCCGTGTTTGCCCGTTTATGCGAGACCACCGAGGCCCGGGGGGCATTGACCGGCCTTGCATGGAATGCGGCGCTGGCCATCGAATGGGGCTGTGAGTGGATTACGCTGGACCGCGACTACGCGCGTTTCGCGGGTTTACGCTGGCAGCTCCCGGCGTGACCGCCACTCCCGGGGGCGCAACCACGTGCCCCTCGACCGCACCTTGAACCGGCACGGCGCGCCGGGTTATGGCCATCGCGATGTGTGGCGAATCGCCGCCCCGCTGATCCTTTCGAACATATCGGTCCCGTTGCTGGGTGCGGTGGATACCGCGGTACTGGGACATCTCGACGATCCACGGTTTCTCGGCGGCATGGCGGTCGGCGCCACGATCTTCGGCTTTCTCTACATGGCGCTTAACTTCCTGCGGATGGGCACCACCGGTCTCGCGGCGCAGGCGTATGGACGCAACGATCCACAGGCGATGCGAAATGTGCTTGGACAATCCCTGGCAGTAGCCGCCGCGCTGGGTGTTGCGCTGATTGCACTACATCCGCTGATCGGACCGCTGGCACTCGACCTGATTGCGGCCGGACCGGGAGTCAGCGCCGAGGCAGGGCGCTATTTCGCGGTACGGATCTGGAGCGCACCGGCCACGCTCGCCAACTTCGTGCTCGTGGGCTGGTTTATCGGCATGCAAAACGGTCGCGGTCCGCTGCTGCTGCTGTTGACAGTCAATCTGACCAACATCGCGCTCGACTTTCTGTTCGTCTCGGCCTTGGGATTCGAGACCGCCGGTGTTGCCGCCGCGTCGGTAATTGCCGAGTACACCGGCCTCGGCGCGGGCTTGCTTGCCGTGCGGCGAATGCTGGCGCGAGCCGGCGGCGCCTGGCATCTGGATGCGTTGTGGCGTCCCGAGCGTTACCGGCAGTTGTTTGCGATAAACGCAAACCTGTTCCTGCGCACGCTCGCGCTGATGACGGCATTCGCCTTCCTGACAGCGCAGGGCGCGCGGCTCGGCGAGTCGTTTCTCGCCGCGAACGCCATCCTGATCAATTTTCAGTATTTCATGGCCTATGCGCTGGACGGATTTGCCAACGCGGCGGAGGCACTGGTCGGACGCGCAGCGGGACAACCGGACCGGCTGCGATATCGCCGCGCCGTCAAGCTGTCGCTGCAATGGTCGGCAGGCGTGGCATTGATGTTCGCTGCGATTTACTGGCTTACCGGCCCGCCAATAATTGCGCTGCTGACCAGCATCGAGAGCGTGCGGGCCACCGCGGTGGAGTATCTGCCCTGGATGGTCGTCTCACCCCTGCTGTCGGTATGGAGCTTCGCTTTCGACGGTATTTTCGTCGGCGCGACCCGTGCCAGGGAGATGCGCAATACGATGTTGCTGTCGCTGGCGCTGTTCGCCATTGCATGGTCGCTGTTTCAACCGCTCGGCAATCACGGTCTGTGGCTCGCTTTCATGGTGTTCATGAGTGCCCGCGGCATCAGTCTCGGGATCGTCTACAAACGCCTGGATGCGCAGGCCCGGTTTATCTGAACCGCGCTGGCAACACCGCTGCGCCATGCGCCGGCAATCGCGCTGCAAACACGCTTGACCGGCCGGCTACAAGCGCACCGCAGCCGCGACTTTGTGCAGCAAGGCTGCCTATCGCGACAGCGCATCCGCGCGCGATTGCCGGTTGCATTCCTCACGCCCCGCTTTTGGCGTTATCCTCGGCTGTACCAGGTGCCAACAAATCAGACCACGCCGTGTCGGGAGTAACCATGTCTGCCAGCTTCACCAGTCCGATCTCCAGTATCCGCCAGGTTGCAATCCGGGTTCACGACATTGACCGCGCGGCTTCTTTCTATGGCGAGGCACTTGGGCTGGACGAGAAATTTCGCGCCCCGGGGATGGCCTTTTTCCAATGCGGCGGTCTGCGCCTGATGCTGACGCTGCCATCGGCACCGCAATTTGATCATCCCGCCAGCATTCTTTATTTCAACGTCGACGGAATCGAGGCTGCCTATGCGGCCCTGGTGCGGCGCGGTGTCGTGTTCGAAGGCGAACCGCACAAGGTTGCGGAAATGCCGGATCACGATCTCTGGATGGCATTTTTCCGCGACAGCGAGGACAACCTGATGGCGCTCTCCAGCGAGGAAGCCATGGTGCGAGCCTGATCCGGCGCGGCCACCGCGGCACTCAGTCCGGACGCAGCGCTGCGTGTCGCGAAGATTCGAGGCGATTTAACGCGACGATGGCGAGCACGGCTCCAGCCAGTTCGGTGGCGAGTGCCGCCCCCATCAGGGTGCTCGCGGAGTTGTCGATTGCCAGCCCGAATACCCGGCCCGCCGCAATTCCGGCGCAGACGACCAACAGACACTGCAGTCCCGCGCGCATCCAGCGCCGGGTCGCCGCGCTTGCAATCATAAAAGCGCCGAGGCCGATTTCCAGGCCGCCGTAAAATGCACGCAGCTCTGTAACCGCCTGGGGCGAGGTTGCCTGCAATCCGAGCAACTTCGCCATACTCCACGGCGCAGCCGCAAATGCGAGGCCGAATCCCAGAAACATCAACCCAAACACCAGCAATACAAGCCGCGCAATTCGCATTTTTCGGCTCCCGAACGGCAACTGACACATAGCCTAGTCAAGCACTGCCCGTGACGCCAGCGGGGAGCGGCCGCGAAAGCCCGCCACGCAAAAAAAGGCCGGCGCGAGCGCCGGCCAACGGGGAGTTCGCCACGGAGAGGGCGACAGGAAATCAGTGCATTCGGTTCGCCGTTGCGGCTGCGACAGCCGGGCCAGCGCCGCCCACCGGCTCAATAGAGCGGGCAGTTACCAGGTAGCCAAGATGGCGCGGCGACAACATTCGGTCGGCGGGATGACAGCGCAGCATTACCGTCCCGGGCGCACGCGGCATCGCTATTGGCCGATTCGCCGCAACCAGCCGATGATCGGTCACCTGGAACCACTGCACCGGCAGGCCGGGCGCCAACAGGCGAAAGCGCTGGTGCGGGTCGAGGCCGTGCAGAAATCGCAATTGCCGTTCGCCGCAACCCTGGAGTTCGAGAACTGGCGCCCGGGCGGCTACTTCTTGTTGCATACCGACGACGGCAAACTCGATCAGTTCGTCGCCAAAATCAAACTGCAGCATGGGCCACAGCTGCGGCTCTCGCAGCGAGTTCCCGGCCGCCGTCGGCGCAAAGACAAACCGCGCTGCCGTGGCGGCCCAGGTGACAGGGGAAAATTGCGCCGCCAGCGCGCCGCCGAACCCGGTCAGTGCGAGGCATAGGCAATAACGCAATCGATTCGATGTGGCCATGGCAGCGTATTGAAGCCGGGCCGGATGACCGTGACAGGCCGAATGTTAGCGGCCGCATGGCGAAATCTGGCAAATTCTGGCTTCTGGCCGCATCACACCGAAACCACCGGCCAGTCGTGGTATACAGCTCGCAACGCCGGCCAGTATTTATCGAGATGAAACGTACGATTGCGATCGTCGAGGACGAGCCATCCATCCGCGAGAACTATGCCGATGCGCTGCGCCGGCAGGGATACCGTGTCACTCTGCATGCCGACCGGCCCACAGCGGCCGATGCTTTCGCGAGCCGATTGCCTGATCTGGTAATCATCGATATCGGCCTGGGTGACGAACCGGAGGGTGGCTTTGCGCTGTGCCGCGAGCTGCGCGCGAGATCGCCACAATTGCCCATTATTTTCCTGACCGCTCTGGACAGCGAACTCGATGTCGTTTCCGGATTACGCCTCGGCGCGGACGACTATCTGACCAAAGACATCAGCCTGACGCAGTTGACCGCCCGCGTGGTGGCCCTGTTCCGGCGCGTCGATTCGATGCAACAACCCGACGCCGCCGGCACCGAGCTGACCCAGGGCAACCTGACGCTGGATCTCGATCGCTTGACCGCACGATGGAACGGAGAGCATGTGGCATTGACCGTCACCGAGTTCTGGATGGTCCATGCACTGGCGCGGCGTCCGGGCCACGTGAAAAACCGTGACCAGCTGATGGAAGCGGCCAGCACTGTACTCGACGACAGCACCATCACTTCGCATATCAAGCGAATCCGGCGCAAATTCCAGGCACTGGATCCCGCCTTCGACGCGATTCAGACCGTCTACGGCATGGGCTATCGCTGGCTCGAACAGGGCAACCAGGCGCCGCCGTGAACCTGCGCGGACAACTGCTACTCGTGAGCCTGCTGACGCTGCTGCTGCCCTGGGGCGGATGCCAGGCAATCCGGGAAATGGAAAGTACGCTGCGCCACGGTCAGGAAAACAACCTGCGCACCGCTACGATAGCTGTGGCAACCAGCCTCGCCGACAATCCGCAACAGATTTACCGCACCTCCGCCCACCTGAACGACTCGTCATGGCCGGCACACGACCTCTACGCTTACGAACTGAACGAAGCGATTGCCATAGACGGTTACGTCAACGATTGGGGCAATGCGCCGCTACCGGCCCCGTGGCACAGTGGCCGTGCCGGCACTGGCAATCCGCTGCGCTACCTGCTCGGCAAACGCGGCGATTATCTGTACCTGTTTCTGGCCATGCGATCACAGACGCTGGGCGGCGCAGCCGATCTGGACCAGGCCGAAATCCTGCTCGAAACCCCCGGCGGCGCATTGCTGCGGCTGCGCTTCCGCAGTCCCGCACCCGGTCCGGTTGTGGCGCGGGTCGAAATTCTGTCGGGCGAACCAGCGGATACGGATGTCATAGCGCAGCGCATCGTCGCCTACTGGCAGGAGACCGGTTCGGGATTTCACCTTGAATTGCGCATCCCGCGCGATATTGCGGGCGCGCGAATCGGATTCCTTGTTGCAGCGGCCGGGAGCGAGTCGAAAGCCGGCAGCATGGCAGCCGCGCAGCCCGCCTCACCGGGAATGTGGTTTAGCGAGATGCCCGCATTGTCGGCCTACCTGAGCCGGTTCGCGTTACCCGGCGTACGTCTTCGCGTCGCCGATCGCCACGGCTGGATCAGCGGCGACAGCGGCCCCGCCGCGCCGACTGATCAGGCCGCGCCAAAGCCGCCCTACTCGCTCGCACTGCGAATCTATCGGCTGCTGCTACCGGAGCGGGACCTGGCGCCGGTGGCGCAGGCGGCGCCCGGGCGGGTGAGCGGCACCACGGCGACCGCGGCAATGTCGGGCAAGACCTGGATCAGCCGCCAGCACGATCCGGACGGCAACCGATTGCTGCTGGCCGGCGCCCCCATTCGCGACGGCGAGCGCGTAATTGGCGCAGTTCTCGCAGAGCAGCCCAGCGACGCCTACCTGAGCCTGACCGACCCGGCGGCTGCGCGCCTGCTGAATCTGGCAGTGCTGATTACTCTCGGCGTCGCTGCGACGCTGCTGCTTTTCGCCAGCGTGCTGTCGTGGCGGATCGGCCGCCTTCGCCGCGCCACGCAATCGGCACTCGATAACCGTGGTCGCCTCCAAACCCGGATGCCGGGCTCACGCGCCGGCGACGAAATCGGCGATCTTGCCCGCAGTTTCGAACAACTGCTGGGCAGGGTGGACGAATACACCAGATATTTGCACGGTCTCGGCGACAAACTGGCGCACGAGTTGCGCACACCGCTGACCGTGGTGCGCTCGTCACTGGACAACCTCGACCTTGCGTCGCTGACGCCAGCCGATCGCGCCTGTCTCGAACGCGCCCGTGGCGGTGCGGAGCGGCTAAACACGCTGTTGTCGGCACTGCGCGAAGCCAATCGGCTCGAGCAAAGCCTGAGCAGCAGCGAATTCGAGGAGTTCGATCTCGGCGAAATGATCGACAATATGGCGGACGGATTCCGCGCCGGGTTTCCGGACCGGGTGTTCGAAACGGAAACGGTCGCCGCGCCAGTTGTGGCTGCCCCTGACCTCGTTTCGCAGGTCATCGACAAACTGGTCGAGAATGCGGTCGAGTTCTCACCCGCCGGAGGCCGTATCCGATTAAGTCTGGGCGAAGCCGAAGGGCAGCGCGGCAAAGCCTGGACGCTGACTGTCGCCAACGACGGATCCCGTCTCGGGCCGGGTCGCAAGCAAAGATATTTTGACTCCCTGGTCACTCACCGGACCGAGCGCGGCAACACACCCCACCTTGGTCTGGGCCTGTACATCGTCCGCCTGATAGCCGAGTTCCATGGCGGAAGCGTCGCGGCAGGAAACAGCGAAACGTTGAGCGGCGCTGAATTCTCGGTAACGCTGCCCGTCTCCGGGACCACAAGCTGACCGTCCTCGAAACGCGATTGATCCTAGCCGGTTTCGGCGTCGGCAAGCGCCATCAGCGCCAGTGTCGACAACGCCAGAACGCCCGTCTCCAGGGTGCTCTCGTCGACGGTAAACATCGGCGAGTGGTTACTCGGCGCCTCGCCTGCATCGCGGCCCGGCGCCGTGGCTCCGAGCATGAAATAAAAGCCCGGCACCTGCATCTGGAAGTAGGAAAAATCTTCGGCGCCGGTGATCAATGCCACCTCGCCCACGTTGTCGGCACCGACGACTGCCTCGAGCCGGCTTACGCTGCGCGCGGTCAATGCGGGGTGGTTGACGGTAACCGGGTAACCGAAATCGTACTCGATGCTGGCACTGGTCCCGGCCGCCTCAGCCGTAGTCGTTACCGTGCGTTTGATCCGGTCCGCAATATCCGTCCTCATCTCCTGGTCGAATGTTCGCACCGTACCCAGCATCGTCACACTGTCAGGAATAATGTTGTTGCGAATACCACCGTGAATGCTGCCGATCGATACCACCGCGGGCGCGCGCGTGATGTCCACCTGGCGACTCGTGATCGTCTGCAGATTCATGACGATCTGCGATGCCACTACGATCGGGTCAATGCCGCCCCACGGTTTCGAACCATGGGTCTGCCGGCCGTTAACGGTGATTTCGATCCGGTCGCTTGACGCCATCATCGGCCCAGAGCGATAACCGATCTGGCCGGCATTCAACGCCGACCACACATGCAGGCCGAATATCGCATCGGGCTTCGCAATTTCGAAGAGTCCCTCCTCGAGCATCAGCTCGGCACCGCCATCCTCTCCTTTCGGCGGACCCTCCTCCGCGGGCTGGAATATCATCATGACGGTGCCCGTCAATTGCTCGCGCATCCCGGCCAGAACACGCGCCGCGCCCAGCGCGATCGCAACGTGGGCGTCGTGTCCGCACGCATGCATGACCCCGGTCTCCTGACCGTTGTAAGTGGCGCGGACCGTGGACCTGAAAGGCAGGTCGTTCTGCTCGGTGACCGGCAGCGCATCCATGTCCGCGCGCAATGCCACGATCGGCCCGGCGCGTCCGCCACGCAACAATCCTACGACGCCGGTATGCGCGATGCCGGTTTTTACCTCGAAACCCATGGCCTCGAGTTGTTCCGCCACGATCTTGCTGGTGCGAAATTCGCGATTCGACAATTCGGGATTGGCATGGAAATCGCGGCGCCACGCAATCACCTGCTCGCCACCTTCGTCCACCGCTTTTTGCACGGCCTGCGGCGTCACGGCCCCCGCTACGCCGCTGCTGGCGACCAGTAAAACACCGGCAACGGCCGGCAAGCTCTTTACCAACATATTGGCTCCCTTTTGCACCGGGCGGTTCCCGCCCGAATCGACGCCTGAGTCTGCGTGACCTGTATCGTGCTTGCAATCCCCACCGCAGACGCGATGATGGCAGGGAATAAGGGAGTATGGATGCTGTTCTTTTCGAAAGACGCCGCCACCAGTCAGGTTCGCTGCCAGGTCGCAGTCGCGAATCTGTCAGTTGCCAATGGCAGCGCCGTCAATTCATGCTCTCCGGAGGTCAGAATCGCCCGCAGGACGGCGCGCCGTCGCGGTGCTTTACCCCTGTTACCGGCGCCAGCGGGCGGACTCGCTTGCGGCGTTTTTAGCAGTCACGAACGTAGCGACGAACATGCCTCCGCTTCCTGAAATTGCGGCGCTTGCAGCCCTTCTGACTACGCTGGCCGCGCTGATCCTGTTCACTCGCGAACGGATTCCGCTCGAGGCTTCGGCGCTGTTCGTTTTGCTGTTGCTGGCACTTGGCGCCTACCTCTTCCCGCTGAGCCGTGGCACCGAGAATTTCGACCTGACCGCAGTGCTCAACGGTTTTGGCAACCAGGCGCTGGTCGCGATCGTCTGTCTGATGGTCTGCGCGAAGGCGCTGGAGCAAAGCGGTGCCCTGAATGGAGTCGCGCGTGCGCTGGCCAGCATCTGGGGGCGCTACCCGCGACTCGCGTTTCTGATCACGATGCTGGTGGCCGCCGTCCTGAGCATGTTCATGAACAACACGCCGATTGTCGCGATGTTGTTGCCGCTCCTCGTCAGCGTCGCGATGCGCACCGGTATCGACGCTTCGCGGATCCTGATGCCGGTCGGTTACTCCACGATCATCGGTGGCATGGCTACCACGATCGGCACCTCGACCAATCTGCTCGTGGTCGGAATCGCCGCCGATTTGGGTCTGCGGCAATTCGGAATGTTCGATTTTGCATTGCCCGCGGCCGCCGCCGCGGCCGTGTCAATTCCTTTTCTGTGGCTGATCGCGCCGCGGTTGCTGCCGAAACGCACAACGCCGCTGGCGGATACGTCGCCACGGGTTTTCGACGCGGTTCTGCAAATTGACGAGGACAGCCGCGTCAACGGCAAGACGCTGGCGGAAACGCTCGAACTGGCCGGTCACAAGACTCAGATTCTCAAAGTCGAACGCGGCGAAGGTCTGTTCGTGGTGCGCCTGCCGACGCTGACACTGCACGTGGGCGACCGCCTGCACGTGCGCGACACGCGCGATAAGCTGCTGGATCTCGAGGAGACGCTCGGTACGAGGCTCTATACCCCGGGCACTGCCACAGCGGACGACGAGACCCCTGCATTCAGCGCGCCCGACCAGCAGGTGGCGGAGGTCGTCGTCACCAGCAGTTCGCCGTTACGCGGGCGCAAACTGTCGGAGATGCATTTACTCGCCCGCTACAACCTCGTCGCCATCGCCTTGCATCGGCCAAAGTCCTCAAGCGATCCGCTGCAGCTCGAAGGTGCACGCCTGCAGGCCGCCGATGTCCTGCTGGTTCAGGGCCCGAGCAGTTCGATACAACAACTCAAAAACACCGGCTACCTGATGGTGCTCGACGGCACGCTGGAGCTGCCGCCGTCGCACCGTGGCACGCGCGCGCTCGCAATAATGGTTGCCGTGGTCGCAGCGGCGGCGACCGGATGGCTGCCGATTGCCCTTGCCGCGGCGCTCGGTGCGGGCGCGATGTTACTGACCGGATGCCTGCGCTGGCAACGCGCGGCCGAGGCGCTGGACGTCAGGATAATATTGTTGATAGTCGCCGCGCTGGCGATGGGAAAATCACTTTCGGTCAGTGGCGCGGCAGGATATCTGGCCGACGTATTCGTCTATATGACCGGTTCGATGTCGGTGGCGATGCAGGTCAGCCTGCTGATGTTGTCGATGGCTTTGCTAACCGAGATAGTAACCAACAACGCGGCTGCCGCTATCGGAACGCCAATCGCTTTCGCAATCGCGCTGGCGCAGGGAGCCGATCCGGAACCGTTCGTGCTGGCGGTTCTGTTTGGCGGCAACATGAGCTTCATGACGCCGATGGGATACCAGACCAATCTGCTGGTAATGAGCGCGGGCGGATACCGGTTCTCGGACTTCATACGGGTCGGGCTGCCGCTCCAGGTACTGGTGTGGCTCTCGCTGTCCTGGGCGCTCGCGGTCGTCTACCAGTTGTAGTACCGAG
>PKUM01000219.1 GCA_002868855.1 Chromatiales bacterium | reverse complement strand
TGCTGGTAGTCCGGTTCGCCGAGATAGCGTGTCATGATTGGCTCCGTGCCGGGGTGGTGCAACCTTACCTGAAGCAACTGGTACCACCAACATGGAGGTTGCGCCCGAGTTGATAGACTTGGTGCCGGTTTCGTTTTCGCAGGTTAGCCGGATTCGACACGATGAACGAACAGAATGCAGAGCCAGGGCCGCCCTCCCGGTGGGCCTTTATCCGTGACGTCGCCGTTTTTCAGGGCAAGCTGGTCATTGACGGGCTGCGCGACCTGGTCTTGGTGCCGTTGTCTCTTGCGGCCGCCGTGCTCGGAATGCTGGCCGAACCGAAAGACCCCGGCAAGAAGTTCTACCGGGTTGTCGCACTGGGCCGCCGCAGCGAACGCTGGATCAATCTATTTGGCGCCGCCAGGCCTTCCCATGAGGAAGAAATCCGCGGCGAGGAGATCGAGCAGGGCGTTGACGACCTGATTGCGTTGCTCGAACAGCGAATCGTCGCGCAGCATGATCGCGGCGGAATAACCGCCCAGGCCCGCCGGGCCGTGGACGGTGCGCTCGACCGGCTCACGGACACGATAGGCAAGTCACGTGCACGCAGTTCGAGCGGCAGCGGTGTTGCCTCTGACGATCAGGATTCGTCGCCGGGGAGCGGAGCCGCCTAGTCGACGTCGCGTCCGCTGATCAGGTCCTCGAGGCTCGGTGCCGCGTGTCCCGGGCCCATCCGCCCGCTTTTGAGGCGCTCCACGTAATTTTTGTAAGCACGCATCGCCTGGCTCGCAAAAATCCAGATGATCGGGAGGTTTCCAAGCAGCATGACGCCGGTGCCGATACCGGTGAGGTTGTCGAGCTCGGTTGCGGTTTTTACGATTCCCGATGTCGCCACGACGATCAGCAGGCAATACACCAGCTTGTAAATCATTATCGATTTTTCGCCGGCCAGGAACACCATTCCCTGCTCGCCGTAATAGCTCCAGGAAATCATCGTCGAAACCGCAAACAGCCAGACCGCAATGGTCACCAGCCACTTCCCGAGTCCGGGCGTCACCGAATCGAACGCGCGCGCGGTAAGCGTGGCGCCAACCAGCGACGCATAAAGCCCCGGATCGTTAATGCGCGGCCGTTCGGCGCTTTCGAAATCGTTCCATTCGACCATCGGACGGTCTTCCGCGTCGTATCTGATCGTGCCGCTCAGGCGATGAAGGTTGTTACCGCTCTGCTCGTTTTTGTGCGCGTTGACGATCATGTAGACGGCTTCGCCGTCGCTCCAGGTCACACCGCGCGCGGTCGGCGCGGCGATGGTCTCAAGGCTCCAGCGACTATCGATGTCGGTCTGCACCACTGCCGGCGGGTTCGGAAACTGGACCTCGGCGCCGCGGTTCCAGACGCCAGTGGAGAGGATGACCAGCGCGGTGAACGTGCAAACGACCAGCGTATCGATAAACGGTTCGAGTCCGGCGACGATACCCTCGCGTACCGGTTCGTCGGTTTTGGCCGCGGAGTGGGCGATTGGTGACGAGCCCTGCCCCGCTTCGTTGGAGAACAGGGCGCGTTTCATTCCGAACAGGAACGCATACCCCATCGTTCCGCCGATAAAGGCGCCGCTGGCCTCCGAGCCGGAAAACGCCGACGTAACGATCAGTTTCAGCATCGGCAGCATCAGTTCGATATTGACGGCGAGTACGTAAGTGCCGGCGAGCAGGTACAGCGCCACCATGAATGGCACGAGACGTCCGGCGACGGCGCCTATCCGCTTGATGCCGCCGATAATTACCGCGGCCACGATCAAAGCGAGAATGATGCCCGAGGCAACGCTCGGGATACCGAAATATTCCTGGGTGATTTCGCCGACGTTCCAGGCCTGGAACATGTTGCCGCCGGTGATCGTCGAGACCAGCAGCGTGATGCAGAACACCACGCCGATAAAACGTGCAAGACCTTTCAAAGAAGGATTCAGGCGAGGCAGGCCCTTGCTGACGACCCACATCGGCCCGCCATGCGGGTTGTCGGGATCGTCGGTGTTGCGGTAGAGCATCGACAGCGTGACTTCGGTCAACTTGATCGACATGCCGAAGAAGCCGACGACCCACATCCAGAACACCGCGCCGGGGCCGCCAAGTGCTATCGCGAGCGCGACGCCGCCGATATTGCCCAGGCCGACGGTCGCCGACAGCGCCGCCGACAGCGCCTGGAAGTGGTTGATCGCGCCGGGATCGTCCGGGTCGTCGTAATGGCCGCGAATGACTTTCCAGCCATGAGTCAACGCCACTCCCTGGCTGAACCGGCTCCAGATCGTCAGCACGATTCCGGTTCCGAGCAGCACAAATAGCACGACGTTGTGCCACAGGATGTTGTTCATCGCCGCCATGACGTCGTTCAGTGAGTCCATCTATTGCAGACCTTTTTTGTTGTGTATGCGTGGTTCGAGCATCATCGCCACATTCGCGTGGCTATGCCAACGGGCGCGTCATTGCATCGTAGCCGTCCATCAGGCTGCCTCGAGAATTGCGGTGACGCCCATGCCCCCGGCGGTGCAGACCGAAATCAATGCGCGCCCCTCTCCGCGTTCGGCCAGTAGTTTGGCCGCATTGGCCAGTACGCGAGCGCCGGTTGCCGCGAACGGGTGTCCCATCGCGAGGCTGCCCCCCTTGATGTTCAGCTTGCTGCGATCGATGCTCCCGAGTGGCGTTTCGCGACCGAGCCGATCCCGGCAAAACTCCGCCGACTCCCACGCTTTCAGCGTGGCGAGAACCTGGGCGGCAAAAGCCTCGTGGATTTCGTAGATATCGAAATCCTGCAACGTGAGACCGGCATCGGCGAGCATGCGCGACACCGCGAACGCCGGGGCCATCAGCAGACCGTCGCGATCGCGCCCGGCGAAATCGACTGCCGCCGCCTTGCCGTAGCGCAGGTAGGCCTGCACCGGAATCTGCCGCTCGCGCGCCCAGTCTTCCGATGCCAGCAGCACCGCCGCCGCACCGTCGGTCAGTGGCGTGCTGTTCGCGGCCGTCATTGTTCCCGCTGCGCTACGATCGAAAACCGGCTTGAGTTTGGCCAGCCGTTCGAGGCTGGTGTCACGGCGCATATTGTTGTCTTCCGAGAGACCCTCGAACGGCGTAATCAGATCGGTATAAAAACCCTCGTCGTACGCTGCCGCGGCTTTCTGATGGCTCTCGAAAGCGAGCTGATCCTGGTCTTCGCGGGTGATTCCCCAGGCCTTCGCGGTCAGTTCCGTGCTGGCGCCCATCGATAATCCGGTGCGCGGTTCGTTGACACCGGGCAGCACCGGTTTGAAGTGCCCCGGTCGCAGCTTGAGCCACGGTTTCATCCTGTCCCCGGCACTGCGGCCACGAAAACTTTCCAGCAGAATCTGCTGGTAGGCATCGGGATAGACGATAGGAATATCGCTGATGGTGTCGCTGCCACCGGCCATGCCTGCGTCGATTTGCCCCAACGCGATCTTGTTACCGACCAGAATGGCGGCTTCCAGCGCGGTGCCGCAGGCACGTTGCAGATCGAGACCGGGGGTCTCCGGCGACAAACCGCAACCGAGTACGGATTCGCGACAAAGATTGAAGTCTCGCGAGTGTTTCATTACCGCGCCCGCGGCGACTTCGTCGAGGCGGACTCCGTGGAGATCGAACCTGTCGACGAGGCCGCGAAAGGCGGCGGTCAACATCGCCTGGTTGCCGACCCGGGCATAGGCCGTATGCGCTCTTGCGAAGGGAATTCGGCTGCCGCCGAGGATTGCCACGCGTTTTGGTTCACCAACGATCATGATCGGCCTCCGGGCCGTAATAACTGCAGGAGTCTGCGGGCGCTCGATACTAGCACAAGCTGTTTTTTTACTGCTCGCGGCGGTCGTCCCGGTGCCCTGCCTCGCGCCGGAGGGGCGAGTAACGGAGTTCGATACATCCGGTGAGCAACAGGCAGTAGCCGAGCAGCTCGGTCATTTCCTCAGCGGCGAGTTTCGCGATGCGCTGATAATCGTCCGCCAGCAACGCCATCCAGAGATCGGTCTGACCGAATATTCGCGAGAACCCCACCAGCACCAGGAGCCCGGCGAAAAGCAGACCGAACGCCGGGCTTGAGCCGAGCAGGCGCCCCTGGAGCCGCAGTTCGTGTCGATTTCGCCACGCCAGGTATCCCAGGCAAACAGCAACAAGGGTTGCGGGAAGAAGCCAGGTGCCCCAGGGCAGCCACTGGTCGATGAAGTAGTCCTGCTCGCGAACCAGCATCAGCAACAGGAAAAGAGCGATTATCGTCGTCATCGGACGGGTCGGCGGCAGTGACCTGGCGTACCAACCGGTTACCAGGATACAAATCAGCAGCAGCGCTGTTTGCAGCAGCTCTACCGCAGAGAACTCGCTGGTACCGAACACGTCCGTGGGTTTGGGACGGACGAACAATGCAAGTGCGTCATCGCCTCTTCCGGCAATCATCACGAGCGCCTGGAACAGCAGAAGTATCAGGATGCCGTAGCTGATAAATCTGATTGCCATGCGGCTGTGCCATTGCAACATCGCCGTGCCTCGCCCGATTGAATGCGGAGTATCAGAAACGCCAGACGAGGCCGAGCGAGGCAAAGATGGGCAGGTATTCGGTGGATTCCGTGTCCAGCTCCAGCGGCCCGTCCCCGTCATCCACATCGTATTGGATGCAGCACTCGTTGTTCCAGTCGAAGACGTTGGCGACAGTGAGGAAAAGCGTTTGGAACTACGTTGGAGCAACAGCTCTCCTGCTCCTGCCTGTCGCGGACGGAGACCGACTGAACCGATTCATTCTCGTAACGTCTGATTTCCGAATACTGGTATATCTCGTCCGCCTGAGCTAGAAAGGCGGCCTGACCGCGTTAGGGGGCTAAGCAATGAAAAAGGGTCTGATCGGCGTGCTGGCGATGGCGTTGCTGTGGGGGTGTAGCAATGACCCGGGTTCGGCGGGTGAGGCGAAACGGGTGTCGAGCGCCCCGGCGGCGACGGCGACAGCCGTGAACCCTGCCGCGGAAACCGAAGAGAGCGCCGAGACCGCATCGGCGCGGCTCGCAAGCCTGGTCGAAGCCTATTTCGAGGAGAATCTCGAGCTCAACCCGGTATCCGCCACGTTTATCGGTGACAGTCGCTACAACGATCGTCTCGGCAACAGTATCGGGCCGGAGCACCGCGCCGCCCAGCTGGCGATGGAGAGGCGGTTCCTCGAAGCGGCCGGGGAAATCGATGGCGATGCACTCGAAGACCAGGACCTTTTGACGCTCGAAGTGTTCATGCTCGGCCGCCAGGAGGCGATCGAAGGCAGCGAATTCCCCGCCCATCTTTTGCCGATCAACCAGATGTTCAGCCTGCCCAGCCTGATGGCGATGCTCGGCTCCGGCCGCTCGGCGCAGCCGTTCGCCACGGTTACCGACTACGACAATTTTCTCGGGCGCATCGACGATTTCACGGTCTGGGTCGACCAGGCCATTGCGAATATGCGCGAGGGGGTCGAGAAGGGTGTGGTACAGCCGCGAGTGATCATGGAAAAGGTGTTGCCGCAGCTTGCGGTCCACGTCGTGGATGAACCCGAGCAAAGCCTGTTTTGGGGTCCGGTGGCGGCGATGCCCGAGGGTCTCGCGGAGGAAGATCGGGTTCGGCTGACCGCTGCGTACCGGGACGCGATAGCGGGTCAGATCGTGCCAGCGTATAGCCGCCTGCATGACTTTATCGAGACCGAGTACATGCCGCATACCCGCGAGAGCGTTGCCTGGGCCGAATTGCCGGACGGGGCGGACTGGTATGCCTACCGCGCCCGGGTCAGCACCACGACGACGTTGAGCGCGCGCGCGATTCATGAACTCGGTCTTGCAGAGGTCGCGAGGATCCGGTCGGAAATGGAGCAGGTGCGCGATAGCGTCGGTTTCGAGGGCGACCTGGCCGCGTTCTTCGAATACCTGAAAACGGATGACACCTTTTATTACGACAACGCCGCGGACCTCCTCGACGGTTACCGGGATTTGAAGAACCGCATCGATGCGCTGTTGCCGGTGCTGTTCTCCGACTTTCCGGCGGCCGACTACGAGATTCGCGAGGTAGAAGCATTCCGTGCGCAGTCGTCGGCGGGCGCTTCTTACCAGCGCCCGGCACCGGACGGTTCGCGACCGGGTATTTTCTACGTCAATACTCACAATCTGCGTGCCCAACCCAAGTACGGCATGGAGACCCTTTCCCTGCACGAGGCTTCTCCGGGTCACCATTTCCAGGTCTCGATCCAGCAGGAGCTGACCGAGCTGCCGCGGTTCCGGCGGTTCGGCGGCTACACGGCTTATGTTGAGGGCTGGGCGCTGTATGCCGAGTCGCTGGGTCGCGAGCTCGGCCTGTTCACTGATCCGTACCAGTACTACGGCAAGCTCAACGACGAACAGTTGCGAGCGATGCGCCTCGTTGTCGATACCGGCCTCCATACGGAGGGCTGGAGCCGTGAGCAGGCGATTGCATTCATGCTCGAGAATTCGTCGCTTGCGGAGTCCGATGTCGTCGCCGAAGTGGAGCGTTACATCGCGATCCCCGGGCAGGCGTTGTCGTACAAGATCGGTCAGATCAAGATTCTCGAGTTGCGGGCACGGGCCGAGCAGAAACTGGGTGACAAATTCGACGTGAAGGCTTTTCACAGCATGGTTCTGCGCGGTGGTGCTCTGCCGATGGCGGTGCTCGAAGCGCGAACGGAGCGCTGGATCGCGGCCCGGATGTAGTTGCCGTTCCCGTTTCAGTTCATGCCGGGGCCGGTCCCTCCGGGGTGCGCGTGCGCGCCTGTCCCGGTGCCTCGAGCATTTGGTGTCGTTGCGTGGAAACGAGTATCCTGCGCCGCCATCCCATTCGCTTCCGATTCATCGATGCGTTCACCCCGCAATGAGGCTCACATGAACCTACGCCTGACAATAGCGTTTGTTGCACTAGCGCTTTTCGCCGCCTGTGGTGGCGCTGAAAACGACAAGGAAATGACTCCGGCCAATGCCGACACCGCGCCGCCGCAGGCCGCTCCCGCTGCGCCGGATGCAGCGTCCGACGACCCGGCCGCCCGGCTGAATCGACTCGCCGAGGCGTACTTCGACGAAATGCTGAAACTGAATCCGTTGTTCGCGACGTTTATCGGTGACGACCGCTATAACGACCGCATTGCCAACAGCATCGGGGCGCAACACCGGGCGGCGGAGAAGGAGATGAATACGCGCTACCTGGAGCGACTCGGTGAGATCGATCCGCAGGCGCTGGATGGCCAGGACCGGCTCACGTACCTGGTGTTCGAACGCGATCTGCGCGAGAACATCGAGGGCTTCCGGTTTCCCTCCCACCTGATTCCGGTCAACCAGTTTCGTGGCATGCACAACTATTTCGCCCGGCTCGGTTCAGGGGCAAGCCTGCACCCGTTCAACACCGTCAAGGACTATGACGATTTTCTGTCGCGCAGCGACGATTTCGTTGTCTGGATGGACCAGGCCATTGTGAACATGAAGGAAGGTACGACCCAGGGTGTGGTGCAGCCACGCATCCTGATGGAGCGCGTCATCCCGCAGATCGAGGCGCTGCTTAAAGACGAGCCGGAGGAGACGGTTTTCTGGAAGCCCGTGGAGAATATGCCCGAGACCATTAGCGGTGCGGAACGTGACCGGCTTACCGCGGCCTATCGCGAAGCCATCGCAACCAAGGTCATGCCGGCCTACCGGCGTCTTCTGGCGTACATCCAGGACAGTTATCTCGCGTCTGCACGCGAAACGGTCGGGCTCAACGCACTGCCCGACGGTGAGGCCTGGTATGCGTTCCGGGTCAAAAGTTACACAACGACCGATCTGACCGCGGATGAGATTCACGAAATCGGTCTTGCCGAGGTCGCGCGCATCCATGAGCAGATGCGCGGCGTTATTGCCGAAGTCGGGTTTGAGGGCACGCTTGAGGAGTTCTTCGCATTTCTGAATGACGATCCGCAGTTCTATTTCGCTTCGGAGGAAGAGTTGCTGACCTCATACAGGTCTTTGATGGCCGATCTCGACGTAAAGGCGCTTAAGCTTTTCGACAGTCTGCCCCGCACCGGGTATGAAATTCGCCCCGTCGAGGCCTACCGCGCGAAATCCTCTTCGGCAGGTTCCTATGTGTCGCCATCGCCGGATGGCTCGCGCCCCGGCGTCTTCTACGTCAATACCTACGACCTCTCGGCACGCCCGCGCTGGGGCATGGAATCGTTGTTTCTTCACGAGGCGGTCCCGGGCCATCATTTTCAGAACGCCCTGGCGATCGAGCTGACCGATCTGCCACGGCTGCGCCGGTTCGGCAGTTACACAGCGTACGGCGAGGGTTGGGGCCTGTACGCAGAATCGCTGGGCAAGGAACTGGGCGTCTACGAAGACCCGTACCAGTATTTCGGCGCGCTCGCGGCGGAACTGTGGCGCGCGATCCGGCTGGTCGTAGATACCGGCCTGCATCACAAGGGCTGGAGCCGCGAACAAGTGCTTGAGTTCATGTACTCCAACACCGCGGTCAAGGAAGCACGTGCGGTTTCGGAAGCGGAGCGTTACATTGCAATTCCCGGCCAGGCGCTCGCCTACAAGATAGGTCAGTTGCAAATTCGTACGTTGCGCGACGAGGCCGAAGCCGCGTGGGGCGACGATTTCGATGTCAAGGCCTTTCACCGCCAAGTGCTTAACGACGGCGAATTGCCGCTTGACGTTCTTGCGGCGAAAATCCGCCGCTGGAGCGAAGAGCGTGGCCAGTAGGGAATCAAGTCGCCGCGGCCGACGCGCCACGCAACAGCGGAACCTTAGTCAGATTTTGGCCACTGCCGCCAGTTCCCTTGCAGTGGCTGCCAGAAAGTGAAGCGGAGTGTGATAACGATGAGAAGAGTGATTTTGCTGATGCTGGCGCTTGCCATGACGAGCGCCTGTTCCAAGAAAGAGCCTGCGCCGCCGGCACAGGTGGCGGAGCCGGCTGCGTCCGTTGCCGCCGAAAGTCAGGAGCAATCGGCACAGTTCGATGCATCCGCGCGTCTCAACGAGATCGTCGAAGAGTATTTCGAAGAGATGCTGGTGCTGAATCCGGTATACGCCACGTATATCGGTGACAACCGCTACAACGACAGGCTGAGCAACACGATCGGCCCGGAATACCGCGCGGCATCGCGGGCGCTGGAGGAGAAATACCTGGCGCAGATCAATGCGCTCGATGCCTCTTCGCTGGAGGCGCAGGATCTGCTGACCTACGAGGTCTTCAAGAGCGAACGCGAGCAGGCTATCGAGGGATTCCAGTATCCCTCTTATTTGCTGCCGGTTAACCAGTTTTTCAGCGTGCCGAACCTGTTCGCGCAGCTCGGGTCCGGCGCCAGCGTGCAGCCGTTCGCTACCGTCGAGGATTACGACGACTTCCTCGGCCGGATCGACGGGTTCGTTGCGTGGATCGACCAGGCAATCGTCAATATGGACGAGGGACGGGCCAAGGGAATCGTCCAGCCGCGCGTGCTGATGGAGCGAGTGTTGCCTCAGCTTGCCTCGCAGGTGGTCGAGGATCCGGAGCAGAGCCTTTTCTACGGGCCGATTACGCGTATGCCGGAAGCGATCACGGGCGAGGAACGCGACCGCCTGAGCGCCGCGTACAGCACGGCGATCACCACCCAGATCGTGCCTGCCTATCAGAAACTGCACGATTACATTCGCGACACCTACCTGCCGGATACCCGCGACTCGGTCGGTCTTTCGGAGTTGCCGAACGGCCGATCCTGGTACGACTATCTGGTCGGTGAGACAACCACGACCGCGTTGAGCGCCGAAGAGATTCACGAGATCGGCCTGGCCGAGGTTGCGCGGATTCGCGCCGAAATGGAGCGGGTCAAGGATGAGGTCGGGTTCGAGGGCAGCCTGAACGAGTTTTTCGATCATCTGAAGGAGGATCCGCAGTTTTTCTATAGCGAGCCGGAGCAGTTGCTCGAGGCGTACCGTTCGCTGAAGGGCCGGGTCGATGCCGCGGTGCCCGAGATGTTCTCGCTGCTGCCGAAGGCGGACTTCGAGATCCGCCCGGTCGAGGAATACCGCCAGCAGTCTGCGGCGGCGGCCTCGTACATGCCCTCGTCACCGGACGGTTCACGGCCCGGGGTGTTCTATGTAAACACTTACGACCTGAAGTCGCGCCCGCGCTACAACATCGAGGCGATCTATCTGCACGAAGCCGCGCCCGGACATCATTTCCAGATCGCGCTGGCGCAGGAGCTCGACGAATTGCCGCGGTTTCGCCGTTTCGGTGGCAGCACGGCGTATGTCGAGGGCTGGGGTCTGTACGCGGAGTCGCTGGGTTCCGAACTTGGGATGTACCAGGATCCCTACTCCTACTATGGCGCGCTGACGGCGGAAATGTGGCGCGCAATCCGCCTGGTCGTGGATTCAGGCATGCACGCGAAAGGCTGGAGCCGCGACGATGCTCTGGCTTTCATGCGTGACAATTCATCGATTGGGGAAGCTGACGTCGTCGCCGAGATTGACCGCTACATCGCGATTCCCAGCCAGGCGCTGGCCTACAAGATCGGGCAATTGAAGATCCGAGAGTTACGCACGCGCGCCGAAACCGAACTCGGTGACGGCTTCGACATCCGCGGTTTCCACGCGGCGGTGCTGCAGGACGGCGCATTGCCGTTGAACGTGCTGGAAGCCAAAGTCGACCGCTGGATTGCGAGCCGGCGCCAGTAGCCGGAATTCGGTGTAGAACACGGGGGCATGGCTGACAACCATGCCCCTTTTTTTGTGCCCGTACTCGATCCCGGGTGTTAGCCGAAACCGCGCAAGTCGGCACCGAGATAGGCTTTCTCCTCGGCGGTATCGGCGCGCCCCAGCGTCTTGTTACGGTGAGGAAAGCGACCGAACTGGCGCACGATATCGCGATGCAGTTCGGCGAAATCGAGAAAGGTCTGGAAGGTTGCCTGGCAGGACGGATCGACCGAGCGCAGCAGCGAGCTGAATATCCGCACCGAGAACTCCTGGACCTTCAGCGACTCCGAACTTTGCAGCGGCATGTAGAAGAATGCGCGCTCGACCGCGCCGAGTTCGCGATCGTGTTTGCGTTCGATGCCGTGTACGGTCAGGCGCAGGGCGTCATGGTCTTTGGCGAAAGCGGCACGAGTCCCGTGGTGCAAGGTCCGGCGGAACCGGTCCAGCAGAAGAATCAGCGCCAGCCGGCTGCGCGGGTGTTCCGACCAGTCATCCAGTTCGCCGCGGCTGGCGCGTTCCACGTCGTCGAGAAATTGATCCCGGATCGTCGCTGCGAGCTGCCGCTCGTCGCCGAACCACAGCGCCATCCGGGCATCGACTTCGAATGCGTTGCGCGAGGTTTCGGCAAACCAGAACCGGAGAATTTCACCGGGTCGATCGCTGTTTCCCATGTCTCCACCCTCATGAGATCTTTGCAACGTTAATGCGAAATGCCGCTATTGCAAAGCGCGAACTGAAAATTTGCCGCAACGGGACCATCCCGATGGCCGTTTTGCTGCCGGAGGCGAAGCGGATCCGGTTGGGCGGGGTCAGGATTTCAGTGTCGCGCTCCAGACCGGAACCTGCCACAGCACGTACTCGTTGGGATCGTGGATTGCGTCGATTACTGCGTCGAAATGTGCCACCACATCTGCATAGTCCATATCGCCGTGACGCGCGAGCGGCACGGAATAACCGTCGCGCCATGCCACCATCAGATCGGCGAGTGTCTGGCGCGGAACGCGCAACGTATCAACGGTCACGAAGTCGACGCGAAGTGAAAGCAGCGGCCGGTTGACCAGGATCCGGCACTCGGCGGCCAGTCCGTAACGCTTTATCAGCTCCCGCTCCTGTGGCCAGATCGCCGCGGCCTGTGCCCGCAGCGTCCGCAGCATCGACTCATCGGCCATCTGTTCGGCCTGGGGGTTAAGATCGATGTTGGTTCCCGTCATTCGCGCGAATCCTTTTGCCGGCCACGGCCCATATTGGGCGGGCTCTCAGGTTTTCCTGTGCCCGAGTGTATGTCACAGTGACACGCGCCTGCAGTTGCGATGAACACAATGATTGAATTCAGTCCGCTTATTACCGCCACGTTTGCGATCTATCTCGTCGTCGTATTGCTGATCGGTGCGGTCGCCTGGTGGCGCACCAAAAATCTCAAGGATTACATTCTCGGTGGCCGCCGTCTCGGGCGCTGGGTAACAGCCTTGTCGGCCCAGGCCTCGGACATGAGCGGCTGGTTGCTTATGGGCCTGCCGGGGTACGCGTATCTTGCGGGCCTGGAGTCGGTATGGTTGCTGGCCGGTTTGCTGGTCGGGACGTATCTCAACTGGCGTTTCGTTGCCGCGCGTTTGCGCCGTGCGACCGAACGCTGCGACGATGCGATTACGTTGCCGGAGTATTTCCAGCGCCGTTTCGATGACCGCAGCGGCATCCTGCGGATGTTGTGCGCGTTATTCATCCTGATTTTTTTTACCTTCTATACCAGTTCAGGGCTGGTTGCCGGGGGCAAGCTGTTCGAGGCGGTATTCGGTCTGCCGTACGGCTGGGCCGTCGCGGTGGGCGGGGCGGCGGTGATCGCCTACACGTTTGTCGGCGGATTTCTCGCGGTGAGCTGGACCGATCTGTTTCAGGGGCTGCTGATGTTTTTTGCGCTGTCGCTGGTCGCGGTTATCGCGCTTGGAGAGATTGGTGGTCTCGGTGCGCTCGGCCCCGGTCTCGAGGCAGTCAACCCGTTCCTGCTGGATCCCTTCACAGACAGCAGTGGCGAGGTCCTTTCGGTTATCGCTGTGATTTCGCTGCTCGGGTGGGGACTGGGCTATGTCGGGCAGCCGCATATCCTGGCGCGGTTCATGGCGATTCGCAGCGCCGAGGAAATCGCCGCGTCGCGGATGATCGCGATGAGCTGGGTCAGTGTCGCGTTGTTCGCCGGTATGCTTATCGGGCTGGCGGGGATCGTCGCTCTCGATACGCCGCTGGTGGGCGCGGACAGCGAAAAGGTTTTCATGGTTCTGGCTGCCGGCCTGCTCCATCCGGTTGTTGCAGGGATCTGCCTCGCCGGCATTCTCGCCGCGGTAATGAGCACCGCCGATTCGCAACTGCTGGTGGCCTCATCGGCCGTAGCCGAGGATCTTTACAAGGGCCGCCTGCGACCCGATGCGAGCGAGAAGGAGTTGCTATGGGTCGGGCGCGTGGCCGTGCTGGTCATTGCCGCGATTGCGCTGTGGCTGGCACGTAATCCGGACAGCAAGGTGCTCGAACTCGTTGCCTATGCGTGGGCGGGATTTGGCGCGGCGTTCGGTCCGGCTGTCGTGTTGTCCCTGTACTGGCAGGGAATGACCCGCCAGGGTGCTATCGCGGGCATTCTGCTCGGCGGGGTGACGGTAATCGTCTGGAAGCAGCTCTCCGGTGGCATATTCGATCTGTATGAGATCGTCCCGGGCGTTCTGATATCGGTGTTGGCGATCGTCGCGGTCAGCCGCCTGACCCGTCGACCCTGAGGAGAGGGAAGCGGATGAAGAGAATCGCGCGAGCCGTTGCGATAACAGGTGCGTTCCTGTTGGCAGGCGTTGAGGTTGTCGCCCAGGATGCGACGACTGTTCCCGAGCCACTGGAGCCGTGGGTGCGTTGGGTAATGCATGGCCTCGAATACCGCGAGTGCCCGATATTGTCACCCGCAAGCCGCGACCGTTCCGGTTTTGCCTGCGCCTGGCCGAGCGTAATGTTGCTCGAGGTCGATGCGGCCGGCGCCGGTTTCAGACAGACCTGGGAGTTGTTTGCCGACGGATGGGTGCCTCTGCCCGGCGGCGTCGTGT
>PKUM01000212.1 GCA_002868855.1 Chromatiales bacterium | reverse complement strand
GGATCGTTGTCCGCGGAATCGGCCAGCGCCACGGAAGGAGACAGCGTGGTAATCGCATACAGACACAAGGTGGTGCCGAGAGTTCGGACAATCCGGTGCAATGGAACAGAGTTCGGCGCAGTCATGGAGCCATTGTGAGTTCCGCCGCCGTCGCAACTCTGTGACCGGGATCACAGATTGGCGGCCGGGTATTCGACATAAAACTGATTGGCATGCGGCATGAAACGCCGCGGGGTCGGTGCGGTCTCGCTCCGACAAAAACTAAAAGAACCGTTAGTCGCGGGTCCTTTTGTCCTGCCAGATTTTGCTGCGGTCGAAGACGCCCGAGTTATACGGATCGAAACCGGACTCTTCCTCGGCCGCGATGTTGAGTTCCGGGTTTTCCAGGGCATCCATTACCTTGGAAGCCTCGGCCTTGCGCGAATGGCGCAGCGCACGATCGGCGGGCGAGGGGACAGCTGTTTTCGCTGCTTTCCTTTTCGCGGCGGATTTTTTTCCGAGCAGCCACATATAGCGTGCTACCTCCAAAACGGGCCGGTTCGATACGGCAGGCTCATAAGATTGACGGGAGTGGTTTCCGTCAATCGACATAATAGTCGGCGTTGCGGTGCCGTGTTGTGATCAGCTTCACAGAACCGTTTCTGACGCGGTCGGGGTATCTTTGGGCTTTTTTCTTAACGGCAGTCGGACGAGTCGCAACCAGATTAGAAGCAGGTAGGGCGAGAGTACCAGTAGCCAAACAATCATGTTCATGGCGCCGAGGCCCGACAGATAGCGGCCGAGAAATGCCGCCAGCGATGCGCTGTCCTCACCGGGGCCGAAGACCTGAAGTCCGACGTAATGAATCATTGCCGGAACGACGAGCAGGCCAAGCAAAAGCGCGATGCCAAGTAACACAAGCTCGCGTCGTACCCGACTGCCTGCGCCCCGTTTCGGTCGTGCGTCTTTTTCGCTTTCTTCGGCTGCCACCATGCGCTTCCCGGTTGTGTCCACGGAGAGAACCTAAACTAGGGCCGTCCGGCTGGCAAGAAGCGCATGCTATGCTCTCGCTTCAACGGAGCCCATTGCCTCCCGGAACCGGACCCCGATGAACATCATTACCGATTGGCTGCGCCGACAATTTTCGAATCCGCAACTGGTCGTGCTGATCCTGATCCTGGCCGCGGTCGTACTGACGCTTTACCTGGCAGGGGACAGTTTGGCGCCGGTGCTTGCCGCGACCGTGATTGCATATCTTCTGCAGGGCCTGGTGAATCGGCTGGAGAACATTGGTCTGCCGCACTTCGTGGCGGTTCACCTGGTATTTGTCACCTTTGTGGCGACAGTGTCGTTAGCGGTATTCGGCCTGATGCCGCTGCTGGTCGGACAGCTCACCCAACTCGTGCAACAGATTCCATCCATGATGTCGCGTGCGCGGGATTTGCTACTGCGTCTGCCAAACGAATACCCCACTGTTTTCACAGAACAGCAGATTAGCGATTTCATTGCTGCAATCAGAAACGAGATTCTTGGAGTAGGTCAGACCCTCCTGTCTTATTCCGTTTCTTCGCTGGTTACTCTCGTCACCGTTGTCGTGTACTTCATTCTGGTGCCGTTAATGGTCTATTTCATGATCAAGGACAAGCAACGGATAGTCGATTGGTTCAGTGGGTTTTTGCCCGAGGACAGGCATCTGAGCAGTACCGTGTGGCATGAGGTGGATGTTCAGATCGCCAACTACGTTCGCGGCAAATTCTGGGAGATCATAATTGTCGCATCGTTCGCTTACACGACCTTCTCCCTACTGGATCTGCAGTACGCGCTTCTGCTTGCTGCGCTGACCGGGGTATCGGTTCTGATTCCATACATCGGCGCGGCATTGGTGACGGTGCCGGTCGCATTGGTGGCCTTGTTTCAATGGGGTCTGACGCCGGATTTCTACTGGGCTGTTGCGGCCTACCTGATTATTCAGGCACTCGATGGGAATCTGCTCGCTCCATTGTTGTTTAGCGAGGCCGTTGACCTTCATCCCGTCGCAATTATCGTTGCAATCCTGTTTTTCGGCGGCCTTTGGGGTTTCTGGGGTGTCTTCTTCGCTATCCCGCTGGCAACAGTAATCCAGGCGATACTAAGAGTGTGGCCGCGAGCGGGCGGCCCGGAGCCCGAGCCGCTGGCTGCGGCAGACGGCGATCAGTGATCGAGCCACCAGTGCACGAATTCTTCAAATTCGACGTATCCGGTATTGTCGGAGTCGATGACTGAAAACGCGAGCTGAGCCTCCTCTTCCGTCGGGCGAGGTCCTACCGATCCAAGTAGCTCGATAAATTCCTCGTACTCGATTCGACCATTGTTGTCGCTGTCGAAGCGGGAAAATTCGCGATGCAGTCCGGCGATGTCATTGCTGTTGTTGCTCATGGTGACGGTCTCAGTAAATAGGGACGCGGCGTAGACGCGCCAAGAATAGCACCGCAAGGCCCAGCAAACCCAGACCGCCGCCGCCGCCCGAGTAACTGATCGTGTCGGCCGACGTTGCATACCGGTCATGCTGCTGGGCTTCGAGGGGCAGCTGGCTGAGAGCGGGGCTGTCCCACGGGCCGAATTCGGCAACCAGCGTGTGCTCGTTCGCTTCGTAGAGCTCTATCATCAGGTCGTACTGAGCGCGGTCGTAGCCGCTCAGAAGCTCCGTCACCACGAAGTAGTCATCATCCGGTGAGGTACCGAAAACCGAGAAGACCGGGGTCTGGAAATACAGCGTCCAGGGATCTTCATGACGGCGCAAATAGAGCCGGGCATAGAGCGTTGTTGCAAATTGAGTCGTATCGGCGTCGAAGTTGACTTCGAGTCCATGAAAGAACCCGTCGTTGTCATCGTCGTACAACAGGTGGACGTCAGCGTCGTAAATAAATACTTCGAACAACTTGTTGCCGGTCGCTTTCTGCGTTGCCTCGGAAAGCACGATTGCATCGTGCCCGGCAGCCGAATAAGAATGACTCCGGCTCGATTTGGCTGTTGTGACGGGCGCAGAATCCGGTGTTGTGGTTGCGGCAACTGCATCCGCAATTGCGGTCAATCCGAACATCACACCTGTTATCAGCGCCCAACGAACAGAATTTGCGCGGTACATGGTTTTCTCCCGTTGCTTTATCTGGTGGCTGGGATTGATTAAAACGGGACACGCCTGAATCGGCGCTGAACGCTCCCGGAGGAGCAGAATGGCGAGTGCGAGTTGGATTTTTGGCTACGGGTCTCTGATCTGGCGGCCTGAGTTTTCATTCGCGGAGCGGCGCGCGGTGAAGCTGCGAGGCTGGGCCAGGCGGTTCTGGCAGGCATCGCCCGATCACCGCGGTGTCGCGGCGGCGCCCGGCCGGGTGGTGACGTTGAGACGCAGGCCGGGAAGCGTGTGCTGGGGAGTGGCGTATCGTTTGCAAGGAGACTCGGGAGAGCGAGTGCTCGCACAGCTCGACCACCGGGAGAAGGCAGGCTATGAGCGCTACGAAGACTGGGTGTTCTGCGCCGACGAGCAGCGAATTCGCGCCCTTTTTTACGTCGCGCCACCAGGGAATCCAGAAGACCTCGGTCCGGCACCGCTTGTCGAGATCGCGCGCCAGGTTTGCACCGCGGTCGGACCGAGTGGTACGAATGTCGACTACGTATTGCGGCTCAACCAGGCGCTTGTCGGGATGGGGGTCGTCGACTCACATGTGGCCGGCCTCGCGCGAATGGTGAGCCGCGCCTTGAATATTGCTGATCCGGCCCTATGACACAATCTGCGTCTTTCGGAGAGACCCCATGAAAAGAGTGCTTTTGTTCGTTGGGACAAATATTGCAGTGCTGTTGGTTCTAAGCGTCGTTATGCGGCTGCTCGGTCTCGAAAGCATTCTGGACGAACAGGGAGTCAATCTCGATCTTACTGCGTTGCTCGTTTATTCCGCGGTAATCGGATTTACCGGCTCGTTTATCTCCCTTGCCATATCCAAATGGATGGCATTGCGAAGCACCGGGGCGAAGATCATCAAGAACCCGGGTAACGAAGCCGAGCGGTGGCTTGTCGAGACGGTCCAGCGTCAGGCCAGCGCAGCCGGCATTGGCATGCCGGATGTCGCGATCTATGATTCGCCGCAACCGAACGCCTTTGCCACCGGAGCGAGACGCGACGCCGCGCTGGTTGCCGTGAGTACCGGGCTGCTCACGAGTATGCGGCAGAACGAGGTCGAGGCCGTACTTGCTCACGAAGTTACCCACGTTGCGAACGGCGACATGGTGACGCTCACCCTGATTCAGGGTGTCGTCAACACGTTCGTGATATTTTTGTCCCGCGTAATCGGTTTTGTTGTCGACCGGGTCGTGTTCCGTACCGAACGCGGTCTTGGTCCCGGTTACTGGATCAGTGCGTTGGTTGCACAATTGGTGTTGGGAATTCTGGCGACAACGATCGTCATGTGGTTCTCGCGCCAGCGCGAATATCGCGCTGACGCGGGCGGTGCCAGCCTTGCAGGGCGCGACAACATGGTCGCTGCGCTGCAGCGCCTCGGAGGCGGCGGTGACAAGGCTCATCTGCCAGAGGAAATCGAGGCGATGGGGATTTCCGGGCGCGCAGCCGGGGGGATATCAAGGCTGTTTTTGTCGCACCCGCCGATCGAAGAGCGGATCGCCGCTTTGCAAGCCGCAAACCCGGCATAACTTGAGAAGGCGTCGCGGAGAGATGCAATGAAATACCTACATACGATGGTCCGTGTTTCGGACCTCGACGCGTCGATCGATTTTTACTGCAACAAGCTCGGCCTCGAGGAGTTACGCCGGGTGGATGTCGAGGCGGGCCGGTTTACGCTTGTTTTTCTCGCCGCACCCGGGGACAAAGAAGCTCAGGTTGAGCTCACTTACAACTGGGATCCGCAGGAATACGACTCGGGGCGAAACTTTGGCCACCTGGCTTATCGTGTCGACGATATCTACGCGCTGTGCCAAAAGCTGATGGACGCGGGCGTGACGATCAATCGTCCGCCGCGAGACGGTCACATGGCGTTCGTCAGGTCGCCCGATGGCATATCGATTGAGTTACTCCAGGCCGGCGACGCACTGCCGCCCCAGGAACCCTGGTCATCCATGCCCAACACAGGTACCTGGTGAGGCTCATCGGCAGCGGGTCGCATTGCCGCCGGCGCACGACTGTCTATACTTTCGGCAGGACTGCGCTACGGGACTGAGGCCCGGATTGCGGCTTGGCAACGATTTTCTGAACGGAAGGCAAATATGTTTTTCGACAAGCGGGAAACCAGCGAGGCAATGGTGTATGCGGGGATTACGCCCGACGTGTTCGCGCGGCTGCGAAAGAAGCTGCACACACACGGCGTCTCGGTTGAGGACACGGCGCATGGCCAGCTCAGCGCATTTGGCGTCGCTGGTGAGTACGCCTGGGACAGCGACAAGGAAGTGCTGGAAATTCGGATTACCGATAAGCCGTTTCTGGTGCCGCACCATCTCATCGCTGCGCACTTTCGCGAGGCAATCGAAGAGGCGGGTGGCTTGCCAGGCTAATAATACTTAAAGTAAATACCTAATAATTAATAATAATTACTTGTTTTATATTAATTTATAATTAAATTCGCTTACGAGTTACGACGACGCAACCGATCCGGGATGTGACATTTCTGTCCTGCCCATTTGGTTTTCAAACCTTTTCCACGGCGCAAGCGTCAAATTGTCAGTACAACTTCAGGAGCGCACCCATGTTCAACCGAGCGGTCATACCCATAGTGCTGGCGCTGGTGATTCCGGATTTCGTGCAGGCGCGCGATCTCGAATCGAGTTATTCGGCGGTCGATATAGAAAAACTACAGATTACCGTGGGGGTGGGCGAGATTCGGCTGGAATCGGGTAGTGACGACGCTATCCGGGTTGAGATTGAACTCAAACCGTCGGATGACGCGGGCGCGGATGTCGACGACCTGATCGATGCAGCGGAAGTCGTGGCCTCGAGCAGCAACGGAAGACTCGAACTCCAGGTCGTTTTTCCCGGTGGCGGCAAGGATTCGGATATCCAGCAAGATTGGCGAGTTTATGCACCGCAGGCGCTGGGGGCGATGATAGAAATGGGAGTCGGCGTGCTCGATGTCAGGGGGCTCGAAGGCGGAGTCGAGGCAAAAGTCGGTGTCGGAGAGACCCGGGTCGATGTGCCGGGCGGCGCGTTGCGCTTGAATACCTCGGTAGGAGAGGTTTCGGTGCACAACGGTGCGAAAAATATCGGCGACGTCGATCTCGATTCGAATATTGGCGAGGTTTCTTTACGCGTGGACGGGAATGACATCGAGTCGGAGAGGTCAATGTTCGTTGGCAGTCGCCTCAGTTGGTCAGGTGACGGCGAGGATGACATTGATGTCAGAGTCAACGTTGGGGAAATAGTCGTTCGAATTGATTAGTCGGCGGCCTCTGACGCTTTCTTTTTTGCTGGCCGCCTGCGCCTCATCAACAGCACGGTGAGATCGTCGGGCTTGCAGGGCTGGCCGCTATCAGCGCCGAGCATTCTCTGGCGGGCCTCCAGGGTCAGTCGCTGCAGCGCGCTTGTGATCGGCCCCTTGCGCACCGCTTCTGTTATCTCATCGACCCTGACGTTGTCGGTGAGACCGTCGCTGGCTACTACCAGCGTGTCGAACTGTGCAAACCGGGTTGAAGCGCCGACATCGATGCGCATTTCGCTATCACCGAGAAAATTCGAAACGACATGCCGTTCCGAGTGGAACAGCGCCTCGGTTTCTTCGAGAAAACCGGCCTCAACTGCAAATCCGGTTGGCGAGTGCGCGATGGTCTGAAATTTGAGCTTGCCACGCTGACCTATCAGGAGTGCGGAAGAATCTCCCACGTGGAAGCTACGCGCGGAATCTTCGTCGGCGCCCACTACTGTCAAGGTCGTCGCCGAACCGTTGCTTAGCGCCATCACCGCTGCGTTGGCGGCTTCAATGCCATTGAGAATGGCGGTGCGCAACAATACCTTTTCGCGCGCGGCCTGCTCCAGCGCATTGCGCAGTGCGGCTACGGCGGTGTTGGATGCGCGTTGCCCCGCAGGTAATCCTCCCGCGCCATCCGCAACGGCGACGACCACGGCATCGGTGCCATATGTCATGGCCAGCGCGGAGTCCTCGTTGGCGGTGATCTTGGCCGGGCTGCGATCGCTGAAAGCGACAATCTCGAAAGCGGGAGATTCCAGCCGGGCCAGTATGTTCAACTCGTCGCCAGTCAGCACGAGCGGCTGCATCGACTGCGGCGAGTTCATCAATTTCTCCGCTTCTGGTGTTTTGCGGTCGACTCTTCCGGGGAAAGCTTCTCGATGGCGTTGGTGAAAGCCTTTTCCATGGTGATTGCGTCGCGAAAGCGCTGCGTCGGCTTGATCTTCAAAGCGCGCCGGACAATAGCGACAAATTCGTCCGGAAGGCGGTTTTCGAGGCGTTTCAGCCCGGGTGGCGGCCAGCTATAGGGCCACTCGGGCAGTGTGCCCGCAAACACCCGATACATCACGAGGCCGAGCGAAAAAACGTCGGACTGGAACATGGGCCGTCCCATCGCCTGCTCGGGAGCGATATAGCCGAGCGTGCCCGAGCCGGACGCCTTGATTGTGCGTACACAGCGCTTGGCGAACGCAAAGTCGCCGAGCCGTACCCGGTTCCCGGGAAACAGGATGAAGTTCTCGGGCTTTATATCGCAGTGAATCACACGTTTGCTGTGCGCGAACGCTACCGCGGCGAGTGCCTGGCCCATGAGGTTCAGCGCGGTCGTCGTCGCCATCCTCTTCACTAGCCGGTCGGCGAGAGTCTGTTCCCCGAGAGGCGTCACGATGACGAAGCGGCCGTCAATAAAGCTCGCATTGAAAACGGGCAGAATATTCGGGTGTTCGAGGCGCACCGCAAGTCTCGCTTCCTTGCGAAAATCCTCGAGGATGGCCGGATCGAGGCCGGCGTGCGGAATTTTCAACGCAACCCGGCGACATAAAACCGTATCGAAAGCCTGGTAGACAGCGGCGAGAGGGCCATTCGCGATTCTTCTTTGAATGCGATATTTGCCCACCAACTGGCGCGCTTTGAACAGTTTCGGCTTCAGCAACGTAATCGACCCGGCCGGAGGTGAAAAGCGAACATACGCAGACCACGAAAATCTCGCAAGCCCTGCGCTGCGGCCACCGCCATCGCGTACGCGTTTTCGCCGCGAATCAGTTGCTGGCCCGGATCAACGCCTTTTTGAGTTGGCCGACAATAAGATCAATTTCAGCGCTGGTGATCGCAAAGTGCGGCGTAAAACGCAGCGCGTTGTGGCCGCCGTGTATCACCCCAATACCATGACGACGCATGTCTTCCTCGACACTCGCATGGCCACTGGAACGATAGCCGTCGGCCAGTTCGGCAGCTACGAGCAGACCGGTTCCCTGCACGTGGGTAATAATCCCGTCCGTTTCTGCCGCCACTTGCCGGAGTTTGGTCACAAGTTCCTCGCCACGATCGCAGATATTGCGCCGCAACCCGGGGCTGAGGCCAGCGAGTACCGCAATGGCGACATCCAGCGCGCGCGGATTGGCGGTCATTGTGTTGCCATACACGCCGCGTCGATAAAGCCCGGCAGCACGCTTGGTCAATGCCAGGACGGATAGCGGAAACTGACCGGCATTCAGGGCCTTTGAGTAGGTCTCCATGTCCGGTGCCTCGGCATCCTGGAATCCGGGATAGTCGAGAATCGAGAGAACGCCGTGGGTGCGCAAACCGGCCTGAATGGAATCGACCAGTAGCAGGCTACCGTGTGCCAGCGTCAATTCGCGGGCGAGGTCGTAGAATGCCCGCTCTATGGCGAGGCCGGGGTTGCCTTCGCCCATGACCGGCTCGAGGAACATCGACTCGATAAATACCCCTTCCTCGTCTGCGCGCGCAAAAATTCTGCGAAGCGCTTCAGAATCGTTGGGCGGTACCGTCCATAGGCGGCTGCCGTCACGAAACGACGCCAGGTACCGGGAATAGGTCTGCAAGGTCGAATCCGAATACTGCGCCGGTCGGTCGGTGCGGCCGTGAAAGCCGCCCTCGAGCGCGAGCATGCGGATCGGTTTGCCGTCGTGGCGTGCTCCCGGATCGGTCAGTTCGCGTGCGTTGACATCGGAGATACGTGCCGCAACGGTTACCGCCTCCGAACCGCTGTTCATGAAAACGAAGCTTTCGTAGTCGCAGCCGTTTTCGCGGGTGTGGCCGATCTCCTCGCGTAACGCATCGACGAGCTGCATCTGGCTCAGGCTCGGTGTCATGACATTTGCCATCACATGCGGTTTGCTCATTGCGGCCAAAACCTTTTCCGGCGCATGCCCATGCCCGAGCATTCCATAACCGCCGGAGTCATGTATCACGGCACCCTTCGTGGTAATGATCCATGGGCCTCGGGCAGCGAGCGCAACGTAAGGATTGACCGTGTCCTGAGCGTAGAAATTCACGATTCCCTGCTGCAGATCATGAATTTGTTTGCTTTCATCGGCAGCCGCAAGGTCAGGGTAGCGTTCGCGAAATCGTTCGAACTCCTCAAGTGCGCCGTCAATTGCATTGACAAGCGAAGGATCCGTCTTCGCAAATCGTTCGATATCCGAATCGGGTAACCCTTGGGTCACGATTTCCCCCGGCGCCGAGCGCAGCGTGCCGAGTTTTAAGAGAACATTATTGTCAAATGTGTCCACAGCGGTGGCCATGTAAACGACTCCTGCGTGTCAACCATTGGCGTGTTTTAGCCGTTAAGCTGCATATTCTAGCAGGGAAGAGTGCTGATCCGCCTCCATGCTCTCGTTGTCCGCAGCGCCAACCCGGTGGCCTCGGTGCAGGCCCCGTTTGACCTGTCTAGTGTCTCCCACCGGTCTCGAGCGCAGACTGGAACGCGGCCGGAGCTTTCGCGATAGTGGCACGAGAATTTCGCACCAATCTTCTCGAAAATGACAGGATCAATTTTCCTTGCGGCTTGTCTATATAATCGAATCCGTAAAAGTCGCCCCGGTGCGACAGTTGAGTGCAGAGGACCACTGGCAATGAAAATGCTTTATTCAGTGAACTTGCTCGGAATCGTTGGCGTTTCGCTCTGGCTTGCTGGTTGTGCCAGTAACCCGGCGACCGGCGGTGTCGATTTCGTGCTGATGTCGGAAGAGTCCGAAATTGAGCTCGGGGAGACCTCGCATGAACAAGTGATGAAACAATTCAGGGTCTATCCGGACCCGGATCTGCAGGACTACGTGAACAGCATCGGCCAGCGACTTGCGTCAGTCAGTGAACGTCCAAATCTGAAATGGACATTTACCCTGGTTGATGACGATGCGGTAAATGCCTTCGCGATCCCGGGCGGTTTCATCTACATCACTCGTGGCATGATGGCGTACCTGAACTCGGAGGCCGAGCTTGCCGCGGTCATAGGTCATGAAATAGGTCATGTAACCGGCCGCCATGCAGTTCGCCAGGACAGCAAGAACAAAGTTGTTGGCGCGGTCAGCACGGCTGCAAGCGTCGCGACGGGAACCGGGGGCGCCGGCGATCTCACGAATATGTTCGGTGGTGTGCTGCTGAGTGGTTATGGCCGTGGCATGGAGCTCGAGGCGGACTCCCTGGGAGCGCGATACCTGGCGAAGACAGACTATCCGCCGCAGTCCATGCTGGAAGTGATTGATATTTTAAAGCGTCGCGAACAGTTCGAACTGGAACGGGCGCGACTCGAAGGGCGCGAGCCAAGGGTCTACCACGGCTGGTTTGCCAGTCACCCCGACAACGACACGCGCCTCAGCGAAGCAATTGACGCGGCAAGCGAAGTTGGCTTTGGCAGTCCGGATATGGTTCGGCGCGACGAATATCTGAAACGCATCAATGGACTGTTGTGGGGGAAAAGCGCAGCCGGTGGTGTAATCCGCGGTAACAAGCTCTATCACGCCGGCCTGCGAATGAAGATCACGTTTCCGGAAGGTTGGCGGGTCGAGTCGGCGCAGAGTGCCATCGTATCGCACTCCCCGGGTGATCAGGCCACGCTTCACGTCCGCAGTTTGCCAATGCCGCGTGACGGCACGTCGCCGGAACAGTTCATGCGTGGCAAGCTCGGCCTGGAAAATCTCGAAGATGGCAAGGCGCTGACAATTGCCGGCAAGCCGGCCTATATTGCAATTGCCGAGCGGGCACCTTCGCCTTACGGTCCCCGACCTGTCCGCACGGCGGTAATTTTCGATCAACGCAAAGGCAAGGCCTTCGTTTTTTCCGGGGCAGGGCGCAAGGATCTGTCAAAGATCGCTGCAGACAGAGAGTTCATTTCGACCATTTTCAGCTTCGACGATCTTAAGCGGAATGAGCGTCCATTGACGCGGCCGATTGCGGTAAGAGTGATCGAAATCGGTCCGGGGACTACAATCGAAGTCTTGGCGCGGCGTTCCGCCTTATCTGGTTATGTAGAGCAGCAGCTGCGCCTGCTGAACGACCTGGGGCCGCACGATCAACCTGCGACGGGCCAGCTTTTCAAGGTCATCGAATAACAGGCGCTGGCAGCCCGTGCGCCTAGGGCGCCTGCGCGAGAAAAAGACTGAGCTGACGTGCCAGACCGCTACACGCGGCCGACTGGGTGCGTGCTATGAGCGGGATCGGCACGACGAAAGCAGGCATGTACGACGTGCCGCTGACGTCCGCGCTGACCATCCCCGCGGCGCTCGAGCTCTTCAGATCCCAAACGGTTGCCTCGTAATCCGAGGCATCTTCCCACCAGCCAAAACCGAGGCAACCGCCACCGGTGGGACTGATTGCGCAGGTCATGCTGCCGCCACTGTCGATCCTTTCGGTACTGCCGTCCAGCCAGACAACATAGCGTACGCCGGTTTGCTCGATCTTGTCGCGTACTCCCGGGTGGGCCAGCAATTGCGGCAGAGAGTCGGTAGAAAGAGGCGCCACACTTGGCTCGAACCAGGGGAACATCGCATCGATGAACTCCTTGTTCGGATGTACGTTCAGTGGTGAGTCACCCTTGGCGAGCTTGTCCTCTATACAGTCGGTAAAGCTCGACTCGGTCTCACCGGCATGATCATGGCGACGCGCGAGAATTACGATGGCCTCACCGTCCTGCAAAACGGTCGAACCTTGTCGGACCTGCTCGATTCTCGAATTGACACAGCCGCTTGCGGCCAGCAACAGAGTAACCGGGACAACAACAGAGATTGCTCCAAAACGAATACCGTAGCCCCTCGAATGCATGCCAGGTGTCTTATTCATTGGCGCCTTCCTGTTGGTCAAGCCACTCCCGAATGCGTGGTTGCTGCCTGAACTTGATGACGATATTGGCCGCCGCATCGCGCATGGCAAGAACGGTGGCTTCCTGCAACGACTTTGACGGTTGCAGCATCGATCCTTCGCTTCGTCCGTACCCGCTCACCAGCCAGTTGACGATCGGTTCCCGGTTCGGGTGGAATGCTTCGACCCGATACTGGATCCAGGCCTCGAAAAATTCTGACTCTCCGTAGCGTGGCGGAGCGACCTGCATTTCCTCGATCGCCGGAATGATTATTGCCTCGAATCTGCTTCCTTCGGCAAAACCGGCTTCCGGCGATGCGACCGGTACGAGATTCTCAAACATCGACCCGAACAGGCGTTCGAACATCTTGAGGTTGGCATCGCCCAGCTTTACTTTCCAGTCCGAGCCCTGCTCGATGAACTCGGTGTGTTCGAAGTCGATGAGACTCTCGTCGTAATATACAGCAACCGCGACCGGCATTGGCGCAATCAGCGGCTCCGGGAATTCGGTATCGACCGGTACGCTGTGAGTACAGGCACTTAGCGCTACCAGCACCAGGACTGGCAGTGTTCGAATTGCGCTCGGGCGAGGCCGGATGAAGTGTCTGTTGTTGGTCTTTTTCATTGCGCCCATATATGGTCAGAGTCCGTAGTGCGACTCAGGTTCAAACGTATTGAGTCCGACAAAGGTGCCGCCGTTCTTTTCGCACAGGATTCGCATCAGTGTGGCAAAGCGGGTGCCTGTAGTTGCCAGCGCGGCGCCGCGCTGGAACGTAACCGGAAATCCGATCGAGTGGATGCGTACCAGTCTGTTGCCCTTGTCGTCTTCGCGATTGATGCGGTCGATGGTGTCGATGACCCGCTCAATCGATCCGCCGGTGAACTCGTCGCCGAGCACGTAGAGGCTGATTTTCTTTTCCGGAGAATAGAATGTACGGATAGCCTTGGTGATTCCTTCCACCGGGCTTGAATTGGAAAACGGTGTCCACGATTTGAGCTGAGTCATGATTGCCTTGCGCCTGGCGGGCGTGTCGGGGATCCATTTTCCGGCGTAGCGGCTGAACATGTAGTCACCCATGTCATTCATGACCTGAATGCCTTTCACATTGGGATAGACCTGCAGGGTTTCCTCTACCTTCTGCATCATGAGATCCCAGCCGTAATTAACCATACTCCCCGATGTGTCGATAATAAAAATGATGTATTCGCTGTCTACCGGTATGCCACCGACAGTCTGGTCCTTCGGCTTGCGGCGGAAATTCTCGCCGAGCAGTCTCTGCATCTCCGCCGACAGGCTCTGACGCGCGGTGGCAAGCCGGCCTTCGATGACCTCGGCAATGTCGGAAGCGTCGCGCGAGGCTTCGAATTCGCCGCGGATATTTGACAGATCTCCCTGCAACCGGGCGAGTTTTTCCTTTTCCGCCGCCAATTGGTCTTTGCGTGTAACCATGGTCCGGTTCATGACCGTGGTCTCGCCACGGATCTCATAAAGCTGTTCCTGCAGGTTGGCTATCAATGCCTCGAGTTCCTGCGTCGTCTCTTCGAGAATAAAAGGTTCCGCGGTCTTTGACAGCACGAGCAACAGCACGATAGCGCCAAAACCGCAACAGATTGCATCGAGAAAAGACATGCTGAAGGCCTCGACGTCCCTGCGTCCCTTTTTCTTCATTTTGTCCTCACCTTACGGCCAGTCCTTGGATGGGCTCATGAATGACCCTCCCGTGACTTGTGCAAGTTGCCAGAACGCCGCTGACGCCATCGGGTCACCTTCCATGGGCAGCAGAATGATGTTGACGGGTATGCCCAGGGGCAACGTTGCGACAGCTTCCTCGAAGTGTTTGATCCGGTTTTTGCCGTTGACGGTGGTGCGCCGCGGCGCCGAAGCACCCTGCGTCGGCAAACTATCGGTAAGCAAATAAATATTGTCGGGCATGGGTTTCAGAGCGCGTGCCGCGGCAAAAGCGGCATGGAGGCTGGTTCCGCCCGCCGGAACATGGCTTTTGACCCCATCGATTGCGGCGTTCAGATTGCGACCCGAATCCACTTCGACCCAGTCACCGAGCGTATCCGGTATGGACGCCTGCACGCCCGTATTGAATGTGTAAATCTGGAATTTGCTCTCCACCGGAATCTGCGTGCTCAGCCAGTCGACGGCATTGATGGTCCGTTGCCATTTGCGCGCTTTGAGTTTCTCGGGGTCGGACATGTTGCGGCGGCGGATAATGTTGACAATGCTGGAATCGAGCATGCTGGCGGAACCATCAACCAGGATCAGTATTCGCTCACCGCCGACTTTGAGGCCGGTAAGATACTGGCGGTCGCCCTGACCGACGAACGAGCGCGTCGCACCGCCCTCATCATCCTCGCTTGCGCGCGCACCCTCCAGCCGTTTCTTCTCTTCATCAATCGTTTTCAGATCGGACTTGAGCTTGTTGATATGCTCGCGTTGTGCGACCGTCAATGCATCCAGATCGGCGAGTTGTTCCTGAATGACCTCGAGGTCGCTCAATACCTGTGCCGACAGTCCTTCTGTAATTGCGGACTCCTTGTCGACCTCGTCAATTGAATTTCGCAACTCGACCTTATGGCGCTCGCCGTCCAGTACCTGGCGCTCGAGCAGGCTGACTTCGGCAAGGAGTTTCTCATTGACTTCGTCCGAGCGAACCTCGGTGGCGTGATTTATTATCATGAAGAACAGAACGACGGCGCCAAAACCACATGACATGCAGTCCAGAAAGGACAGGCTGAAAACATTGGTTTGTCGTTTCTTACGAGCCATTTTCTCCGGCTACTTCGATCAGCAGCAATTCCTCTCCGTCGGGCAACGTAATCCGATCGCCGATCCCGAATACGGCGACGCCATCTAATTGGCGTCGTTTGTGGTGCAGTTGTGCCGTGCCAGGGTCTACCAGCACGCCGTCCTCCACTACACGCAGCGTAATCGTTGCGGCATCAGAGCCGGCCGGCAGGCCTATCAGTGCGTCGAGCCGGGTATCGTGACGGTTCAACGGATGGGCAATGCCATGTACCACCGCATGACTTGGCAGTCGCGGCCGCGGCGGCGAAGGTGGCGGAAGTGGTGATGCCGCTGCTGCAGGCACGGCGGTCTGCGCCGTGCTCGTGGGATCGGGTCCGGGAGTTGTGGTGGATATTGGCGACGCGGAGTCCAGCGACCATGGCACGCTGGTCACGAACCGGACTCCCTTGCCGCCCTGGACTAGGTGTTCTCCATGGCGCACCGCTCCTCGCGCGGCGGCCTCGCGTTCGAGTTCGATTATCTGGCAATCGATTTGCTGTTCCAGTTCTTTACTCAAGCCGGGAAGGGCGGCTACGCGATGCGAAATTTGCAACGCGACCGGACCATTGCTGCCGATCCGGGTGTTGATCTGTTCGGCGATCTGGCGAAAGTGCGCATTGGTCGCCTCGAGCACGCGCTCTCGCTTGGCTGTCACCTGGTAGGATTTACGGCCGGTCGGCAATTCCAGTTCTGCCGCGCCGACGCTGTCCAGTTCGCGCAGCCATCCACCCAGGTGATCGTAAAGAACCTGTTCGGTCTGGGCGACATGCATCGGGTCGAAGCGCGTCTCCGAAACGAACAGATCGGCAATTCGGTTTGCCCAACGGTCATTGAGTGTCGACATGCCAATATTGCCGAGGACGTCGACGCGGGTGCGTTTGAGCCGCACGCCCTGCTGCAATTCCGTCAGTATCGTGCGATGCAGGAAGATATCCAGAAAATACAGGTTGTGACCCGGTACCGCATGCGGCGATGCGGCGACTGCGGTATCCACGAGCCCGACCACGTCGAGACCGCACTCCTTGGCCATTCCGAGCAGCAATGCCAGTTGTTGACGGTCGTAGGTTCCCGGAACGGAAAATATGACCTTGCGTTCGCCTTCGGCCAGCAGGCGGCTACTCAAGCTTTTCAGGTGAGCGTAAGCGAGATCGGCATAGTTGCGCGCTTGGCCCATCGGCTTGGGCAGTTCCTCCATGCTCAGCTGGTCCCAAAACCGGTTCTGGATCCGGTTGGGCTGCAGGCGCGACTGAGCCAGCGCATCAGCGCCGACGACAATTTCCCTGTCATCCAGCATCGCATAGCCGGGCGACTCGAAAATGGGCTCGGCATCGAGGCTGAGCAGCAATCCGATGTCGTTGATTTCGAGGACGGCTGTCATCAGTTAGCGTACCTGTAGGTGGCGCAACAGATGTTCGTCGCAATAATCCTGAGTTTTGAGCACGAGTCTTTCCTGTTGCAATTGCAGCTGGTGCAGCAGGAACATCAGCACGATACTCAGGATCAAAGCGATAAACGTGGAGTTGAATGCTACACCGAGGCTGGCCGTGACACCGGCGATGTCGCCTTCGACGGCCTTGTGCGCCTGGCCAAGCGCCTCGCCAATACCGCGGACCGTGCCAATAAAGCCGACCGACGGTATCGCCCACGCGATGTACCTGACCATTGAAAGCTCGGAGTCGAGACGCTCCGACTCACCTTCGCACACCGAACGAACTGCGTCAGACGTATCCTGAATATTCCGGGTGGAACGAAATCGGTGCAGGGCGGTAAGCAGCGCACGCGGCAGTAGACTCTCCCGATCCTTGTCCGGAAGCGCCTGTAACGGGCGCGACAGTTCCCGGGTGTCTTCCGGCAACACGCTCATACCCTCCGTTATATGCAAGAGGTCCTGTTGCAGCAGGGCGCGTTCACGGACGGCGAGTACCGCTTTGTAGGCCATTATTGCCATCGCCCAAAACAACAGGATAAAGCACGACTCCTGTTCGAAATCCCTGATCAGGACCCATACCGAACGATCGGCAACATAGTCGCTGTCCTGCGCCATCATTTCGGCCTGATAGGTAAGAACCGCTTCAGCATTCGGGCGCACGACGGCGACATATATCGCATGCACGATGATTATCGCGACGATCAGGGCGAAAACCTGATAGGTAAACTCGAAAGGGAATTGCTTTTTTACCATTCTCAGGCTCTCTGTAGGGCTCTAGATATCGACAGGAAACGAGACGGACAAATCTTCCGAGATTTCCTCGGAAGGCTCGAATTTTTGCGGCCTGCCACGTCGCGATTCTGTTTGGGTTTCTTCGGCTCTGGCAGGCGGAGCTTCGGTTGTCTCCGCCGCATTTTCGCTCGTCTCGGCAGCGGGGGCGGACTCTGTTTCCTGTGCCTCATCCTGGGCTTGCGCCATTGATGCGCCCAGCCCGAGAATTAAGATAGCGACAGCGAGTTCTTTCATTCGATGCTCCATGACTACTCGGCGTACCTGGCGAGTCTGAAGCCGACGTCGGGTCGGGCTTCCTCTCCATAATCCCTGTATGCCCAGCGCAATTCGCTGATTGTTGCATGTCGCCAGCTGGAGCCGCGGATAACGTGAAACTTGCCGTCCAATGGCCCCATCGGATCGCGTTCGAGGTTTGCACCGGCCGAGGGGTAGGTGGTGTACAGATCGTGAATCCATTCTGCCACGTTGCCGCCCATGTCGAACAGACCGATGGGCGATGCGCCGAAACTGCCGACCGGAGAGCTCCCGGCATACCCGTCGTTGTAGCCCTTGATGTAGTCGTTGAACAATCTGCGCGCCGACTCGTCAGCGTAATTTCCGGTTTTTGGAGCCGGCGGGGGAGGCCAGTCATCGCCCCATGGAAAACGACCGCTGCCGCGACCCGCAACCTGGCGCCCGGTCCACGCCCATTCCGCCTCTGTGGGTAACCGGTACCCGTGGTTCATCGGTTCCGCAGCGACCAGCACGCCGCCGCGGTCTACGTATGCTGCCGGAAGCCCGTCGCGCTCGCTCAGCCAGTTGCAGAATGCCGCCGCCTGTTGCCATGTTATACCCGAGACGGGATGGTCGGGCCGGTTCAGATCGACACCCTCGAACGCCCCCGAATTATGCTGCTCGGCAAACTGTCGAAACTGCTCGTTACTGACCTCCTGTACGCCAAAATAGAACGCGCGCACCAGTTCGACCTGCCTCAGGCTCTCGTTGGAACGCCGTCCCTGCTCACGTCGCGATGATCCCATACTCAATCGACCCGGAGTAACAAGTATGAGTTCCGGACCGGCGGCGGTCTTTATACGTCTCGGCCGGGAGTCGGCGCGGGCCTGTGCTTCTGTTTTCAGCCGAGTTGACACTTCCTGCGGGAACCCGGGTCGCGGCGTAACGGTAATTCGGTAGGACGCAAATCCGGGCTTGCGAATCTCTATCTGTTGCGGCACGGCGGGCAGCGTCAGGCGCCGTTCGCTGCGAACCTTTCCGTTTATAAGGACCTCGGCATCGGCGGGATCGGCGACGATACTTATTTCTCCGACAAACGGTTTCAGGGACACATCCACCTGGCGGCTTGTGCCCGATTCGGGTTTGACGTTGCGGGTGACTTTCTGAAATCCGGCCTTGCTGAATTCGATGCGATATGTGATACCGGGCGCAAGTTCGAGCTCCGACGGGGTCTGCCCGCGGTAGGCGCCGTTTACCATAATGCTGGCCCCCGATGGTCTGCTGCGCAGACTGACAAGACCATCGGCCTGCTCAAGAACGATGGTCTCGAGAGTTTGCGGAACCGAGCGCACGACGTCGATTTCTTCGTTATAGGATTTGTAGCCGGGCAGGGATACCTGTACCTCGCGTACGCCCTCCAGTATGTCGGCGCTAATAGGTGTGACACCGACTGCTTCGCCATCTACGAGTACTTCTGCGCCGATCGGCTCGCTGTTGATCGCGACGCTGGCCCAGAGCGGTTCAAGTTTCGCCTCCAGGAACTGTTCCGCGCCACCTCCCTCGATCTCGACCTGTACGCTGTAGGAATCGAATCGTTCGGCATCGAGCGTGAACTCGTGCGGGCCCGGTTCGATCGTCAGCGGCTCGATCGGTGTCGTGCCGACAATCTCCCCGTTTACCGAGACCCGCACACCGTCGCCAGGCTCTGTCGTAAGGTGCAAAATACCGGGCAGTTTTTTCAGTTCAAACTCGAAGAACTGGTTGCGTTCCTCGCCGACGCTCAAAATTTCGTCGAAGTCGTAATAGCCCTCGCGCGCCATATGCAGACGATAGTCGCCAGGCCGTAACAAATACCGACCGCCAAGTTCAAAAACGTAGAGCCCTCCGTCAATCTCGATTTCCTCGGCGACGGGCTCCACCTGTAATTCGACGGTGCGCGCGGTGAGCATAAACCAGGCTACGCTGCCGAGTACGACAAAAATCGCAAATACCAGTAGCGGCACCGGTCGCAGCACGCTGCGCCAACCTCGTGTGCGGCGCTCGGACGGCGCAAATACGGCGGCCTCGATCAGCTCGCCCTCGGATTCAACGTCACCGCCACTCGAGAAGTCCATTGCAATGACGTCGTCCGCGGTTTCCGTTTCCAGCACCAGCTCCGGCCCGGTCTTGCGAACAACCAGAATCCTCGACTCGTGTTCGAGTGTGTCGCCGACTGCGACCAGAACCGGTTCTTCCAGGTTCGAATCGTTACGCAGGATGAGCGCATCGCCGGCCGGGGTCATTACCCAGCCAGCTTTCGTGTATTCGAGGTAGGCGAGGGTCTCGCCGTGGGCGGCGCCCGGCCACGGCACTTCGGCATCCGCACCGCCGATGCCAACCCGCCGCGTTGCCTGATAGCGCTCGCTGGTTTCTCCATCGACGAGGCGGACTGAGGCGGTCAAATCTTCTCCTCGCAGCGTACGATGACCGGACCGGCGGGCTGGCCGGCAACGACCGTAAATTGCTGTCTCACGTCGCGGAACCCGGAGCGTGTTCCCACTACCGTATAGGTGCCGGGCCGTAGCTCGATGTCGCGCGCGTCGAAACTCCCGAGCTGTCCGATTCGAAACAACGTAACTTCGGTCTGATTGTCGGATTCGAAACGCACCGTCACCGGGACTCGCGCGACCGACATTGCCTGCTGCATTTGCTGGATTTGCGCGGTTAGTTTCGGTCCGCGCGGCTCGACAGTGGTGGCAACCGACATGAGTTGCTCGGCGGCTGCATAGACTGCGTCAGTGGACAAGCGCGCCGGCGCCGCCAGGTATTCGGTGAGGCGCTTGTCCAGCTCGGCCCGTTCCTGGCTGCGCGAACGGCCACGTTTTGCGAACGCCAGATTTGCGTCCAGCGCCAGCGCTTTCTCGTAGCGATCCAGTGCCTGCGGCCAATTCTCTTCGCTCTCGAATCTTTCCGCTTCGCTGCGCAAGCTGGCAATCCGGGTCAATCGGCGTTGCATATCGGTTTGCGCCAGGGCTTCCGCCACCTCGGGCGACCCCGGTTTGAGTTGACGCGCGCGCTTGAAAGCGGAGTCTGCCTGTTGCAATTGTCCCGCCGACAATGCCGCATAGCCCTGCGACATCAGTACCGAGAATTGATCGCTGGCGAGACGTGCTGTCACGCGGTCGAGTCCCTCTGTTGCCTCGCTCGCCGCGGCATCGAGAGCCAGCGCCTCGCGAAAGGCATCGCGCGCAACCGCGAACTCGCCGCGACTCTCGGCTCTGCGGGCCTCAGCCAGCAGTCGTTCAACCGCGTCCAGCGATTCGGCCCGGCGCAGGCCGGCAGTTGCGGTAGCGTTATCGGGATCGAGCGCCAGCGCCGCGGTAAAAGCTTCGGTGGCCGTGGCGGAATCAAAACTGTCGAGCGCCTCCTGGCCGCGCGTAAGCGCCGCGCTCAACAACACGGGGGCCAGAGCCTCCAGTGCAAGAAGTTGATCGAGCCCGGCCTGGTAAGACTGCTGCGCGGCCTCGTACTCGCGAATGCTGAAGTGACCGTCCCCGGTGCGTGCATGTTCCTTGGCGGCGTTGAACTCGGTTTCCGCCCATGCGGTCACATTGCTTTCTTCCAGATCGAACTGCTTGCGGATGAACTCCTCGAGAACTGCTTCCGCTGCTTCTTTCTGTTTCAGAATCTGGGCGCGCTGCCACGGCGCCAGTTCTTTAGGTGCTTCCGGTTCGCTTCTTGCCGCGGTCGCTGGCGCTGCCCGTTGGCTGGTCTCGGGCGTTGCCGCGGTCTGTTCCGGCGGCGGTGGTTTTACCAGGTCCGGGAGGTAAAAAATTACGCCGAAGGCAATAATGATACTGACTGCAAACAACGTAATGATTACGGGTTTCGACACCGTACTGCGGTGTTCCGATTCGACGGGAGCCGTAGTGGCCGCACTACTGAAATTCAGCGGTTCGATCGACTCGAATTCCTCGGCCTCGATGTCGAGACTGTCGTCGGCGAATTGTTCGATCAGTCTCTCTAGCTGCGCGCCATCGCGCGAGAATTGAGCTGGATTCAACTGCGCCAGCGCGATGCCGGCCATTTCGGGTTCGCCAATTGTCTCGGCCGCAGCGATTCCCTGGTGCAGTTGCGCTTCAAGATCGGGTGTGAGTGCCGCAGCGGGCAATATCCAGAGTCCGATTTGCTTACCGGAACGGGAGTCCGTTGCCAGCCATGCGGGATGGCGGGCGCCGCTGCGCAATGGCCGGAGAAGGGTGTACCGGCCAAACACTATCTGGTCGGGGCGGAGGTCGCGCATGGGTCTGTGTTGCTTTTGTTTAGTTGACCTCGGTGCCGTCGCCTGGTGCTGCACTGTCGCTGGCGACCTCGATCCCGGTTTCGAGTTCATAGATATCCCGCAACAGACGCCGCCATTCGGCATACTGGGCCTCAACGGAGCCAGAGAGCTCCACGGTTTGTCCTTCAATATCGACGACTACGGGGCGTACTTCCGCTTCGAGTGAAGTGCCGAGTTCGCGCAGCGCATCAACATGGATCTTGGATTCTCCGTAGCGTTTGAATCCGGACCATGCGAGAGTACCGCCGCCGATCACGGCGGTATTCGCTATGACCGACTCGGTGTAGCTGCCGCCCTGGCTGCCGACATACAGGCCGCCCACCACTGCCAATGCGCCAAGCAGCATCCGCCGCCGCGCCGAGTCCTTGACCTCTCGTAGCGCGATAGTCTCGTCGTAGCTGTAGGCGCGCCAATCCATATAGGGCTCGCCCATCTGTCGTTCGAAATTGTCGTAATACTCGTCCAGCGTGTCGAAGAACATGTACTCACGCTCGCGGATCTTACTCATGCGAACCATCATTGGTTCTTCACGCGCGGGCAGACTGTTGATTGTGTATTCGCCGGTCCTCTCGTTTACCTTCAGATGGCGGTCGAAAGCCTCGGGCGAAAATTCTGTTGCAAATCGCAACTCCGAAATCGTTCGGATGTCTGTCAGTTGCTTGGCATCCAGCGACTGCCTCGCCAGCACCAGGTCGTTCGCGATCTGGTTGTAAATGTTCTGGAATGGATCGCTGTCGAGCTCGAGTTCCTCGACATAGGCATATTTGCTTGCCACGCCTTCGTAAGTCTTGTCCAGCCATTCGCGTCCCGTGGAGTCAACCGCCTGGACATCGAGCTTGAGAGTTTCGCCGTCCGAATAGAGGATCTTTCCGGACACGTGCAAATCGACTGCATTTGAGTCAGAGGGAACGACCCAGACCGCGCCCCACTGGCCGGTTTTCTCCAGGGTGTCCTGCAGGATGAGTGGAATAAACCTGGCTTCGGCCTTGCGAACTGTCGGGAAAATTCGGAGCTTTTCCCAGCTTTCCTCGTCTTCGGGAATGCCGGCATCGAAAACCGCTACCCCAACGTCGAGTAGCTGGGCTTCGGGGATCGCCTCAACCGCCTGTATCGCCTCGGTCGAGTTGACCGAGCGAACGGACTCCTGAACGCAGCCGCCAAGCAGCAGCGACAAAGCTGCCGGGTACAGTGGGAGAAGTGTCAGTCGCCTCATTTCGAATTACCTCGATGTGCCTTCCTTGTAACGCCGGTACTCTTCCCAGAGTTTTTCGCGCAGAACCGGATCGCTCTCGGTTTCAGCGGCTTCGCGCAACTGGCGCGCGACGATGTCGTCGTCGTCACCACTGGGAATACCTTCCGGAGCCGAACCCGTGGCTTCCTTGCCTGCACCGCCCTGAGGCATCGGTCGTTCCAAACCGCTGGTATCGGCCGGTCCGCCGTCTTCGATGGTCGAATCGCCGTCGCCGGATTCCCCGCCCATTCCACCGTCTTCGCCGACATCGGTAGCACCGCTGCCGCCTTCGCTTTCCTCGCCGTACACCGAGCCCTCGGCGCCGGATTCGCTGCCGCGCCGCGCATCGCGCGCTCGTTGCTGTTCTTCGAGGATGCGGCCGTCAAAAATCACCATTGAGCCGTCAAGAACCCGGTCGAGATCTCCAACCTGCTCGTCGCCGGTTTGCGGCGAGCCAATGACCGCGACTCTGACCGGATTCGAGCCTCCGGGTGCGCCACTTGCGCCCCCGGGCATGTTGCCACCAGGCACTGCGCCTGCGGGACCTTGCGCGCCACCGGAGCCGGCGCTGCCGCCCGGCGTGCTTCCCGGATTTTGTCCGCCCTGTTGTTGCGCCGTGCTTTCGCCGCTTCCCGCGGGGCCGCCACCTTGCTCCTGAGCGGTACTCTCGGCGCCACCTTCAGGGCCGCCGCCCTGTTGTTCCTGGGCGGTGCTCTGCGCGCCGCCCTGCTGTTCCGCTTCGCCATCGGCTCCGCCCGGAGGAGGACCACCCTGTTCCTGGGCCGTGCTCTCCGCGCCACCGGGGGGTTGTCCGCCTTGTTGTTCCGCGCCTTCGGCACCCCCTTGCTCCTGCGCGGTGCTTTCCTGAGGTGCGCCGCCAGGCGGGGGCGAACTCTGGCTCTGAGCACTCGATTCTCCGCCAGACTCGGACTGCTCGGGCGGGTTGCTCCAGGGATCCTGTTCGGCGCTTCCGGAACTCTGTGACTGGCTTTCCGTGCTGGATTCGCTGGGCGCTTGCGAGGGACTGCCGCTGCTCGGGCTGGAGGATTCGGAGGTGCTCGAAGATGTGCTGGACGATTGCTGTTCCTGCTCCTCCTGTTCCTGCGTCTGTTGACTGGCACAACCGGCCGCCAGCGCCAGGGCGAGCACAAGGCAGAGTTTTGTCGTGAAATTGTCGGTCATCGTGACACCTCGTCCGATTTGCCTTCGCAACGGCCTCGCTACACTGACGCGGCACCAGGTCTGTGCGCGGCAAAAAACAGCCGCGGCGTTGCCGGTCTCGCCTCGCCAAGTGTACATGGAATAGCCGAGGATTCCCGGAGCCTTCCTTGTAAGGTCTTCCTTACTCCGGCATGAGCGCCTCGTTTCACGACAGCTTTCGGCGTCCTATTCCATGTAGAAAAAATCATGTCTCAGTCTCTGGTTATGGGCCCAGTCACGCTGTCCTTCCTTATAGGTCGGCCTGAACCGCGCCAGTTTCACTGCTCGCGCGACATAATTCTGTTGTCTCCGGTAGTCGTCGGGTTCCGTCTGTAATACTTCGACGTTGTGCGCCCATCCCTCGGGGTCGACGTCATAGCTGACGACAACGTACCCCGACCCGAGTTGCCCGATGCTGGCAAATTGTCCATTCTGACGCCGGACCGCCGGCCGGATGGCTGGCATGAACACGAGATGAGGATCCTTGAAAAACCGGTCGCTCTCCGGCGTGCGGGAGCCGTCGGGAGTAAGAATCCTCCACGCCAGGTCGTAATACTGGATGCCTTTTTCCCATACCGGCGAAAACCGCAGGTACCAGTCACCAAGCGCTACCAGCGCGCTGGCATGCAACACCGGGTCGACATCATCGTTCTGGTCGATGATCTCCAGCGCGCGATACAGATAGGTCTTCGCGCGTGGGTCCTGACGCACATACTGTCCGCCAACGCTGACGACCGACTTGTGGCGATACGACTCGGCCAGTCGCACCAACGGTTCCACGAGGCGAATATCCTCGGGCCCGTAAGTGTCCTCGACGATGTGTACCGCTTTCCGATACAGATCGCGCTCCCCCGGAACCGGGCAAATCTGTTTCTCGTCGGCCTCCCAGGTAACTTTACGTTCTACCAGGCAGGTCAGCCGGACCCGGTCGTAGGAGTCACGAGTCGAGAATATTTTGCCGAGGTGCTCCGCAAGGTTGTAAAGCGCGGGCAGGATCTCCGGAGAATTTGCACCGAACTGGCGCTGGTAAATCTGATAGGCGGAAGCCTGTTTGGTCACGGACATGCGAATGTCTTCCAGCCCGTGATAACTGATGGCCATTTGTTCGAGTTGTTTGACTTGCTCGAGATTGTAAAGGCCGTCATGCCGGCGGGTAATGTGCTGAGCACGCTCGAGATAAGGTATTGCCTCTTCGTAATGCCCAACTGCATTGTGAATCTCGCCGAGCGCGGTCAACGGCCGCACCAGCCGCGGGTCGTTCTCGCTGTAGTTTTCCTCAATCAGTTCGATGCTTCTCTGGTAGTTCGCCACCGCTTCAGTTGGTTGATCGGTCATGCTCTGAAGCGTTGCCAGGTTAATCAGGGGATCGATCAACAGCGGCGTATCCCGACCGGCTTCCCGCTCCGTCAGGTCAACGACCCTGGTTGCCGGTTCCAGTGCCTCCTCGTATTCGCGCGACTCGTACTTGAACAGGTACTCCTCATATTGCTGCTCGCGTTCGGTCAGCTCCTCACCGCCCAGTAACGCGCCAACCGTGTTTTGGTTGACCGGGCGGCCCGTGACCGACGAATTTTCGGCAACTGTGCGGCCGGCGCCGAGCGTGTCGTCCTGGGCGGAGGCCGGACTCCACGCCAGCACGGCGCTGGCGAGCAGGGCACCGACCCGCACCGGGGCGCTATCGGTCAGTTTGCGGCGGAGCAGGCCGAGGCCTGATCCCGGCGCGCGGGAATTCGTTGGCCCGGAACATGTTACGGGCGCATCAGTGCGGGAACGAAAGCGATTCTCACTCAACGTATCGGAACTCGTGTTTGACTTGTATCCCCGAAGTGGCAACTGGTTCGCCTTCTTCCATCCGCGGCCGAAACCGCGCCGTACGCATCGATCTCAGAACGGCACGCTCCTGTCCCACCCAGCCAGGAGGAGAGGTTTCTATTATTTGCACATCCTGCGCCTGGCCATCCGGCGTGACGGTATATTCGACCAGCACAAAGCCCAGTTGTTCCTCCGGTTTCAATTCAAGAGAAAGGTTGGCCGTATTGTTGCGCGGCGGGGCTGGCGATCGGCTATAGGCCAGTCTCTTCGGTTGGGCAAATGCCTCCGCAGCGGGACCTTCGCCCTCGCCGTCGCGCAGCACCGACCAGGCTTCGCGATAGTAGTCCATGCCGCGATCCCGATCCTGGCTGAAGACCGTGTACCAGTCACCCATGTCCATCAGCAATTCAGCTTTTTCACTGATCTCTATCGAGTCCTGCGCGAGCTGGATGTCGAGCGCCCGTTCCAGCAAGCTCCGGGCGCGCGCGTGCTGCGACTGGTATTCGTATCCGGGCTCTCCGACCTGCCCCTGCTGGCCCTTGTAGATCCAGCGTCCCGATCTGGCATAGTAGGTGCTCGCAAGCCCGCGCAAAGGAGCGACCAGGCGAACGTCTTCCTTGCCGTACTCCTCTTCGAGAATATGGATGGCGCGGTTGTACAGCGCGCGACTTGACGGGCGGCGGCAGCGAGCGGGCCGCTCGTCGGCGAATGTCATGTCGGTTTCGATCAGGCAGCCGTAGATGGCCTGGTCCTGCGGCGACAATCCACGGTAGATGTCCATTTGCCACTCGGCGAGATCGAGCAAGGCTGAGACCATCTCGGTGCTGTTGTCGTCGCGGCCTCGCGATCTCAGATCGAACGCGCGCAACTGCTGGCGATCCGCTTCCAGGCCGTTGCCGGCGGCGGCATAACTCGTGGCCATCGCGTCCAGCATCGCGATCTGGTCCAGGGTATAGAGACCCTCATGCCGGCGCAGGATCTGGCGGGCGCGCTCGTACGCCAAAACGGCTTCGCCCGGGCGCCCGGTTTTGTCGAGTACGCGGCCGATTCCCATCAACGGAGTGACCAGGTCTCGATCCACGGGGCTGCTGAAGCGCTCCAGCATGCCTACGGCCTCGGCATAATTTTGTCCCGCATTATCCAGGTCGCCGCGGCTCTCCTGGATCAGCGCGAGATTGGTCAGCGGCCGCGCCATTCGTTTGGACTGCTGACCGAACTCAAGTTCGGTCAGCTCCACAAGGCGTTGCGCGGGTTCGATGGCTTCGTCAACTTCGCCGAACGCGGCGTCGCTGAGCATTTCTGCATACAGGCCCGACGCAACCGACTGGTCGGCTGATGCCTCCTCGAGTTCCGGGGGTACCGTAAGCTCGGCGAGCAGCGCCAAATCGGCCCCCACGCACGGGCTGACGGCGGCCGACAATGCGAGCCCGCAAATTATGTAAAGCGCCGCAAACCGGCCGACGCTCGATGCCTTTTTCTGTGCTGGCGGTTCGGCCATGGCCCCGATTTTAGCGACAATTTTTTGTTCAGCCACTATCTGCGGAAATGTTTTCGCTGGGAGCCGGGTATCTGAAGCGGTACAGAATCTCCGCTCTCACCGGAACGGGTTCGCCGTTGCGCCATGCCGGCCGGAATCTGCTGGTTGCCATGGACCGCTCTATATCGCGGTTGTGCCGGGTCCAGTAGGGCGGGTTGTTTTCTATAACTTCAATGTCCGTGGCACGTCCTTCTGCCGTCACCGTGAATTCGACCCTTGCCCATCCCGGCAACATCGGCCCGCTATCGCTGATTTGGCCGCGTGCCTGAGGTTGCTGAAAACCGGCGGGAAGATAGAGCAGGCGGACCGGGTTCTCGAATGCACCGGGAACTTCGTCATCGGGAATATCCTGTTTCATCAGAGTCCAGGCCCTGCGATAGTAGTCTCGCGCCCGTTTTGGCCCATGGTCGTAGATAGAGTGCCAGTCGCCCAGATCGACCAGGATGGTCGCCAGAGTGCGGTCAGAGGCGCCAAACTCCGCCTTTTCGGCGATCGTCAGTGCTCGCTCAAGCATACGCCGACCGCGGTAGTAGGGGCCGTGGAACCCTATCCTGTCGCCGTATCGCTTCCAGTGCACGGTGCCGTAAAGATAGCTGATGGCCAGACCGCGGAGCGGTTCCACCAGCCCCAGCGAGTCCTTCCCCTCGTTGTCTTCCAGCAGTCGCACCGCACGTTTATAGAGTTCGCGCATGCCCGGGTGATGACAACGACGCGGTTCGCCAATCCCGGGACTGAAACTGCTGGCGATCAGGCAGGCGAGACCGGCGCGTTGCTCCGGGGGCAGCGCCGCATGCAATTCGCGTTGCCAGTCCGCCATGTCGATCAGAGCGTCGACCTGGAGTTGATGCTGGTCAATATCGGGATGCCGGCGCAGTCGGTGCGACTGCAATTGCGCGCCGTCTGCCGCCATCAGGTCGCCCGCGGCGGCATGCGCTTCGGCCTCCGCTTCCAGCCACAGCCCCTGGCAGGCTTCGTTGAGGCCATTGGCACGGCGAAAAATTGCCCGCGCCCGCTGCAATGTATCGATGGCGCGGCTGTAGGCGCCGTTCTCCATATCCAGACGGGCCTGGGCCGTCAGAATGGGGATCAGGTCCAGTGAAAAGCCGTCGCCGCGCTGCTCGATCAGCGTGCGCGATGCGCGCAGATTCGCGGCGGCAGAGACTGCTTCGCCCTCCAGAAAATCGGCCTGGGCGATCGAAAAATAGATCTGGGATCGATGCAACGGATCGAGAGCGTCATCGGGCGCCGAGCGCATTGCATCCGGCGGTGACAACGGATCGATCAACCAGCCGGGGTCAAGCATGCCGCGCAGACGCCGCTGACAAAGTAGCTGGTAGTCGTTACTGACTTCGGCCAGCGGCCACCACAGCGGCACAGGAGCGCGCTCGGACGCCGACGCCGCTGACGCCGCCAACACCAAAAAGACTGCGTACGCGGTGATCCGATTCATGGTCCCGGTGTGCCGCTTCGTGTAATTCTGAAAACGATGTGCCTGTCTTGATAGACACGCTATCGGTCAACTTGTTCGATACTCGCCCCGATGGCTCAGGAAATTCTCACCCCGATAATAAATTTTAACTTTAACTATAGATTATAGATATATGATTTATATATTTAAAACAGCAGCTCCGCTGAGATTCCCGGCGCGTAGGTCGGCCAGCGCGGCGTTAGCCTCCTGAAGCGAGTAGGGGGTGACCGACGTGCGTACCGGGACGCGTGGAGCAATTTGAAAAAAGTCGCGCCCGTCGCGCCGAGTGAGGTTGGCAACCGAGCAGACGCTGCGCTCGTGCCACAAGAGGTCGTAGGAAAATGACGGGATATCACTCATGTGGATCCCACCGCATACCACGGTTCCGCCCTTGCGCAACCGCGACAGGGCGACCGGTACCAGTTCCCCCGCTGGGGCGAAGATCAGGGCGCTGTCGAGCTCGACTGGTGGTGTCTGGCTGGAGTCGCCGGCCCACTCGGCACCCAGTGACATTGCAAAATCCTGCGCAATCCTGTCACCGGGTCGGGTAAAGGCATAGACCCGCTTGCCCTCGTAGCGCGCGATCTGGGCGACGATGTGGGCGGCAGCACCGAATCCGTAGATGCCGACCGTCTCACAAGGTCCGGCCAGCCTCAGGGTTCTGAATCCGATCAGGCCGGCGCACAGCAACGGTGCCGCTTCGGTGTCGCTGTAGCAATCCGGAATCGGAAAACAATAGCGCGCCTCGGCAACGCTGTACTCGGCGTATCCGCCATCGATTTGATATCCGGTGAAACGCGCCGCCGCGCACAGATTCTCGTGGTTCTGGCTGCAGAAATCACAATTCTGGCAGGTGTGTCCCAGCCATCCGACTCCGACCCGATCGCCTGTCGCAAGCTCTGTGACGGCCTCCCCGGTTTTGGCGACAACCCCGACAATCTCGTGGCCGGGTATCAGAGGCAGCTTTGGTTGATCGAGTTCGTTGTCGACGATATGCAGATCGGTGCGGCATACCCCGCACGCTTTGACTCGAATCAGAACCTCGCCCGGTCCCGGTTGCGGGACGGGCAGGGACCTGTGCACCAGAGGCTGGCCGGGTTTCTCCATGACCATCGCATTCATGTACATCTCGAATCCCTTTGACCGTTTGGTTGAAGCAGACTAAAGCGGACAGTCGCGGTCGAATTCGGCCGCGGATTTGTTGCGCACCGCCTCGAGACCCGCTCGAATGTCCTCGAATCGAAAACCCATGAACTCCAGAGCCAGCGACGTATCGAAAGTCGGTCCGGCCATACGCAGCCAGTTGTTGAGCGCGTACTTGGTAAAACGCAGGGCGCTCGGGCTTCCCGCGGCCAGCTTCATTGCGATGCGCCGTGCTTCGTCAATGAGCCGTTCCGCCGCTACGCACCGCGACACCAGCCCGATACGTTCGGCTTCCTCGCCGCTCAGTGGTTCGTTGGTAAGCAGATAATATTTTGCCTTGGCCATGCCGCAGAGCAGCGGCCAGATAATGGCGGAGTGGTCACCGGCGGCTACTCCGAGGCGGGTATGCCCATCGAGGATTTTCGCGTCGGGTGCAGCGATGCTGACATCCGCCAGCAAAGCTACGGCAAGACCGGCTCCAACGGCTGGTCCCTGGATGGCTGAAACCACCGGCTTGCTGCAGTTGATGAGATTGTAGACAAGGTCGCGGGCTTCCTTCCAAACGCGTTGCAGGGCATGGTCGTCGTCGATCATCTCCTGAATCAGTGTGAAATCGCCGCCCGACGAGAAGCTGTTACCCTCACCCCGAACGACGACACTGGCGACGCCCGGGTCGGCATCGACCTGGCGCCAGACCAGCGCGAGATCGCGATGCATATCAGCATCGGCTGCATTGCGGCGCTCGCCGGAGCCGAGAATGATCTCAAGGACACGTTCGCTGGGGGACGCGAAGCGCAGGCTGGCAAAATTCGAAGTGTAGGCGGCAAGATCCATCGGTTTATCCTGAATGAAAGAGTCGGCGTGATGTATCGGGGAATCCCACGATTATGACCAAGCCCGGTCGGCATTGCACCGCGCGGCCCAAAACACGGCTCACGCGGTTCGAGACGTTGAGTGCGCATGAGTTGGCGCGCTTCGCCGCGCAGCGGCCGCTGCGCGCGGGTTCACTTATCGTCACGGTATTTGGCGACGTCGTCGCCGCGCGTGGCGGAGAGGTCTGGCTCGGCAGCCTGATCAGATTGCTCGAACCGTTCGGCCTGAGCGAGCGGCTTGTGCGCACCGCGGTTCACAGGCTGGTGGCGGAGGGCTGGCTCGAGTCCGAAAAGATCGGACGTCAGAGCTACTATCGATTCAGCCACGCCGGCGCATCCCGATTTGGCATCGCGGCGCGAAAAATTTACGGCCCGCCGCAAACCGATTGGGACGGGAAGTGGAGTCTAGTGCAATTTTTGCGTGGACCGGCGAACCGGCGCGAGCGTCTAAAACGCGAATTCAGATGGCTTGGCTATACGCAGATTGCTCCGGGACTGATGGCCAGCCCGCGTCGCGATTGCGAAGCGCTTGCGGCATTGCGTCAGGGTGTAGACGGTGCGCTGATGATCGACTGGGTTGCCACGACGGGTGGCGAGACAATGCCGCAGGCGCTACGCGGGCTGCTGGAACAGGGGCTCCGGCTGGCCGAGGTCGGCACACGTTACACCGCGTTTATCGAGCGTTTCTCACCGCTTCATGCGGCCTTGGCAAGACTGCGCAAACCGGACCCGAGGACGTCTTTGCTGGCCCGTATCCAGCTTGTCCATGAGTACCGGCGCGCGGTTCTGCGCGATCCGCGTCTGCCGCGGGAGCTGTGGCCGGCGCACTGGCCAGCGCAACGCGCATACGATCTTGGTGCCGCCATCTATCGTCGCCTGGTGCCGGCGTCAGAAGACTGGATCGATCGCAACCTGCAGGCGATCGATGGCGAGATGCCGCCGGCGGGTGCCGGGCTGGCAATACGGTTTGGCGGTTCTGAAGCTTGACTGTTAACCGTCACCGCATTTTTTTATCGGGCTGACAATTCCGTTAAGCTTCGCGTCTCGGTTGGCACGACCCCGGCACATAGCCGGCACAGGGAGCGGGCATGAGTTTTGACACCATAGTTTTCGAATCCGCCGATGGCATCGCAACGATCAGGCTGAACCGGCCGGACAGCCTGAACAGCTTTACCGCCGGGATGCACGCGGAGCTGCGTGCAGCGATGGATATCGTAGAGAGTGACGCGTCCGTTCGCTGCCTTGTGATCACCGGTACCGGCAGGGGTTTCTGCGCGGGCCAGGACCTGAACGAGCGCGATCCCGCTGCAACGCAAAAAATGGACCTCGGTGAAAGCCTGGACAACAATTACAACCCGCTGATCCGTCGTTTCAAGAACCTCCCGATGCCGGTTGTCGCGGCGGTAAACGGCGTTGCCGCCGGGGCCGGCGCGAGCCTCGCCCTGGCATGCGACCTGGTCCTTGCCGCGCGTTCGGCCAGGTTTATTCAGGCATTTTGCAAAATCGGTTTGATTCCGGACGCCGGCGGGACGTGGGCGCTTCCGCGACTGGTGGGTCACGCCCGCGCCATGGGGCTTGCGTTGCTCGGCGATACCGTTACGGCCGAACAGGCGGAAAAATACGGGATGATCTGGCGCTGTGTCGACGACGAGGCGCTGGCGGGGGAGACCGCGGCGCTCAGCAGGCATCTCGCGGCTGCGCCGACTCACGGTCTCGGGCTGATCAAAAAAGCCATCAATGCGTCGCTCGGTAACGACCTGGATACGCAACTCGATCTCGAGCGCGATTTGCAACGCAAGGCAGGATTCTCCGAGGATTTCGATGAGGGCGTAGCCGCGTTCCAGCAAAAACGAGCGGCTGTCTTCAAAGGTCGATGAACGCCCCCACGCAGCAGGAACGACTCGCGCATCAGTGCAGCGAATCGCTGCACAGCCGCGATCGCGCGGCACAGATGCTCGGAATCAGAATTCTCGAGTGCGGCCCGGGCCATTGCGAACTGGCGATGGCAGTGACGGCGGCAATGCTGAATGGCCACGGCGTCTGCCATGGTGGTCTTCTCTTTGCGCTCGCGGACACAGCGCTGGCGCATGCCAGCAACAGCCGCAACAAGCTGAGCGTCGCATCGATTTGCACTATCGACTTCCTGCGCTCGGCTGAAGCGGGCACGGTAGTTATTGCCAGTGCGATGGAGCGGTTCCATGGTCGCCGCAAGTCCAGCTACGATGTCGAATTGCGCGATGACAAAACCCGCCTGATCGCGTTGTTTCGCGGGGAAACTGTGAGCACCGATGCGGCCGTGATCCGCGAGGGGGAATCTTGCAATGACTGATGCATTCGTATGCGATGCGATCCGCACGCCGATCGGGCGGTATGGCGGGGCTCTCGCCGCGGTACGGGCCGATGATCTTGCGGCTATACCAATCTCGGCATTGGTGGCGCGCAATCCCGGCCTCGATGCCAGCCGGATCGAAGATCTGATCTACGGCTGCGCCAACCAGGCCGGTGAGGATAATCGTAATGTGGCGCGTATGGCCGGATTGCTTGCTGGGTTACCGGTCGAGGTCGGCGGCGTGACAGTGAACCGATTATGTGGATCTGGCCTGGATGCAGTCGCGATGGCGGCGCGTGCCATACGATGTGGTGAGGCCGAGCTCGTTGTTGCGGGTGGCGTCGAGTCAATGTCTCGCGCACCGCTGGTGATGCCCAAGGCCGATACCGCGTACAGTCGGCGCGCGGAAATCTATGACACGACAATCGGCTGGCGATTCGTCAACCGGTTGCTCAAGAAACAATATGGTATCGACTCGATGCCGGAAACCGCGGAAAACGTCGCCGCGGAGTTCAACATCAGCCGCGACGATCAGGACGCATTTGCGTGGCGCAGCCAGCAGAAGACCAAACGTGCGATCGAGTCGGGCCGCCTCGCCCGCGAGATCGTGCCGCTCACCCTGCCGCAGCGGAAAGGAGATCCTGTTGTCGTGACCCACGATGAACATCCGCGACCATCGACGACCCCCGAGCAGTTGGCCCGGCTCGGAACTCCGTTTCGCGAAAATGGCACGGTGACAGCGGGCAACGCATCGGGAGTCAACGATGGCGCTTGTGCGTTGCTGATCGCCTCGGAGACCGCCGCCGCGGTGCACGGACTCGAACCGAGGGCGCGTATCGTCGCGACCACGGTCGCTGGAGTTAGCCCACGGATCATGGGGATAGGTCCGATACCGGCGGTCAACAAGTTGCTGGTGCATACCGGGTTGCGGCTCGAGGAGGTCGGTATCGTCGAACTCAACGAGGCGTTTGCCGCGCAAAGCCTCGCGGTACTGCGGGGGCTGGGTCTCGGCGACGATGCAGAACATGTAAACCCGAATGGCGGCGCGATCGCACTCGGTCATCCGCTGGGGATGAGTGGCGCCAGGCTGGTTACGACTGCGACCCACGAGTTTGCGGATCGCGATGCCCGTTATGCCATCTGCACGATGTGTATCGGGGTGGGGCAGGGTATTGCGATGCTTCTGGAGCGGGTCTGATAAAGCATTACAAGATTGGCTGAGATAATCAGGAATCTGTATCATATCGGGTGTTTTCCAATTACGGGATAGCCGTCATGTATACGCAGGGACTGGATCAGCAGGGCAGCCAGGACAATACAGAGCACGCGAATGCCGATCGTGAGCGCGAAGCCGCATTCCAGGCTCGAATCGACGGCGAAGAGAAAATCGAACCGCGCGACTGGATGCCGGAGGCTTACCGCAAGACGCTGGTCAGACAGATATCGCAGCATGCCCATTCCGAGATAGTCGGTATGCTGCCGGAGGGCAACTGGATCAGCCGTGCCCCTACGCTGAAACGCAAGCTGATCCTGATGGCCAAAGTCCAGGACGAGGCCGGACATGGCCTGTATCTCTACAGCGCAGCGGAAACGCTGGGCACCTCGCGCGCCGACATGGTCGATCAATTGCTCGACGGCCGTGCGAAATACTCGAGTATCTTCAACTACCCTACGCTGACCTGGGCTGACGTAGGTGCGATCGGCTGGCTCGTTGACGGCGCCGCCATCATGAATCAGATCCCGTTGTGCCGTTGCTCCTACGGTCCCTATGCGCGGGCGATGGTGCGGGTGTGCCGGGAAGAGAGTTTTCATCAGCGCCAGGGCTACGAGTTGATGCTTGCGCTGTGCCGTGGCAACGATGAACAAAAGCGCATGGCCCAGGATGCGCTGAATCGCTGGTGGTGGCCATCGCTAATGATGTTCGGCCCGTCCGACAATGAATCGCGCCACACTGCGCAGTCTATGGCCTGGAAGATCAAGCGCTTCAGCAACGATGAACTGCGTCAGAAATTCGTCGACACCACGGTGCCGCAGGCCGAATACCTCGGTCTTGAGGTGCCGGATCCCGACCTCGCTTTTGACGAAGAAAGCGGTCATTACCGTTTCGGAGCGATCGACTGGGAAGAGTTTTTTGCCGTCCTCAAAGGAAACGGCCCATGTAACCGGGAGCGGATTGAAGCGCGTCGCAGCGCCCACGAAGAGGGGCGATGGGTGCGCGATGCGGCACGCGCTTATGCCCGCAAGCAAGCTAAGAGAGCCGCGGCGCAAGCCGCCTGAGGAGAAACTCGATGGCAGAGCAGGACTGGCCGCTTTGGGAAGTGTTTATTCGCTCGCGCACCGGATTGAGTCACAAGCACGTTGGCAGCCTGCATGCGGCCGACCAGCAAATGGCGCTGCAGAACGCGCGCGATCTCTATACCCGGCGCCAGGAGGGCGTCAGTATCTGGGTCGTACCCTCAGCAGCGATCCATGCTTCCGACCCGGCCGAGCGTGACGCCTACTTCGATCCGGCTGACGACAAGATTTATCGCCATCCCACTTTTTACGACATCCCTGACGAGGTCGAGGTGTTGTGACCGGCAGTATCGATGTCCGTGCTGCCGAGCCGCGCCTCGAATATGTGTTGCGGCTCGCCGATAACGCGCTCGTCCTGGGTCAGCGTCTCGGAGAGTGGTGCGGCAAGGGGCCGGCGCTCGAAGAGGAAATGGCGCTCGTCAACTTCGCGCTCGATTTGGTTGGCCAGGCGCGCATGTTGTTGTCGTACGCGGCCGAACTCGAGGGAGCCGGGCACAGCGAAGACGACCTCGCGTTTCTGCGCGACGGCATGGACTTTCGCAATCTGCTGCTGGTCGAGCTGCCGAACCGTGATTTTGCATTCACGATCGTGCGCCAATGTCTTTTCGATCTGTACCAGTGCGGGCTGTATGAGGAGTTGCAGCGCTCAGGCGACAGCCGGCTTGCAGAAATTGCCGCCAAGGCATCCAAGGAAAGCCGCTACCATTTGCAGCACAGCGCGGGCTGGTTCGTACGGCTAGGCGACGGCACTGCCGAAAGCCATCAGCGAGTGCAGGCCGCGCTTGATCGCATCTGGCGGTATACCGGTGAACTTTTCGAAACCGACGACGTCGAGACCGCGCTGGTCGCCGAGGGGATTGCGGCTGACCCGGCTGTGCTGCGCAGCGAATGGGATAACCAACTCGACCGTATTCTTCGCGAAGCCACGATTACCCGGCCCGCTGACGACGGGATGGCCAGTGGCGGGCGCCACGGCCGCCATACCGAGCACCTCGGCTACATGCTGGCAGAGATGCAGTTTCTGCAACGCGCCTACCCCGGGGCATCATGGTAGTTCAGCATTCATGACCCGCACGCGTGGGAAAACGACTGCCACCGAAGAGATATGGCGGTTGCTGCAGTCGGTGCCCGATCCGGAAATTCCGATTATCAGCATTGTCGATCTCGGTATCGTTCGCGATGTTTTCGATGAGGGCCATCCCGTCGTGGCCATCACGCCGACCTACTCGGGTTGTCCGGCCACCGAGATGATCGAGCAAAGCGTACGTGAGGTTCTGGACGAGGCCGGCCATCCGGATGCCGAGATTCGCACCGTGATCAGCCCGGCATGGACCACCGACTGGATCAGCGACGACGGCCGCCGCAAGTTACGCGAGTACGGTATTGCCCCGCCTGCAGCCAGCGCCGCGCGCGGGCGTGGGTTGTTCGGTGGCGTCGGGCTTGCTATCGCCTGCCCACGCTGTGGCTCAACGGCAACCAGCCGCGTCAGCGAGTTCGGCTCTACTCCTTGTAAGGCCCATTACCAATGCGGCGCCTGTGCCGAACCCTTCGACTACTTCAAGTGCCTCTAACCCATCATGCTTAAATTTCACGAGCTCGAAATCGACGATGTGCGGCCTGAAACCGATCACGCGGTGTGCGTTCGTTTCGCCGTTCCCGAGAATTTGTGCAATGAGTTTTCCTACCTGCCGGGTCAGCACATCACGTTGGAGGCGGAGATCGACGGCAAGCGCATTCGCCGGCCGTACTCGATCTGTAGCAGCGTCGACGATCAGAGTCTGCGGGTCGGTATCAAACGCCATCCGGGCGGGCGTTTTTCAGATTTCGCCAATAGCGTCCTGGCCAAAGGACAGCGACTGCGGGTCATGACTCCGACCGGGCATTTTGTCGCTCAGCCGGATCCGTCGTCCTCGCGCACTCATGTTGCGTTTGCGGCGGGCAGCGGGATTACGCCGATTTTCTCGATAGTCAAAACCCTGTTGCAACGCGAACCCGAGAGCCAGGTTGTGCTGTTCTATGGCAACCGTAGTGCCGAAGAGGTGATGTTCCGGCGCGAACTTGCAGATCTCAAGGACCGCTATCTGCAGCGTTTTTCGTTGTACCACGTGTTGAGCGGTGAGGTTCAGGACGTGGAGTTGCTGAACGGGCGGATCGATGCCCGCCATTGCCGCAAGCTGATCGAGAGTTTTTGCGATACGCAGCGAGTGGACAACTGGTACGTCTGCGGTCCCGGCAGCATGATCGACGATGTGCGAGCGACGCTCGCCGCGCTCGATGTGGCCGAAGATCGCGTGCACTTCGAACGATTCCGAAGCGCGAAAGCAAAGCCGGCGGCGGCACGAGCGGCGGCCACCACTGCATCCGCCACGGTTACTGCCATAGTGGATGGTCGGCGCCGGCAATTCCCGATTGCGACGAGTGGCGAAACGGTGCTGGAGGCAGGCTTGCGGCACGGACTCGAACTGCCGTTTTCATGCAAGGGCGGGGTATGCGCAACCTGCCGCGCCCAACTGGTGGAGGGCAAAATCGAAATGGACGTCAATCATGCGCTCGAGCCCTGGGAAGTCGAGGCGGGTTTCATATTGACCTGTCAGGCGCGGCCCTGCAGCGACAACGTCACCGTGGATTACGATCAGGTCTGAACACCAACCGTCAGGCTGGATGCGGCAAAGGCAACGCGGTCGTGTATTTCTTACGGCGGAGGACGAACCCGGTATTTACCGTTCGTACCGATGGCAGGCGCAGCATTTTTTCCGAAAGAAAATGTTCGTAGCTCGCCATGTCTGCAGTGATCACTTTCAACATGTAGTCGTGTTCGCCGCTGGTCATGTAGCACTCGAGGACCTCGGGGGCGCGGTCGACGGCGGCATCGAATTCCTCAACCGACTCCGGGTGGTGGTCGGTTAGCGAAACATGGGCGAAGGCAATCACCGCGAGATCCAGTTTTTCGGGAGCGAGCAGTGCCACGTAGCGCTCTATGACGCCGTCTTCCTCCAGCATGCGTACCCGGCGCCAGCACGGCGATGGCGAGAGGGCCACCTTTGCGGCAAGGTCGCGATTAGAGATACGCCCGTCTGCCTGCAGGACTTCGAGTATTTCTACATCGGGCAGGGTGAGATTCGATTGCATAGAAATAAAATACCGATTAATTTCCTAATTGAGCAATTATATTGCCATAAATAGTCCCGAAGATGTGAAGAAAGGCACAATGTACCCACTGAACCGGTATAGGATTTACTGATCACAAAATACCGGGGAGCACAGCATGGCCACCGCCAGCGATTTTGGTCGACTACAGACTTTTGACAACGCGGCGGCGGCGGCGATCGACTGGCGCCAGGTCGCGTACAAGTGCCTTCTGTCCCGCGCGGTAGACAAGCTCGAAGAAGAGCGGCTGCTGAAAGAGAAAAAAATTCTGTATCAGTTCTCGGCGCGCGGTCACGAACTGGGCCAGGTCCTGCTCGGGCAACTCCTCGATCATCGACATGACGCGGCCAGCGGCTACTATCGATCCCGTCCGTTCATGTTGTCGCTGGGGCTGGCTCTGGAAGATGCGATAGCCGGGCCAATGATGCGCTCGGGTTCGTTCAGCGATGGACGGGATATCGGTGTCGTCTACAACATGCCGGGTCATGAAGCGGCAACGGTTCTGCCGATGAGTGGCGGCGTTGGCGCGCAATATACCCCGGTGGCCGGCTGGGCCCAGTCCATTCTTTATCATCGCGACACGTTGCAGGACGAGTCGTGGCGCGGCGCGCTGGCGGTTGCGCTTGGCGGCGATGCGTCGGTGGCCACGAACGGATTCTGGTCGGCGCTCACGATCGCAACGACGCTGCAGTTGCCAATGTTGTTTTTTATCGAGGACAACGGCTATGGCATCTCGGTAACCTCCGACATGCAAACCCCTGGGCGAAACATTGCCGCGAACCTCGAATCTTTTTCGGGGTTGGCGATCTTCGATGGCGACGGTACCGAGGCTCGCGATGCGGCCAACGCCATCGCCAGTGCGATTGGCCAGATTCGCGCGGGCGGCGGGCCGGCACTGGTGCGCCTGACGGTGCCGCGTCTGTGTGGCCATTCGGGGCAGGATACTCAGGCATACAAAAGCGAAGAACAGATCGCGGCGGAGCGGGCGCGTGACCCGCTGCCGAAACTGCGGCGTTTCCTTGTGCCCAACAGCTTGACGGCTACTGAGTGGCGCGACCTTGAAAATCGCGCGAACGCCGATGTCGAGGGCGCGCTGGAGTCGGCACTCGCTCGGCCGTTGCCGGACCCGGCCGGGATAACGCGGTTCGTGTTCAGCGAGCGAGACGAGCACGGCGATATCGTCATGCAGCAACAAGGCGGACTTGGACCTTCGGGCCATGACTTCGGGCCTGCCACGACGGAAGCCGCCACAGAGCCGGGCCGAATCAACCTGGTTACCGCGGTGCGGCGGACGCTGGATGCCGAGTTGGCGCTTAACGCGCGGATGATGGTGTTTGGCGAAGACGTCGCCGCGAAAGGTGGTGTTCATGCGGTCACGCTCGGGCTCGCTGAGAAACATGGCTCCGACCGGGTCTTCGATACCAGTCTTTCCGAGGAGGGCATCATTGGGCGTTCGCTCGGCATGGCCGCGGCGGGTTTGTTGCCGGTTCCGGAGTTGCAGTTTCGCAAATATGCCGACCCGGCCGAGGAGCAACTCAACGATTGCGGCACGATGCGCTGGCGAACCGCCAACCGTTTTGCGGCGCCGATGGTTGTGCGTGTGGCCGGAGGATTCTTTAAATGCGGCGACCCGTGGCACAGTCAGTGCAACGAGGTGAAATGGGTTCATGCAACGGGATGGCAGGTGGCAATGCCTTCTAATGCCGAAGACGCGGTTGGCCTGTTGCGATTTGCATTACGCGACAACAATCCGACCATTTTTTTCGAGCATCGCAACCTGCTCGATCTTGCGTGGGCACGGCGATCGTACCCGGGCGACAACTACGTTGTGCCGTTCGGCAAGGCGGCCACGTTGCGTCAGGGTAGCGAGATTTCGGTTATTACCTGGGGCGCGATGGTGCCACGTTGCGAGGCGGCGCTGCAGCGGGTGAAGGCGGACGCAGAATTGATCGATCTGCGTACACTTAGCCCATGGGATGACGAGGCCGTGCTCGAGTCGGTCCGCCGCACCCGGCGTTGCCTGATCGTTCACGAAGATACGCTCACGGCCGGGTTTGGCGCCGAGATAGCCGCGCGAGTAGCGGACGAGTGCTTTTTCGATCTCGATGCGCCTGTTCGCAGGCTTGCGGTAGCCGACGTGCCGAGTCCGCACAGTCCGGTGCTGCTCGATGCGGTGGTCCCGGGCGAGGAAGATATCGCCGCGGCCATCGGCGCGTTGTGTCAGGTCTGATTGATGACCGGTTTGATCGATGTGCGACTCGACGCCGAGAGTCTGGAGGGCACCCAGTCTGTTCTGTCTCGGTGGCTAAAGCAGGCAGATGACCCGGTCCGCGCACACGAGCCTATCGCCGAACTTGAAACAGACAAGGTCGTGGTGGAACTCGCTGCTCCCGCCGACGGTGTGCTGGTCGAGTTGCTGAAAGAAGCCGGTCAGGAAGTGTTGCCCGATGACGTTGTGGCCCGAATTCGGACCGAAGCATCGGTAGGGGAATGTCCGGAGAGCGCGGACACCAGCGCCGCGGCCGCAGCCGGCGCTGATGCTGCCGCGACTCCGGAACAGCGGCCGAGGCTGAGCCCGGCGGTGCGCCGAATGCTCAAGGAGCATCAGCTCAATTGTTCTGATATCGATGGAACGGGGCGCGATGGACGGGTGACCGCGCGCGACATCGAACGCCATCTTGCATCTCGCAAGACGGCGAAGAGCGCCGCCGTCGGGCGCGCCGCGGGCGCGGGTGAGAGCCGACGTGTTCCGCATGACAACATGCGGCTGTCGATCGCGCGGCATATGGTCGAAAGCCTGATGCAAACCGCGCCGCACGTGACAGCCGTGTTCGAGGCAGACATGAGTGCGGTAATGAACCATCGTCGTGCGCACAAGGCCGACTTCGCTGCCCGAGGCGCATCACTGACCGTGACCGCCTATCTGCTTGAAGCCGCTGCCCGGGCGCTTGCCGCGGTGCCGGAGGTCAATAGTAGCTGGCACGATGATGCGCTCGAGCTATTCGATGACATCAACATAGGCATCGGTACCGCGCTCGATGACAAGGGTCTTATCGTGCCGGTCCTGCGCCGGGTTCAGGACCTGAATTTGTTTGACATCTCCGCGGGCCTCGATCTGCTGACACGCAAGGCCCGCGACAATGCGCTGGCGCCGGGAGATGTTCGCGGCGGCACATTTACCATTTCCAATCACGGGGTAAGTGGCAGCCTGATCGCAACGCCCGTCATTATTAACCAGCCACAAAGCGCAATTCTCGGCGTTGGCAAAATCACCAAGCGGGTCGTCGTCCGCGAATTAGACGGCGAAGACGTCATCCAGGTTCGGCCAATGTGCTATATCAGCCTGACAATCGATCATCGTGTCCTTGATGCGTATCAGACCAACCGCTTTCTCACCATTCTGGTTGAGACTATTGAGAATTATAAATAGCTATAAAACAGATACTAACTAAATCAATTTAAAGTGAATTCTATGCCTATTGTCGCGCCTAATCCGCACGTCCTCGAGATCGTTCCCTATATCGCCGGTGAAGCGAAGCTGCCAGGCTTCGATCACCCTGCAAAGCTGTCGTCCAACGAGTCGCCATTGGGACCGAGTCCTGCCGCGCTCGACGCCTATATGAAGGCGGGCGCCGAACTCGAGCGATACCCGGACGGGGCAGCAATCGAACTCCGCGAGACGCTCGCCCGGGCGAATGGACTGGCGAGCGACCAGGTCGTATGCGGTACCGGGTCCGAGCAACTTATAGATGGTTTGTGCCGCGCCTATGCCGGGCCCGGCGATGAGGTGGTGTTCACCGAGCATGCCTTCATCATGTATCACGTTGCCACACTGGCTTGCGGTGCCACACCGGTGCGGGTGCCGGAGGTCGAATACACCGCGGACGTCGACGCGATGCTTGCGGCGGTGACACCGCAGACCCGAATCGTATTCATCGCCAATCCGAACAATCCGACCGGAACGGTGATCGACCGCGCCGCATTGCACCGTCTGCGCGAGGGCCTTCCGGAGAATGTGCTACTGGTCGTGGACGCGGCCTATTGCGAGTACATCGACACGCCCGACTACAGTTTCGGTGCAGAGTTGGTGCAGCCTGTCGATGGCAACACGGTCGTTCTGCACACTTTTTCCAAGATCTATGGTCTTGCGGCGCTTCGCGTAGGTTGGGCCCGTTGTCCGCGCGAGGTTGCGATGGTGCTGCATCGGGTTCGCGGTGTATTCAATGTGTCGACGCCGGCACAGCTGGCCGCGATTGCGGCGTTGGGAGATGCCTCGCATATTGCCAAAGCGCGCGACCACAATGACCGCTGGCTGCCATGGCTTGAGGAGAGGATTGCGGCGCTGGGATTCAAGGTGACGCCGAGTGCCGGCAATTTTCTGTTATTCCATTGTGCGGACGAGAAAGAGCGGGTCGCGCTGGATCAGGCGCTGCGTGGCGCCGGGATCATCCTGCGTCCAGTTGCCAACTACGGTCTGCCGGCAGCGCTCCGGGCCACAATCGGGATTGAGGACGAAAATCGACGTATGGTCGATGTGCTGGAACGGTTTGTCGCGAATCGCCAAGCGTCAAAAGTCTAATAAATTACGCAAATAAAACAGCATAACTGTCGGAAAATAAATGAGTAAAGTATTGAGAAGCTTTGCCTATGGCGAGTGGCACAGTGGTAGTGATGACGGTGCATTGCTGCACAGTGCGGTTGACGGCGAACCGCTGGCCCGGTCCAGTTCGGCCGGTCTCGACTTTGCGGCGATGCTCGACTTCGGGCGTGAGGTTGGCGGGCCCGTACTGCGGGCGATGACGTTTCATCAACGGGCGTTGATGCTGAAAGCGCTCGCCAAGATTCTCGGGGAGTTCAAGGACGAGTTTTACGCGCTGTCCACCCACACCGGTGCCACCCGGGCCGACTCATGGATCGATATCGACGGCGGAATTGCGACGCTGTTTGTGTACTCCGGCAAGGGCAGGCGCGAAATGCCCAACGATACGGTTTATATCGATGGCAACCCGGAGATGATTTCACGCGGCGGGAGTTTTATCGGTCAGCATGTCTGCGTTCCGCTCGAGGGCGTCGCAGTTCACATCAACGCCTTCAATTTTCCGGTCTGGGGCATGCTCGAAAAACTCGCTCCCGCATTGCTTGCCGGCATGCCGGTGATCGTCAAGCCGGCAACCAGCACCTCGTACCTGACCGAACTCGTGTTTCATCGCATGATCGAATCCGGGGTGCTGCCAAGAGGGGCGATACAACTCGTCTGCGGCTCGACCGGAGACCTGTTTGACAACCTCGGGTGCCAGGACGTGGTCGCGTTCACCGGTTCGGCGTCGACCGCGACGATGCTTCGCACCCATCCACGAGTGATATCCGAGTCGGTACGTTTCACCGCGGAAACGGACTCACTGAACTGCTCGATCCTCGGCCCGGATGCGACACCGGATGCCCCTGAGTTCGAGCTTTATATAAAGGAAATCGTGCGTGAGATGACCAGCAAGGCGGGGCAGAAATGTACCGCCATTCGGCGCGCGATCGTTCCGCAGCATCTGGCGGCCGATGTCGTCACTGCATTGCAGTCCGCGCTTGCCCGGGTTCGTACCGGCAATCCTGCAAGCAAGGAGGTCGATATGGGTGCGTTGGCGAGCCTCGCGCAACGCGACGAGGTACGCGAACGTGTCAACGAACTTGCCGCGGCCGGAGAGATAGTCTTCGGCGCGCTCGAAGGTTTCGATGTCGTCGACGCCGACTCCGAACGCGGCGCATTTTTTGCGCCGGTGCTGTTGCACTGCGAACGCCCCGGCCGCGACCACCCGGTACACCGGGTCGAGGCATTCGGTCCGGTCAGTTCGGTGATCACGTATGCCGATCTCGATGAAGCGATTGCATTGGCAAAGTATGGGCAGGGAAGTCTCGCCGGCTCGATATTCACCAACGACACGGACACCGCGCGTGAACTTGCGCTGGGCACCGCGGCCTGGCATGGGCGCCTGGTTTTGATTAACCGCGATTGCGCCGCGGAATCAACCGGTCACGGATCGCCGCTGCCGCATCTGGTGCACGGCGGCCCTGGTCGAGCCGGCGGCGGTGAAGAGCTTGGCGGCATAAGGGGAGTGCTTCACTATATGCAGCGCACGGCGTTGCAGGGTTCGCCGGATACGCTTGCTGCGATCGCCGGTAAATGGATGCCGAATGCCAGCCGTAACGAAAGCGAACGCCATCCATTCCGGTTGAATTTTGAAGAACTGGAACTCGGCGCCACGCTGTTCAGCGGCGAACGCGAGATGACGCTCGCGGATATCGAGCATTTCGCCGAGTTCACCGGCGATACCTTTTACGCACACATGGATGAGGAGGCGGCCGCCGCCAATCCGTTTTTTGACGGCCGAGTGGCGCACGGCTATTTCATCCTCTCGGCGGCGGCCGGTTTGTTCGTCGATCCCGATCCCGGTCCGGTTCTCGCCAATTACGGTCTCGACAATCTGCGTTTTATCCAGCCCGTATACCCCGGCGACCGGATCAAGGTGGCCCTGACGTGCAAGCAGAAAACCGCGCGTGAGGGAGAGGAATATGGCGAGGTGCGGTGGGATGCCGAGGTCACGAACCAGGACGATGCGATCGTTGCCAGTTATGACCTCCTGACGCTGGTGGCACACGCGGGCGCCTGACGCCGATTGGGTCCACGGCTCTGGTATCATGTGCGGCCCGCGGGGCCGCCGGCCCGTCCATTATTGCCAGGGACCGAACAACCATGAAATACGAGCACATCAGCGAGCCTGCCGATGGCGAAGCGATAACGCTGAACGAAGACTCCAGTCTCAACGTTCCCGATACGCCGATCATCCCGTTCATAGAGGGCGACGGAATCGGCATCGATGTTAGTCCGGTCATGCTGAAAGTGGTGGAGGCCGCAGTTGAAAAAGCGTATGGCGACAAACGCCGAATCGCGTGGATGCAAATCTACGCCGGCGAGAAGTCGACCGAAATTTACGGTGAAAACCAGTGGCTGCCGGAAGAGACATTGCATGCACTGCGCAAGTTTGTCGTCTCGATAAAGGGGCCGTTGACGACGCCTATTGGCGGCGGTATCCGCTCTCTCAATGTATCGATCCGCCAGACCCTCGACCTCTATGCCTGTGTGCGTCCGATTCGATATTTCACTGGCGTGTCGACGCCGATGAAAGATTCCGATTCGGTGGACATGGTCGTGTTTCGCGAGAACACCGAGGATATTTATGCAGGTATCGAATGGCCGGCTGGCTCGGAGCAGGTGAAAAAACTCATTCACTTCATGCAGACCGAGCTTGGTGTGCACAAGTTACGCTACCCGTCGAGCTCGGGTATCGGTATCAAGCCGGTCTCGCGCGAGGGATCGGAACGCCTTATACGTAAAGCCCTGCAGTACGCGGTGGACAACGATCGCGAATCGGTGAGTATCGTCCACAAGGGCAACATCATGAAATACACCGAGGGCGCTTTCCGCAACTGGGGTTACGAAGTTGCGCGCGAGGAGTTTGGCGCCAGCGAAGTTGACGGCGGTCCCTGGATGAGCTTTCGCAACCCGGGCAGCGGACGCGAGATAGTCGTCAAGGACATCATAGCCGACAATTTTCTGCAGCAGATCCTGTTAAACCCGCAGGATTTCGATGTCATTGCGACCCTTAACCTTAACGGCGACTACATTTCGGATGCGCTTGCCGCCCAGGTCGGCGGAATCGGCATCGCTCCGGGTGCAAACATCGGTGACGGGCTTGCAGTATTCGAGGCGACCCACGGGACAGCGCCGGGATTCGCCGGGAAGAACAGAGTCAACCCGGGTTCGTTGATTCTATCGGGCGAGATGCTGCTGCGTTATATCGGTTGGACCGAGGCGGCCGATCTGATCGTAAAGGGCATCTCGAATACCATCGATGCGAAAGAGTTGACCTACGATCTGGCGCGTCTGCAGGAGGCGATAAAGAAGCCCGGCGTCCATCCGCCCGGACAGCGGGGCGTCGAAAAGGACCTGCAGCGATTGATTCCGGGCGCGACCCTGATGACGTGTTCGGGATTCGGTGACGCGCTGATTCGCCACATGGATGACTGATCGCGCCGCCACGTTGCCCGGCGCGCACCCGCATCGACATGGCTGACTGGCCTTTTTTCGACATCAACTGCCGGCGCTGCGAACGCCTCGCGGGATTCCTGGATGAGGTCGGCGAACGCTATCCGGACTATCACGCGCGGCCGGTGGCGCCGTTCGGTGCCGCCGATGCGCGTTTGCTCGTCGTTGGGCTGGCGCCGGGTATGCACGGCGCCAACGCGACCGGGCGACCTTTTACCGGCGACTTCGCCGGTGTGTTGCTGTACCAGACCCTGTATGACTGCGGTTTCGCCTCCGCGGCAGAGTCCCGTCATGCAGGTGACGGCCTCGAACTCATCGATTGCCGCATCACCAACGCGGTGAAGTGCCTGCCTCCTCAGAATAAGCCGGTCGGTGCTGAGATCAATGCCTGTAACGATTTCCTTGCACGGGAACTCGAATCGCTTGGTGAGGGTGCGGTAATTGTTGCATTGGGCGGCATAGCGCACCGTGCGGTTGTCAGAGCGCAGGGCCTCAGGCAAAAGGACTTCGGTTTTGGCCATGCCCGCGAACACTGTTTGCCGGGCACCCGGACGATGCTCGATTCATACCACTGCAGCCGTTACAACACCCAGACCAGGCGGCTGACCGATGCAATGTTCCAGGCGGTCTTCGAGCGGGCGCGGGAGCTGCTCGATAGCCGTCGTTAACGGAGTGCGGCGGTAATGTCTGCGCCTGACGAAACCAGCAACGTGTTCGATGCCCGGGAATTCCTTCGCAACCTGACAGCGCGCCCGGGCGTCTACCGCATGCTCAACGCCGAATCAGAAGTCATTTATGTGGGCAAGGCGAGCAATCTGAAAAAGCGTGTCTCGAGCTATTTTCGCGAACGCCCCGGCTCCGCCAAAACCGCGGCGATGATGAAACAGGTGGCGCGGGTCGAGGTGACGATTACCAGTTCAGAGGCTGAAGCGCTGCTGCTCGAATACAACCAGATAAAACAGCTGAAGCCGCGATTCAATATTCTCTTGCGCGACGACAAGAGTTTTCCGTACCTGCACATTGGTGGCGATCACGATTTTCCGAGATTGAGCTTTTATCGAGGTTCGACCCGCAAACCCGGGCGATTCTTCGGTCCGTACCCGTCCGCGCATGCGGTGCGCGAGACATTGAACTTGTTGCAGAAGCTTTTTCGCATCCGCCCTTGCGAGGACAGTTTCTTTGCCAATCGCAGCCGGCCGTGTCTACAGTACCAGATCGAGCGCTGTTCGGCGCCATGCGTCGGACTGATCGGGAAAGAGGACTATGCCGCGGATATTGACGATGCGGTGAAATTTCTGGAGGGAAAGAACAAGCAAATTATCGATCGGCTTGGCATGAGGATGGAGGCCGCTTCGGAGCAGCTAGAGTTCGAAGCGGCTGCGCGTTATCGAGACCAGATCGCTGCGTTAAAGCGCGTAGATCAGCGCCAGTACGTAGCGGGGTCGGGCGGCGACACAGATGTGCTCGCAATATCGATCGGAGCCGGTCTGTATTGTGTTGCGGTGATGTTCGTACGCGGCGGGCGCAGTCTCGGTTCGCGCTCGTACTTTCCCACGGCCGCTCCCGGTGCCGGAACGGGAGAGGTGCTCGCGGCGTTTATCAGTCAGTTCTATATTCGTCGCGACCTGCCGGCCGAGATCATTACCAGCGATCCGGTGGACGACGTGGAGTTGCTGGAGAAATTGCTCGGCGAGCGGGCCGGGCGCAGGCTGAGAATTCGGCAACGGGTGAGAGGAGACCGGGCGCACTGGCTCGAACTGGCGCGGACCAATGCCGCATACGGTATCGAGACCCGGCGCAACGAACGCTCCAGCGTCGCGGACCAGCTCGAAGAGCTGAAGGAGGCGCTCGGGCTCGAGCAGCGGCCCGAAAGGCTCGAGTGCTTCGACGTCAGCCACAGCCATGGTGAAGCGACGGTGGCGTCGTGTGTGGTTTTCGGCACGGCGGGTCCGCTCAAGAATGAATACCGGCGGTTCAACATCAAAGGCCTTGCGCCGGGGGACGATTACGGCGCTATGCGACAGGCGCTGACCCGCCGCTACACCCGGCTAAAAAAGGGCGAGGCGGTTATGCCGGACGTATTGCTGGTGGACGGTGGCAAAGGTCAGCTTGGCGAGGCCGTGGCAGTGCTTGAAGAGCTGCAGATAGATAACGTCGAGCTGGTCGCGGTGGCCAAGGGACCGTCGCGGCGCCCAGGGGCCGAGCAGTTGTTCTTGAGGGGCCAGAGGCGCCCCTCTATACTGCCTTCAGACTCGCGGGCTCTGCATTTGATCCAACGTATCCGTGATGAGGCGCACCGGTTCGCTATCGGCGGGCACCGGATGCAACGCGCCCGCAGTCGCAACAGCTCGGTTCTCGAGTCGATCGCGGGCCTGGGACCGAAAAAACGCAAGGAATTGCTGAAACAATTTGGCGGCCTGCAAGGCGTAAAGCAGGCCGGCATAGACGATCTGGTCGAAGTGCGAGGTATCAGCCGCAAGCTGGCCAGTTTGATTTACGAAACTCTGCATCCGGAATCCTGACGACGTGAGTGTTGCCTTTAATATCCCGAATACCCTGACCTGGTTCAGAATCGCCTGTATCCCACTGGTAGTGCTGGTGTATTACCTTCCATACCCGTGGGCTCAGCCGGCTGCTGCGTGGATCTTCGGCGCGGCGGCCATTACCGATGGTCTCGACGGATACCTCGCCCGCAAGCTCAATCAGATGTCCAAATTCGGCGCCTTTCTCGACCCGGTGGCGGACAAGGTCACTGTCGCGGTTGCATTGCTGCTGGTAACCCACACCGACAGCCGGATCATCGTCCTGCTGGTTGCAGCTGTCATCATCGGTCGCGAGATTACGATATCCGCTCTGCGTGAGTGGATGGCCGGTATCGGCGAACGCGGCAAGGTTGCGGTAATCGATGTCGCCAAATACAAGACACTGGCGCAGATGTTTGGTGTTGCATTCATGCTGCATGGCAAAGGTAACTTGTTGTTTGGTATACCCGTTTATGAATTCGGTTTGTGGTTGCTGGTAATTGCCGCCGGACTTACTTTGTGGTCGATGTTCGTTTACCTGAAAGATGCCTGGCCGAAATTCACGGCCGAAGGTTAGGGTGGTTGACAGGGCTGGCGCGCCGAATACAATACCCAGTCTTGTCTATGCGGCGGGATTAGCTCAGTTGGTAGAGCGACACGTTGCCAACGTGTAGGTCGCCAGTTCGAATCTGGTATCCCGCTCCAGAATTTGGAGATAAGCCAAAAGCCCACGGTCCCCGGAACGTGGGCTTTTTCTTTGGATCGCGAGCGGTAACTTCCTGCCGAGGCTGTGACTTACCGCGGTTTATTGTCGTGTTTTCTGTCCCTTACGGAGTAACTAGGGTACTCTGACTCGGTCTTTTCAAGACGGTCTCGCGCCCCGTGGGCCCGACAATTGGCCCATGGACGGTTGCAGATGCACGATCACCCACCCGAATACACTTTCGCCGAAGAACTGGCACATGCAATTACTCATGGCGCGGGGGTCATCCTGAGCATCGCGGGTCTGAGCTGGATGTTGTACCTGTCGATCGACGCGGGTGATCCATGGCGGATCGCCGCCAGCATCATTTACGGGCTCAGTCTGATTCTGTTGTTTCTGGCGTCGACGCTTTACCACGCGTGGCCGGTGTCGCCGAGAAAACGACTTCTGAAAATGGTCGATCACTGTGCAATCTACGTGCTGATCGCCGGCTCTTATACGCCGTTCATGCTGGTCGCAACACGCGATAGCGGCAGCTGGTGGCTGTTCGGCACCATTTGGGTCCTCGCAACGGCCGGCATTATTACAAAACTGTGGTTCCGTCATCGTTATCCGCGGCTCTCGCTTGCCAGTTATCTGGGACTGGGTTGGCTCGCCGTGATTGCGGCGCCGCAGATCGCCGCCGCAATAGGCCCAACCGGCATGACATGGGTGGTGGCCGGGGGGCTGAGTTATACACTGGGCGCAGTGTTTTACGCAGCCAAGAAGCTGCCTTTCAATCATGCGATCTGGCACTTGTTCGTGTTGGCCGGCGGATTTTGCCATTTCGTCGCGGTGGCCGAATATGTATTGCCGGTGGCGCGGGCCGTAACGGCCAGCAACTAGGCCCGCTGGCGCAACCCAACACGGTTGTCAATGCGGGCACCAACGGCAGAGCAGCCGGACCGTCTATTACGCAGTCAATCCGAGGAAATCTGCCCGGATGCATGGAAGCGCCGCTGGACAGCCTTTCGGCTGAGATGACATCTCAGCGGTCACGACTTCTCAGTGCCGTCTTGTCTGCCTCGCGAGAGCCTGACGATCAGGGGTGTGACCACCGCTGCGGCCAGTATCGGCAACATCGCGGCTACATTGGCCGGGTTCTTCATTGCGACGATCGCACACGCCAGCGTCAGCACGGCGCCAAGCAACAACGCAGGACGGAACGCGCCGCCGTTGCGGCGCTTCGACCGAACGCCGACGACGACTATCGCGAAGCTCATCAGCACCGGGGCCAGCATCGAGGATGCGAAGGAGTCCTGCATATTTGTCGCTATTGCGGTCGTTGCAATAATAGCTCCGGCAAGGAACAGACTATAGGCGACTACGTTTTTATTCATATTTTTACGTTCCTTTCATCTGAATTTTTGTACATGGGGATTCGCCCCGTAGCGCATGGCTGGCGGATTTCTGGCGGCAGATAGTTGCCCGTGGTTTCCGCTAACTCCGATGTTGTTATTGTATTATTCGATCAGCCAGATACGGCCAGCCTCAGGCGAAAAAAACGAGCGCCCTGGTGTGAAGCATAAACGCTGTTGTTGGCCCGGTCGCGTGATCCCGGCGAGACAGTGCGGATGCATTACGAGGCAAAGTCGATGACCACCGCGGCCGCCCACAGAAAGACTGCAATCAATTGCATCCGCAACTACTGCCAGAAGCGGAATTTCCGATGTTCGAACTTCGGCATTGTTTGTACCAGCCGCATTAATGCGGTGGGTATGGCCGCCCGGATCAGTGGTAAAGCGATCAAAGCCGCTACCGATATTCCGCTCGTTTCCGTTACTCCTCGTTGCGGCACATGATATCGCGCAGTGGTTACTCCCAGTCTACGCAAATACTGGCATGGACATCCGTGTGTCTGCATTTGGCAAATGATTGGCTGCAGGGAGGAAAAGCAGAAATGAAGCACGCCGCAAAAAGCGAGTACTGAATTGACTGGCCGGCTGGCCGGAGCGGGTCAGTTTGTTAAAAGGGGCTCTCGTGCTGCCGGGGTTGAATTGCAGTCCGGCTTCGTACGCATATTGCTGATGCATCTCGTCGTTCGGCATGGAACCGTGGCCTAAGCGCCGCCGGAGCTTATTCTGCGTGGTGGTCGTACAAATCGCTTGCCGCGAAGAAGTTGAAGCATAAACAATAATAGTTTAGGCTTCAATCGTATCGATCTGCCGGAGCATGGACAGTGAAGAGAGACCAGCGCAGCAAGTTGGAGACGACTTCGTGGCTTGCCGTGGTACGTGCCTACCAGGAGTGCAATCGGCGATACGCTCAGCTTTTGAAATGCTTCGACCTGACAATCCCGCAGTTCGACGTTTTGAACGCGGTCCGCCAGCTTGGAATGGACGCAACGCCTCGAGCCATTGCCGACGAACTCGTGGTTACTCGCGGCAACATCACTGGAGTGCTGCGTCGTTTGCAGGAACGTGCATTACTGGACACCCGGCACCACGAGTACGATGGTCGCTCGTTCGTTTGTATCCTGACATCGGGCGGAGAAAGACTGCTCGGTGAAGCGCGGCTTGCCGCCGCGCGTTTTATCACGGCCCAGCTCGAGCCATTCGCCAGTCGGGAGCTTCAGGAGACCGAGCGCCAGATGAACCGCATGCGACTGCATCTGCAGTCCATGAATCCGGACGAAATCGCGCGCGCCCTGCCAGGGCGCAGCCGCACCGCAGGCCAGGAGGCCGCAAACCAATGAGCGATACGATTGTTTCCCTGTCACCGCCAAGACGCAGTGCGCTCCTGTGGGAGTCGCGCACCGCGCTTGAACTGGCGCGAATGATGGTGCCACTGCTGAACGCGAGGCGGTTGCCGCCTTCCGCGCGGGCGGGCGCATACGTCATGGTCGTGCCGGGCTTCGGCGCAAGTGATCGCTCGACTGCGCCGCTGCGCCACTACCTCGAAAGGCGCGGGTTCAATACAGAGGGATGGGGTCTCGGGAAGAATATGGCTGGTGTTGATCTGCCCCACGAACTCGACGATCTTTCAGATGGTTGGGTCTTTACGCCCAAGGCGGAATACTGTGGCGAAGGTTCTGTGCCGTATCTGTGCGACCGCCTGATGGATCGCCTGCGAGAACGTCATGCAGAGGTCGGCCAGCCGATCTCGCTGATCGGCTGGAGTCTCGGTGGCTATCTTGCACGCGAGGCCGCGCGCGACCTTCCCGATATCGTCGACCGCGTCATTACGATGGGTTCGCCAACAGTCGGTGGGCCCAAATACACGGCCGCCGCCGGCTTCTTTCGCAAGCGAGGTATGGACCTCCACTGGATTGAGGACGGGATCGAGAAACGCGAATTGCGCCGAATAGGCCAGCCAATCACTGCGATCTATAGCAAGAGTGACGCTATTGTAAGCTGGGAGGCCGCCATCGATCGCTATAGCGACAGAGTCCGCCATATCGAGGTGGACGCACCGCACCTCGGTATGGGCTTTAACCCGACCGTCTGGTCACACGTTGTCGCGGCGCTGGAAGAGGACGCCAAATAGGGCCTGCCGAATCGGCCCGACCCTGACCGTGACCAGCACGTGTTCAGCGGCTGCATTTTCGCCGTAGCCGTATCCACTGCCGAACAACCTGATTTGGGCTGCCGGTCGTTCGCATTGGATCCCTGGCTGACTGGTCCGAAGGTAACAGCTCAATCGAGCCCCAGCCGGGTCAGGATTTCGGCGAACAGGCGGTCGGATTTCGGATGCGCCTCGCGGTCACGAAAATCGTTCTTGCTGATGACTATTACGACTCCGAATTCAGGCAATGCATAGACGCGATTGCCGCCCGAGCCGTTCATCATGTTGGCGCTGAAGCTCTCGATATCGACCCTGTATCGGGGCCGCCACCAAAGCAGGCCATAGTTTGTGTTCTCGTCTACGCGCACGTAATCGGTCAACGATGCGGCGATCCAGCTTTCTGGAACGACCTTTGTATCAACGTATTTGCCGGCGTTGACGTAAAGCCTGGCCAGTCGGGCCCAGTCCGCGGTCATCAATTCGAGACCGCCGCCAAGATGAGCCTTGCCGGTTGCGGCGAAATTCCACCGCGGGTCGTCGATGCCAATTGGCGCGAACAGGCGTTGCGCGGCATACTCCGGCGCCGTTCGGCCGGTTACCCGTTCGACGATTTCACCGGCCAGCTGAACGCCGGCGGTGCAATAGGAGAACAATCGTCCGAAGCCGCCGTCGTCCTCCGGTATCTCCCACGATGGCCGGTTTTTGATCGGCAGGTCCCAGAAGAATTTCGACCAGTCCTCGACCAGGTACATCCGCTCCTCGTTGCCGCGTGAGAAGTTGTTCCAGTCGTCGCACTCGAGCGGACCGCTCATCGTCAAAAGGTCTTTGAGCCTGATGTCCTGTTTGCGTGGATCGTCGTTGGCGAAGGGCTTGAGTTCCTCGAAATAATCTGCGGCATTGACATTAACGTCGTCGATGTATCCGTCGGCTATGGCCATACCGACCAGCATGCCGGTCACGGTCTTACCGGCGCTTCGCATGTTGTGATGCGTCATGGCATCGCCGCCATTGAAGTACTGCTCATACAATACTTCGCCGTGACGCTCGATCCACAAGCTGGTGACCCGGCCATATTGACCGTTGGCGACCAGCGTTGAAAGCGTCGCCGCGTCGTCAGCGGTCCATCCGGGTTCGCGGGCAGAAACGGAGGTTAGCCCGACACAGAACAACAGTGCGACGATGAAGAATTTTGCAGTGCGAGTATTCAAAATGATCTCCGGTTGAACATCGAGTCATGGATGGCCCGGAGCCTGGCGGTAGCGGCATGCGGGCGCACGACGGTGGCCGGGCTTGAGGGTAAATTGCAGCCAATTAGATGACCCGGCGCTGCGGAAGGTTTGCTCGGTCAGGCGATTGCCAGGTAGACCGCTTCCTGCGTTGTAATGACCTCGGCAAATTCATCCTGCAGGTTCGCGGCAGTGACCGTGGCAATGTGATCCGCTTTCAGCGTCGTGCCGTCGAGCGCGCGACGGTCATGGGTATGAGTCGCGTCGAGCACGAAATATACGTTGTACCCGAGATTCGCAGCCATTCGCGCGGTGGTCTCGCAGCAATGATTCGTAGTAATACCGCAAACGGCGATGTCACGAATGCCTCGCTGCTGCAGCCACGCGTGGAGATCCGGTTCGCCATAGAATGCCGAGTTCACCGATTTGCAAACCAGCAAATCCGGGGTCCCGGTCAGAAACGGCTGGAATGCATTGCCGGGTGTGCCAGGGCGCAGCGGCGAGTCCGGTTCCGTGGAATCGTGACGTACGAATACCACCGGTTGCCGGTGTTCGCGCCACGCTTCGATCAATACGGCAATATTGGTTTCGCAATCGGGGTTATTGCGCGGTCCCCAGTGGACGCTATCGTCAAATCCCTGCTGCACATCGACGACTATCAGGGCAAACGGCAACGGGTTTGTTTCACTCATGCGTCAAACCCGGGAGATCATTGCAATAAGGTCTGCGCCGTTTAGCGCCGGGTCTGAGGCAGGCCGGGACAAATTCCGCGTTTCTGACGTTGCGAATGCGAGTGCCGGTGAACCCTGCCCGGCTCGTGCGAGGATCATCTAGTCGTCCGTCTCATCACAAAAGGTCGCAAACGCCTCCGCAGTGTTTTCGAATCCGTGTTTTGCAGCGAGTTCCCACGGGCGTTCGCATTGCTCTGTGCGGGCACACCATGAGTAACCGGCGGAGCGGATGCAGCCATGCAAGTCGCGATCGGCGCCAACGATATGCGGAACGTCTTGCGTGTCGGTTTGTGTCTCTGCGGGTTTATCTGTGCTACAGCCAATCAGAATGCAGGCGAGAAGGGGGTAAAGTAATGCGTAAAGTTTCACGGGAATATTCGCTCTAAAAAGTTGTCGCGCCGCAGTCGGCGATGGTCGCGACGCACTTGGTCGCCTAGCGATTCTGCCGTAACGAGCCGGCCAAAAAAGAGGCGTGGCATTTTGAGAAAAGCCGGTGTTTCAGCATTCAGAAAACGATCCTCGCGCCAATGCGCCGAAACGGACGATAACTCATCAGGTTGGGCCGGACACGTCCACTGCCGCGGTATCATTCCCGAGTGGGTCCGGTCCAAATCTGTTCATGCCACTGGTGCCGCGGAAGAAACCACATACGATCAACACCCATATCCCACCAATAAATGGCACGAGGTTTATCAAAAGCCACCACGCTGAACGGTCCACGTCATGCCAGCGTTTGGCCTGAACCGCCAGAGTCGGCCAAACGGACAACAGCGACACCAAATAGGTTGCGCTACTGAATTCCTCGGTGTTTACGTCACCGGTAAATCCCTCGACGGCGGCGAGCAGCACGACCATGAGGACAAGGAAAATCCAGTACGGTTTTCTGTTGATGCGGCCATTAAAGGAAAACAAAAACCAGCTCAGGTCCATGGCAACTCCGTTCAATGTCGTCGTTAGGCGATTGCGGCTGTCAGGCACTTGATACACCGCGGCGGACAATCGCGAAGATGTTAGCACAGCACAAACCCCACTTTTTTTGCGGCCCGGGGGAGGTGGTGGAGACTCAATTTTTAATGCACCGAGTGCGGCACAACGGCACAACTTGTCGAAACGAGCTCCTGTTCGCGGGCAACCGCGCAGTGCGCTTGCCGCATCACTGATCAGGGTTCTTTACGAAATCGGTTTTCTTTGCGCCGATTACGGTCTAAGGCGCTGGTCCGGCGGTTGCGATTCCGCGCCAGCTTCCACGCCGTGAAGGAAGCTTCCTGTTTCGATGAATGCGATCGCCTGGCTGATCGTGTCGGGCGCTTTCATGATGAACGGGTGGGAGTGTGGCAGTGCGATGAAGTCGGTCATCCCGTCGATTTTCGTGCTCTCGACTGAGACCTTGCCGTCGTCCGGGTTGGGAAGGAACTGCGACAGAATCGGGTTGAATGTCTGGGTGCCGGCAACGACGCCAACCGGATACTCTACCGGGCCGAGGCTTAGCGGGACGCTGTTCGCGCCGGTGCCGAGTTGTGCGCCAGCAGGGCCATTGAGAACCCCGAAGCCGGGCATGCTCTTGAAATTGTCAACGACCTGGCTGCCACGATTTGGCGGGGCGACCATTACGACCCGGCCGAGTCGGTCGATCTCGTTGTGCTCGAGATAAAAGCGTACGAGTATGCCGCCGAGCGAATGCGTATAGAAGTTTATCTTGCCTTCATCGGGGCAGGCATCGAGACCTCTCTCTATTGCTATCGGCGCCAGATCCTCAATCCGGTGGTCGCGCGACGGATAACCGATGTTGACGACCGCGTACCCTTGCTCAGCGAAAGCCTCCGCCGCCTTCTCCATCGAAGCTGTGGTGCGTGCGAGCCCGTGCAGCAGGATCACGCAGTCGGTGGCGATCGCCGGCAACGCAAAGGCGCACAGAGACACCAGGGGAGTAAGTCTCAGGTGACTAGGCATGAATACCAAAACGCGTTGTTTGGGACCGGGCACTGACACTGAAGTCGCGATTCGTCACTATCCGCGTAAGCCCGCGCTCAGCGTCGGCGCGCGGGCTTTTTCTGCCTGGGACGTATGCGCGCGTAAATGATCTCCCGTTGTTCGCCGTCTTCATCCTGGAAGGTCGCCTCGCCTTCGGGTTCGAAGCCGATGCGCTCCAGAAGTCGAATTGAACGCTCGTTTCGTGCATCGGGCCGCGCTACAACTTTATCTACTGCGCCAAACTGCATGGTTCGCGACGTGATCTCCTGAATCGCCTCCGACGCCAACCCCTGGCCCTGAAACCGCGGGTTTACCGTAAAGCCTATTTCGGCGCTTGATCTCTCGCCATCTACGCAGACCCCGACATCGCCGATCAGTTCCTGAGTCTCGCGTAATGCGATACCGAGTTGGAACCACTTATCGCGAAGGAACATGGGCGCGGTGCGCATTTCCGCAAGGAATGCGCGGGCGGCATCGTCATCCACGATTTTCCAGCCCTGGTAGCGAGCGACCTCTGGATCGCGGCGGTAGGCCTGGAATGCGGCGAGATCGTCCACCTCCAGTCGGCGCAGGGAAATGCGTCGCCACGACCACGGCAACGGCAAGGGGAATGGGCGTTCGTCAGCCAATGTAGACGTCCTTTTTGGGTTTCGATTAACGGTCAGCGTCACATTCTAAACAGGCGTCGGTGCCACCGGAACCCGGATTAGTATCCGTGGCCGTGCGGGGGTCAACCGCCGCCTGCCCGTTGTCGTTGCACCGCCCCGCCAATCCACGCAGCCTCGACGCCGGTGAGGACGCGCGCGGTCGCCTGAGCTTGTGCAATCCGGGCGCGGCGGTCGCGCCGGATAGCCCCGACTATAGTTGAACGGTGTTGGCGCATT
>PKUM01000273.1 GCA_002868855.1 Chromatiales bacterium | reverse complement strand
TGCATCCCGCCCAGGCTGTAGCCGGTAACGTAAAACTCAGAGACCTTGATACGCTTTTTTTCGCGCTCGTACGCGGCTTGCATCGCCCGGTAGAGATCCACCGAATCGTCGTCGGGCAGGCCCGGCACCCCGTTGGACGAGGCGCTGACGATAAAGTTGGAGTAAGTCGGCGACGACATCGTAATGACGTGCATTCCGGCCTGATGGAAAGCACGCGCCAAAGTAAGTGTGCTCGACCCGTCGTGGCCGGCACCGGTACCGGCAATGACAAAGATCAGCGGCGCGACGCGGCGTCCGGCCGAGATAAACGTATAGTTCAAACCACCCATGTACCAGAAGTTATCCGGCGGTTTGCGATCCAGCACCTCGACTACCCGGAGCTTCGCCGGGACATCATCGATCGGCGGCAACGGGTAACGCAGCGGCTCAGGCGTGGTAATGACGGTCGCGGTGAAGGGGTCTTTTATCGGATAGGGGTAGGTGTCTTTGGGCGCTTCCTGCGCCAGCACACCAACACTGGTAAATCCGGCCAGCAACACGAGGAGGCTCTTTAGCATCGCCGCCGTATCAATTCGCCCTCGGAACATGCTTGCCGGATTCCTCTCTGTTATTGTCGCCCGCGTAGTGAGCTGTACTCAATCGCTTACGCCGGTCAATGTTGTGCGCAATATAGCATAACCTCTCGAAGATTCAGGGGACTGCAATGACTTTATTCCCCTGTGCACCATGGCGCCGGCAGACGATGTTTCGGGGAGTTGGCATGAACTTCATTGTCAGGCATCTCAATTTCCTTCGTCCCGCTCTGATGCAGGGCGTCGGCAGGCTCGGCATAGCCGCATTTTTATCGATAATCGGGCACGCCAATGCAAGCGCCCGGGACAACGAAATTGTCCCCGACGAATTCCGTCTTGCCTATGCCGTGCAGAAGTTCGATTCCACTTGGGCAGGCGTTCTGGCCTACGATCTGCCGCCAATCCGGTTTCTCGGCAGCAAGCGAAGCGAGCTGGCGGTCGGCACGATTTATGCGAACGGAGACTGGGCGGCACTGATTTCCGGAGGACCGATCTGGGGCTTCGACGATATCGGCGGTTCGCGGATATTCGTCGAATTCTCGATCAACCCGACTCTGCTCAGCCGTACCCATTACGATGGGGAAGATATGGGCTCGCACTTCCAGTTCACCTCGGCGCTGGTACTGGGGCGGCGCTTCGACAACTGGCGCGTTGCGCTGAGAATTCAGCACACCTCCAATGCGGGGCTATCGGACGCAAACCCGGGCATGGACATGGTCGCGGTGGCGATCAGCCGCCGCTGAGAAGTAACGAGCCCGGGAAAACGATGCCCCGGGTTACGGCCTCCAGTCACGGTAGCGCGCAAAAGCCGGCTGCGATCCGCGTTCTTTCTCGACATCCATGAGCCGGGCAGCGAGCCACTGCAGCCATTCGCAGAATTTGTCCCGTTTATGGTCCTTGCGAATTGCCTCCGCGAGAAGGCCGATACGGGCCCAAACCGCAAGCACCAGTCCCCCCATCAGTTCCCAAACCATGTCGATATCGACGATCCGTCGATGCACCATGATCGCGACTCCCTCGAGGGTCAGGCTCACCTGCATGGCCGCGTCTTCGACGTCGCCGCCGGCGCTGCGCAACTGCTCGGCCGTCGCGTTTTCCGGGAGCGTCAGCAGGAGACGGATCGCGCGGGCGAATTCCGGACTCTCAAAAGACTTCAGCAGCTCGATCGCCGCGATCTCCCTGCGCTGGCGGCGAATCGCCGCCAGCTGAACGATCGCAAATCCGAAACCCCCGACAACGAGCAGTACGCCGAAAATTTCAGCAATATTGGCGAGGCGGTCCAGGTCCATCGTTGTCTCCTATCCGGTCGTCACCAGGTCTTGCAGGAACGGATTAGACCGCCGCTCGCGGCCGATCGACGACATTGGCCCGTGCCCGGGCACGAAGCGCGTCGCGTCATCCAGCACGAGCAACCGGGTGCGGATCGACTGCAGCAGCGTCGGCATATCCCCGCGTGGAAAATCCGTACGTCCTATCGAGCCCTGGAACAGCACATCGCCAACCCAAAGCACACGTTGTGCCGGAGCATGGAAAACAACATGGCCCGGCGTGTGCCCCGGGCAGTGCAGGACCTCCAGACCTACCTTGCCTACCTCCACTGTGTCGCCTTCCGCCAGCCACCTGTCGGGCTGAAACGCGCGCGCGGGGGGCAAACCGAACATCTTGCTCTGCTGCGGCAAGGACTCTATC
>PKUM01000064.1 GCA_002868855.1 Chromatiales bacterium | reverse complement strand
CGAAGACTACGTATTCGACCGTTCCGATATGCCGTGGGCCGCGGATCGCGCCCAGCTCGACGATATGTGGCGCAAGCGGGTCAAGAACGATGCATTGGGACTGACACTCGCAGGCAAGGAATGGGACGAGACCCTAGAAATCCTGCAGAAACGCTATGACCGTGTGCTGACGCGGGTGAACCAGATCAAGCATGACGACGTTTTCGAAATCTTCATGAACGCTTATACGCACACGCTCGACCCCCACTCGAGCTACATGTCGCCGCGCAATTCTGAGGAATACCGGATTCAGATGAGCCTGTCTTACGATGGCATCGGCGCATCCCTGCAGTTGCAGGACGAGCACGTTACGATTATGGGCATTATTCCCGGCGGCCCGGCGGCTCTTGATGGCACGCTAAAACCGAATGATCGCATCATCGGTGTAGGCCAGGGACCGGAAGCCGAAATCGTCGATGTCGTCGGCTGGCGACTCGACGACGTGGTCGAACTCATCCGCGGTCCCGGCGGCAGCAGTGTGCGGCTGCAAATTCTTCCATCGGGCGCCGCGCCTGGTTCCGAGGAATTCGCGCTGGATCTGACCCGGGACAAAATTAAACTCGAGGCGCAAGCTGCACAAAAGAAGACAGTCACGATCGATCGCGATGGCCGCGACTGGACTATCGGCGTCGTTGAGGTGCCGAGTTTCTATATGGATTACCAGGCAATGATTGCCGGCGAGGAGGACTACACCAGTACCACCCGCGATGTTCGGAAGTTGATCGCCGAGCTCGAGGAAGAAGGTGTGGATGGTCTCGTCATGGACCTTCGCGGCAACGGTGGTGGCCATCTTGCCGAGGCCCGTGCGCTGTCCGGACTCTTCATCCCGGATGGGCCGGTCGTACAGTTACGACAGTCAAATGGCCGCATCGAAGTGCTTACCGATAAGGACCCCACTATTGCGTACAACGGGCCGCTGGTTGTTCTGGTGGACCGATACAGCGCGTCGGCCTCCGAAATTTTCGCGGCGGCGATCCAGGATTACGGCCGAGGTATCGTGGTTGGCCAGCAGACTTTCGGCAAAGGCACAGTCCAGAATCTGTTTCCGCTCGACCGCTACAAGAGAGCGCCAAATCCCGGGTTTGGCCAGCTGACACTGACAATCGGCAAATACTACCGGGTCACCGGCAACAGCACGCAACATCGCGGCGTTGAACCGGACATTCCGCTGCCCTCTTCGATTGACAGTTCGCTGGTGGGCGAAAGCACACGCGACACCGCCTTGCCGTGGGACCAGATTGCTGCGACCGATTTTACCGGCAACCAGTTCGCCTATGGCCCGATCCCTGCGCTGGAGCAACGCCACGTGCAGCGGCAGCAGGGCAACCCGGACTTCGACTTTCTGCGCGGCGATATCGCAGCCGTGCAACATGCCCGGGAGAGGGTGTCGGTGTCTTTGAATCGTGAGAAGCGTGAGGCCGAGCGCGAGAAATTTCGACTCGAGCAACTCTCACGTGAAAACGAACGCCGATTGGCGCAGGGTCTCGAGCCCCTCGCCAGCGTAGAGGATCTAGACAAAGAAGAAGGTCCGGATTTCATCCTGGACGAGGCAGCGGAAATCGTTGTCGATATGGCAGATATCGAAATCGCGGCCCGATTACAGCGCAAAACCGAGTCCGCGCTGAATTGACATGTCGGTGGGAGTCGCCGCGGCGACTCCCGCTTCCCTTCCATGAACTTTTCTCCTGTGTGACTGTCCCACGCTGCAGGTGGGCATTGAACGACTCCTGGAAAAACGACCCCGGCGAGATTGTTTTTTACTATATGGGTGTTATACTTAACTACAACACTAGATTTGTGTAGCACCAGTCAGCTGGATGGGAGGGATGCATGAACCGGGCATGGACTATTGTCGCGCTGCTGACGTCGGCCGCAATGCCGATAATCTCTGGTTGCGGTACGGGTCAGGCCGATACGGTCGAAGCCGCTAACGCCGCCAGGGAATCGACCCCGCTTCCTGTAGTAGTCGATTACGCTCATATAGGACCCATCCACGCAGTTTACGCGGCCACCGGAAATATCGAAGCGCTGGAACGCGCCCGGGTGGTAGCCCGAATCGAGGGCGAAATCCGCGAGCTTCTCGTCGAGGAAGGCGATACCGTCGAGGCCGGCCAGGTTCTCGCCCGCCTCGAGGCCTCGCGCCTGTCGCTGCGAGCCACCCAGGCACGCGCCGAACTGGAAAAACTGCGCCAGGAATACAAACGCAACCTGCAACTCCATGAACGTGGGCTGGTCAGCCCGCGCGACTATGAGGACCTCAGTTTCCAGGTGGACGCGGCTACAGCCGCTTATAAGCTGGCAATGCTCGAACTCAGCTACGCCGAGGTCAGAGCTCCGATTAGTGGCATCGTCAGCGAGAGACTGGTCAAGACCGGCAATCGCCTGGTCGAGGGAGAACAGTTATTCGTCGTCACCAATACCCAAAAACTCGTTGCATACATTCACGTTCCGCAGGCAGAGCTGGGCAAATTCGCGGCTGACCAGGGCGTCGCGATCCGCGCCGACGCATTACCCGGCAACGAATACGCGGGACGAATTGCAAGAGTCAGCCCGATAGTCGATGCAACAACCGGAACCGCTAAACTGACAGTTACTGTCGCCGACCCTTCAGCCGCACTGCGGCCGGGCATGTTCGTTCGCCTGGGGATGGTCTACGACACGCATGCCGATACGTTGCTCGTGCCACGCGAAGCGCTAGATGAGGAAGACGGTGAAGCACGAGTCTGGGTGGTTGAAAACGACAAGGTAACTGGCCGAATCGTCACCACCGGTCTACGGTCTGAGGAATGGATCGAAATCACTTCAGGTCTGCGTGACGGAGAGCGTCTTGTCGTTAAAGGGCAACAGGGGCTGCGTGACGGCACCCGAATTGCGGCAATCGCGAGTGCACAACGTCCTGAAGCCTGAGCAATGTGACATTTCATATTTTGGGGGTTTGAGAAAGCAAGTGATCAGCCAGAACCGAATAACAATCCTGCTACTTTCCTTGCTGTTTGTTGTCACCGGTTGCGCCAAACCCGGAGAGGAAGGCGCCAATAACCCGGATACGGAAAAGGAAGAAGAAGAACAGGCAATTCCGGTGGAAATAGCGACGCTGCAGCGCGGGGACGTCTATGCCGTTTACTCGGGCACCGCCTCCATCGAGGCTTTCGGAGAGGCGATGGTCGAGGCCAAAGTCGGCGGCGAGGTCAGGGAACTGCTGGTTGAGGAAGGAGACGTCGTCAAATCCGGTCAGATCCTCGCACGCCTGGATGGCGACAGGCTACGGTTGGAACTGCAGCAATCGATCGCCAACATGAACAAGCTCCAGCGCGAATACGACCGCAACGTCGAACTACATCAGAAAGGCCTGGTCAGCCCCGGCGCTTTCGAAAATATCAAATACGACCTGCAGGCATTGCGCGCCACCAACGAACTGGCGCAGCTGGAATTATCCTATACCGACATACGTGCTCCAATCGATGGTGTCGTTTCGGAACGGTACATCAAAGTCGGCAATACCATCGATCCCAACGATGCGACCTTCAAGGTTACTGACCTCGACCCGCTAATTATTTATCTGCATGTTCCGGAACGCGATTATCGACGGTTGCAGGCAGGCCAGAACGCAACGATCCTGGTTGATGCGCTGAAGAGCAAGCAGTTCGATGGCGTCGTGGCGCGAGTCAGTCCGGTTATCGATGCGGCAACCGGCACGTTCAAGGTGACCATCGAGGTGCCGGATCAGTCGGGCCAGCTCAAGCCCGGCATGTTCGGACGTATCAATATCGTCTACGACATGCATGCCAACGCCCTGCAGCTGCCGCGCAGCGCGGTAGTGGGCAGCGACGATGAACCGGCTGTATTCGTAGTCGAGGACGACGTTGTGCGACGGCAGGTAGTTGCATTGGGCTTTAGCAGTGGAGCGAGAGTCGAAGTCCTGGATGGGCTTACCGGGACAGAACGAATTGTCGTAGTCGGACAAACAGGACTCCGCGACGGGACCCGGGTCGAAGTCGTCAACGCCGACGGCGCCAGCACCGCCAGCTTGCCGGCACAGTCAGAGTAGAGCCGCGCGGCAACGGAGTAATCAATAATGCGACTTGTCGATATTGCTACCGAGAGACGCGTAACGATCGCAATGTTCGTGGTCGCGATCCTGCTGTTTGGCGCTGTTTCATTGTCCAGGCTGAAATTGAACCTGTTGCCGGACCTCTCCTACCCCACTCTCACCGTTCGCACCGAGCTCACCGGCGGCGCCCCGCTGGAAATAGAAAACTTGCTGACGAAACCGATCGAAGAAGCGGTTGGCGTAATCAAGAACGTGCGACTGGTGCGCTCGGTTTCGCGCTCTGGACAGTCGGATGTCGTACTCGAATTCGTCTGGGGTACAGATATGGACATCGCCGGAGTCGATGTCCGGGAAAAACTCGACTTGCTGGAGTTACCTCTGGAGGCGTCGCGGCCGTTACTGCTGCGGTTCGACCCGTCGAGCGAACCCATCATGCGCATGGCGCTGGTGCCGAAGGAGGACGCCGACGCTGGTGAATCCCGTTTGAAATACCTGCGGCGCTTCGCCGAAGACCGGCTCAAGACCGATTTCGAAGCGGTAGAAGGTACTGCCGCGGTCAAGATAAGCGGCGGCTTTGAAGACGAGATTCAAATTACCGTCGATCAGAAGAAGCTGGCGCAGCTCGGACTGACTGTGCCAATGGTTGCGCAGCGAATACGGGCGGAAAACGTCAATTTATCCGGCGGCCGTCTCGAAGAGGGTAGCCAACGGTTCCTTGTTCGAACCATCAACGAGTACCAGTCAGTTGGCGAAATCGGGAATACGATCATCGCGACACCGGATGATCGTCCGGTCTATTTGCGCGACGTCGCAACAGTAGAAAGCGGCTACAAGGAACGCGAGGCGATCACTCGAATTGACGGCAACGAATCCGTCGAGTTGGCAGTTTACAAGGAAGGCGATGCAAATACCGTGCAGGTGGCGCAACGAATTCAGCGAAGACTCGACGAAGTCGAGGAGACGCTGCCGGACGGCGTCACCCTGGTGAAGGTCTACGATCAGGCAAAGTTTATCGGCTCGGCGATCAGTGACGTTACAAATGCAGCCCTTATCGGCGGCATACTCGCCGTCATCGTGCTTTACGGATTCCTGCGTGACTCGCGTGCGACCACGATTATCGGTATTACGATTCCGGTCTCGGTAATAGGCACTTTCGTGCTGATGTATTCGAGTGACATTACGCTCAACATCATGTCGCTCGGCGGGATCGCACTGGCAGTCGGCATGCTGGTTGACAACTCCATTGTCGTTCTGGAGAACATCGTCCGCAAACGCGAGCAAGGCGAGTCTATTCTCGAGGCCGCGCGCAACGGAACCAGCGAGGTCGCCACCGCTGTAACCGCCGCTACTCTGACGACAATCGCGGTCTTTTTCCCGATGGTGTTTGTCAGTGGCATTGCCGGACAACTGTTCCGCGACCAGGCCTTGACCGTCACTTTCGCACTCGTATTTTCGCTGATCGTGGCGCTGACTTTGATACCTATGCTGGCATCGCTGGGATCGGGAGAGCGCTATGCGGACTCGGCCGACTCGAGCGCACCCGGGCGGCTTACGCGGGCTGTGGCATTTTTTGTCCGCTGGACCGGTCGCGCGCTGTCCGTGTTTGGCTGGCTCGGACGAATCCTGATGTGGCTTCCTTCGAAGGTGCTCCAGGGTCTGTACAATGCGCTGGCAGCGATCTATCCCGCAATACTGCGCTGGTCGCTAAATCATCGATTACTGGTTGTGGTAGTAGCCCTGGTGATTTTTGCCGCAACGATGTCACTGATTCCGCGGCTCGGCACAGAGTTGATTCCTCAGCTTTCTCAGGGCGAATTCAATGCCAATCTATGGCTGACCCCGGGCACGCCGCTCGCCGATACCGACGCTGCGCTGCAGGAAACCCGAAACGCCGCAGCCATGATGAACGAAGTGGCAATGTCATACGCGGTTGCGGGAACCGGCAACCGCCTCGACGCCACGCCGGTGGATGCAGGGGAACATACCGGGACATTGAGCATCACTCTCAAACCCGGTTCTGACCGCGCCGCCGAATCGCGAGTCATCAACAGCATGCGCGAGGCGCTCTCCCGGCAACCCGGGGTGCAATTCGAGTTTAGCCGCCCTGCCCTGTTCAGCTTTGCCAGTCCGCTGCAGATTGAAGTTACCGGCTACGACCTCGCGCAACTGGAGGCCGTGAACAACCGAATCGTGACTGCGCTGGAGGCCGCCGGCCGATTTACAGACATCAAGACCACGGTTGAGGAAGGCAACCCGGAAATCCAGATCGTGTTTGACCAGGAGCGTGCGGCGAGACTGGGCCTCGCTGTTCGTGACGTGGCCGACCGGGTTGTGGCCAATGTCCGCGGCGAGCTCGCCACCCGCTATACCTGGCGTGATCGCAAGATCGACGTGTTGGTACGCAGTGTCGATAACCGGGAAGCATCTGTGGAGGAAATAAGGCAATTGATTATTAACCCGAGCAGCAATCGACCGGTGCCGCTCGAGGCCGTTGCCGACGTTGGGATCGCTCGCGGACCGGCGGAGATCCGACGCGTTAACCAGGAGCGCGTTGCAATCATCAGCGCAGACCTCGCGTACGGCGATCTCGGTGCCGCGGTACTGGAGGTGGAGAGAATTCTCGATTCTGTGCCGATGCCGAGCGGCGTTGGCGCCATGGTCACCGGTCAGAGCGAAGAAATGGAGGAGTCTTTCCGTTCAATGAAATTCGCGTTGACGCTGGCCATCTTCCTCGTCTATCTGGTCATGGCGTCGCAGTTCGAGTCACTGCTCCATCCATTCGTTATCCTCTTTACGATCCCGCTCGCATTGGTCGGTGCGGTACTTGCGCTGTATCTGACCGGCACTTCAATCAATGTCGTCGCATTTATCGGGGTCATCATGCTCGCCGGCATCGTCGTGAACAATGCCATTGTATTGATCGATCTAATCAATCAGCTGCGAGCTAACGGGATGGAAAAACACGCTGCAATAATGGAAGCGGGCAAAGTCCGATTGCGGCCGATTCTTATGACCACCACAACGACTATCCTTGGCCTGTTGCCGATGGCTATCGGGGTCGGCGAGGGAGCCGAAGTACGCACACCAATGGCGATAACGGTAATTGGCGGGCTGCTTACTTCCACGTTTTTGACCCTTGTCGTCATACCCGTCGTTTACTCCCTGCTCGATCGCAAACGGTGGCAGCCAGCTCCGGCGGCAGCCACGTCGTCGGCCAACGCATAACGGAGAGCAAGATGCGGCATACCGAAATTGCGATGCGCAGACCGGTCACTACGGTCATGTTTTTCGTCGCGATGGCCGCGGTCGGCCTGATCGCATCGCGCTTACTGCCGCTTGAGTACATGCCCGACATCGAGTTTCCGGGCATCTTCATCCAGGTCCCTTACGCGGGATCGAGCCCCGAGGAAGTGGAACAGCGGATTACGCGCCCAATCGAGGAAGCACTTGCGACATTATCGGGTGTCGAGCGGATGGACTCGTTTTCGCGCGACAATCAGGCTGAAATCAGGTTGTTCTTCAGTTGGGATGAGGAAGTCTCAACAAAGGGAATCGATGCACGGGTCAAAATCGATTCGATTCGTCACGAATTGCCGGAAGACCTGCAACGAATTCTCGTATTTACAGGATCCACCAGCGATCAACCGATTCTGGTTTTGCGAATTTCCAGTGATCGCGATCTTTCCAACGCCTATGAATTGCTCGATCGGCATCTCAAACGCCGAATTGAACGTCTTGAGGGAGTATCCCGGGTCGAACTCCAGGGTGTGGAGCCGCGTGAAATCCGAATACTTCTCGACGCCGACAGGGTTGCTGCGCATGGCATTGACCTGCCCGCTCTCAAGGTACTTCTCGAGAAAAGCAATTTTGCGGTAAGCGCCGGCCGGATTACCGAAGGGGGGCAGCGCTTCAACGTGCGGCCCAAAGGCGAATTCACCTCGCTCGACGACATTCGCAACACGATCATCGATGACGGCAACCTTCGACTTGGCGACATTGCACAAGTAGAACTTCTGAGCCCGGAGAGGAATTATGGCCGCCACCTCGATGGCCGCTATGCCATTGGCCTGAATGTCTACAAGGCGACCGGCGCCAACATGGTCGCGGTCGCCGACCGGGTCAAAGACGAAGTCGCGAAAATCGGGGAACTGCCGCAAATGCAGGGTATCCGGATTTTTGATCTCGATAACCAGGCGCAAGGAGTACGTGACTCGTTGTCCGATCTCCTCAACGCCGGTCTGATCGGCGCGCTTCTCGCGATCATCGTGCTGTACCTGTTTTTGCGTCAACTCAGCACTACCCTGATCGTTACCGCGGCAGTTCCTTTTTCTTTGCTGATCACATTGGCGGCGATGTACTTTTTCGGCCTCTCGCTGAACATTCTCTCTATGATGGGATTGATGCTTGCCGTGGGCATGCTCGTCGACAATGCCGTCGTCGTTACCGAGAGTATTTTCCGTTATCGGCAGGAAATGCCTGAGGAACCGGTCAAGGCCACACTGCTGGGTGTGCAGGAAGTCGGCCTCGCTGTGGTCGCGGGTACCGCTACTTCGATTATCGTATTCGCGCCGATGCTGTTCGGGCAAAAAGCCGATATCACGGTCTTTCTCGGCCACGTAGCACTGACTATCGTAGTAGCGCTGATCGCGAGCCTGATGATCGCGCAAACCCTGGTCCCGATGCTGGCGAGTCGGGTGCCCGCTCCGCCGACACCCAAACCCGGTGCGATGATGACGCGTCTGACAGATCGATATGTCGGTGCACTGCAATGGACGCTGCGCCATCCGTGGTGGACTTTGCTCGGCATCGTGCTGGTCATCGGCTCGACGATGATTCCCATGAAAATGGTGAAGTTCGATACCTGGCCCCAGGACTTTCAACGCCGTCTGTTTATGCCCTACCACATCGAGGGCGAGTATCCGCTCGAGCAAATCGAGAGCACCGTCAACAAAGTCGAGGCGTTTCTTTTTGAAAACAAAGAGCGGCTCGACATCGTTTCCGTCTATAGCTATTTCGATACCGGTCGCGGCGAGTCCACGATACTGCTGAGCGATGAAAGCGATGCGACCATGGCGACCGAAGATATCATCGAGTTCATCGAAGAGAATCTTCCGGAAATCGTCATCGGCAAACCGAGCTTCAGCTTCGAGCAGGATGGTGGCGGTGGCGAGTCGTTTTCGCTCCAGGTCAGCGGTGATTCAACAGAACAACTGACCGGCATCAGCGCCGAACTGATAAGAATCCTGTCTACGATCGACGAATTGCAAAGTCTGCGCAGCGACTCGACCGCGGGCGAACGTGAAATACGAGTAAGCGTGGACAGGATTCGTGCGACTCAGCTTGGCTTGTCAACAGAGCAAATCGCCAACTCGATTGCGACGGCCATGCGCGGCGATTATCTGCGTGAGTTTCGTGGCAAGGACAATGAGATCGCGGTCCGTCTCGCATTTCGCGAGTCCGATCAACAGAGTATTGAACAGCTCGCGGATCTGCCGCTTTACACACCGGACGGACGACGGGTCCGGCTGGCCAGTGTCGCCAGTTTCAAAATTGAGCGCGCGCCGCAGACCATTCAGCGGGTCGATCGGCAGACCGCTGTCGTAATCAATGCCAACCTCGCGAAGGACAGCTCCCTCGATGAGGTCAAGCCGGCGGTGGAAGAACTGATGGAACAGTTTGAATTGCCGCCCGGCTATAGCTGGAAGTTCGGCCGCGGCTTCGAACGCCAGGACGAGACGCAACAGATCATGGCGCAGAATATTTTGCTCGGAATCGCAATGATATTTATCGTCATGGCCGCTCTGTTCGAATCGGTCCTTTATCCGATGTCGATCATTTTCTCGATTTTGTTTTCCATCATCGGGGTTTTCTGGTTCTTCTTCCTGACCGGTACGACTTTTTCCTTCATGGCCTCGATCGGCATCATGATTCTGATCGGGGTGGTCGTAAACAACGGCATTGTGCTCGTGGACCATATCAACAATCTGCGACGCGAGGGCATGGAGCGCAAAGAGGCTGTCATCGAGGCAGGCCGCGACCGGCTACGACCGATCCTGATGACCGTGGCAACCACCATTCTCGGGCTTAGCCCGCTGGCAGTCGGCACCACCCAGGTCGGAGGCGACGGCCCCCCCTACTTCCCGATGGCGCGGGCAATCATTGGCGGCCTGGCATTTTCCACGGTTGTTTCGTTGCTGGTCGTGCCCAGCTTCTATCTTTGGCTGGACGGTCTGAGCCGCTGGGGCAGGAAGGTCATGCGCACAGCCAGGCAGGGCGGGAAGGCTGCGGCAAGAGCTGGTTGAATCGACTAGGGCGTCATCGCCGCACAGACATCCCAAAAATCACTGGCAAGGACGTTGACCGGTTCTCCCACGGTCGGCACGCCGGATGTCGCAATCTTGTGTTGCAGCACCGCATTAATCGACTCGGGACGCGGCACTGTGTCGCCCTCTGATTTGTATTGCGCCGCACCTCTAAGTGCGGCCGTGCGCTGACGCAAAACATCGGAAAGCCCGGCGTCGGAGTTCATCTTTGCGATTGCTTTCGGAATTTCCTCGATATATCGGATGCAGTCCGCGCGATGACCGTATTTGATTTCCTCGATGGGTTTAATCATCGCCTCGTGAGCGAGTCTTGCAAGACCCTTTTCATCGAAATAATCGAAATGTTGCTGTGCCAATGCGATCACCGCGAGATTAATCAAGCGGCGTGCCGCAACCGAAGTGGAATCGGTTTCAGGGGCCTGCGCCTGCTCCAGCGCGGTCTTTTCCTCAATCAACTGCTCAATTGCGGACGAGTACCCCTCCACAGCCGCGCTCAGTTCCTCGACCCTGACCTTGCGCTTGCGGCGGCGCGAATGATTCCAGAATCCCGTCAGACTTGCGATTTCGCCCTCGAGGGTCTGTCTTTCCGCGCCTGCCTGGTGCAAAAGCTGGCGTTGTTCCTGGATCTCGCCGCGCAGTAGCTCGACCTTGCCGGCGCGCTCCTGGTTGAACCGCATCAATTGCGCACGACGTGCGCGCTGTAACTGCTGGCTCAGCAACTGGGCAGAAAATTTCTCCAGTTCGGCGCGGCAAGTGCGCCACACGAAACGCAATTGAAAAAATACGATAGCGTTGAACCCGGCCTCGGGGTTTGCCAGCAGAGTCTCGAGCGATTCGATACGCTGCTGCAGCAATTGCCGGCTTTCGTCTTTGCTCTCGAGCTTCCTGATTAGCGCATAATTCTGGTCCCGGAGTTTGCGGAATTCCTTTTTTAGTTCTGCCCTGTTCCAGTAAAGCGTAAGGAGACGTTCGTCCTCTCTCTTTTTCGAACGCGGTCCCAGGATTGGCAGTTCCCCGGTCAGCTCCTTTGCGTCTTTCATCGCCGTCAGTCCGGAACCGCGCTGGCCTTCAGGCCGATAGCGCGTGAATCTCTGTATTCGATCCGAGTTCGTGCCCCAGATCGACGCAGTATTCAAGCCACTTGTTCAGCATCGTGTTGCGCGCCCAACGCAGACCCAGTTCGTTGCCGGCCGGTGTCACGCAATCCTTGAGGGCATGGTGACGATGATGGCCGGCGCAACACATGGCCTCTGCCAGACGCGCATCGTGGTACACCCGCACAGTCAGATCCGGATCGGCCACCCGCCCGGACTCATCCGCAAAAAAATAGGTGAGATGAATGGTCGTCGTATATCGCGCGCGGTCCAGCAAGCGGGCGTGCAGCGGCAGATCCGCATCCGGGCTGGAGACACGCTGCGCGTCAAGGCTTTGCAGGTCCGGAACCAGCCAGCCAAGTCGAACGTAGTTGCTTTCGTAAAGCGTCATCAGCCCGGTGAAGGTGAGCGGACGGGTGGGACGCGGCAACACTATGCGACTGTCGGTGAGCATAGTCCGAATATAGCACACGCATGCTAACCGAAGTATCTGACAATGCTCACAAAATTAGCCTTTGAAAAGCGACGTGTTTTCAGGGCCTGACGCGTCTCTCAATTGCCGTTTTGTCGAGGATCGTACTGGCGATTTCCTCGATTGAGCTTTGCGTCGTATCGAGAAAAGGGATACCCAGGCGACGGAACAGCTTCTCCGCCTCGCGGAGCTCGAAACGAACCTGCTGGATCGTCGCATAACGGCCGTCCGCACGCCGCTCCTTGCGGATCTGCTGCAGGCGCTCCGCCGATATCGTCAGGCCGTACAGTTTTTCCTTCACCGGCTTCAGGACGGCCGGCAGGTCGCCGCGTTCGAAATCATCGTCCGCCAATGGATAATTCGCAGCATAGATTCCATATTGCAGTGCAAGATACAGACAGGTCGGGGTCTTGCCCGAGCGTGAAACCCCGACCAGCACCAGATCGGCACGGTCATAGTCGCGGTTACTACCTCCATCGTCACTGGCCAGGGCAAAGTTGGTGGCATCGATGCGTTGATTGTATTTTTGCAAATTGCTCATACCGTGAGCCCGCCCGGCCGCGTGGCTGGAGCGCTGCTCCAGTTCCTTTTCCAGTGGCGCGAGGAATGCATCGAAGAAATCGAGATAAAGACCGTTACTGTTTTGAAACAGCACCCGCAGATCGTCATTGACCAGGGTACTGAAGATGATCGGACGTACGCCCTCCAGCTCGGCTGTGAGATTGATCCTGTCTACCGCTTCCTGGGCTTTCTGTGGGCTGGAGAGAAAAGGCAAGGTTACCTGCCTGAACGTCACCCCTTCGAACTGGGTCAGCAAGCTGTGACCCAGGGTCTCGGCGGTGACGCCTGTCTCGTCGGATATGAAAAATACGGTTCGCTGGCTCATTGCAGTCGGTATAATGCCTTGTTTGTGTATCAGGCGGCGGTTTAACACCTTCGATACTGGAAAACAAGGGGTTAGCAAGTGGGCGCATACATCCTTCCTCTCGACGAACTCGGCATGGGCGATGTCGATACCGTTGGCGGCAAGAACGCCTCACTCGGTGAAATGATCAGTCACCTGACCGCTTCCGGGGTCCAGGTTCCCGGAGGATTTGCGACGACATCTCTTGCCTATCGCGACTTTCTTGCGACCGACGGGCTCCGCGAGAGAATCGACACTGCGCTCGCGGAACTCGATGTCGACGATGTGGAAGAACTCTCGCGCACGGGCGCCCTCATCCGCGAGTGGATCATGGATACCCCATTGCCTGCTCGCTTGCACGAGGATCTCCGCACTGCGTGGGACCAGATGTCAGGGGGTGCCGATATTGCCGTAGCCGTGCGTTCATCGGCCACCGCGGAGGATCTCCCGGACGCCTCTTTTGCGGGGCAACAGGAAACTCTGCTTAACGTCAGGGGTTTTGCCAACATCGTCGCGGCGATCCACGAGGTTTTCGCCTCGCTTTTCAACGATCGCGCGATCGCCTACCGGGTCCACCAGGGCTTCGATCACCATCAGGTAGCATTGTCGACCGGAATCCAGCACATGGTCCGCAGCGACAAGGGCACCAGTGGCGTCATGTTCACGCTGGACACGGATTCCGGTTTCCGCGAAGTGGTTTTCATAACCGCCTCCTACGGCCTCGGCGAAACCGTGGTTCAGGGAGCGGTGAATCCCGACGAATTTTATGTTTCCAAGCGCGCGTTGCGAGACGGTCACTACCCGGTGCTACGGCGCACACTCGGAACGAAGGCCATCCAGATGGTCTACAACGAAGATGCCGCGGATTCGGACACGGTGAAGCAAATCGAGGTTGACCCGGCAGATCAGCACCGGTTCTGCCTGACCGACGAAGACATCGTGGCGCTGTCGAAACAGGCCCTGCTGATCGAGGATCACTACGGCCGACCGATGGATATCGAATGGGGCAAGGACGGCGTCAGCGGAGAAATTTATATTCT
>PKUM01000213.1 GCA_002868855.1 Chromatiales bacterium | reverse complement strand
GCGAAAGCTATCGACGCAAAGCCACGGGTCCTCGCTTCCTCCGCGACGCCTTCTGCGACGCCACGAAGGACCCAAGATCGCCGGGCCGCCGGGTTTCACACGGCAACAACGCACGGACAGTCATGGGACGAGCCCGGAAAATGAACACGTTAGCGCGTCTGTTTGCCTGCTGGCCGCAACGCCTGTGATGGCAAAGGGGGCTGGACATGAATGAACGCAAATCAGTCAAATGGCTGAAGTTCAGTCTGAGCCTGGCGATCGGCATTTTTGTCAGCGCGTGCACGACGCAAGGCGTCAAGACACTCGAACCCGGGCAGCGTGTCGAACTGCCTGGTATATCAATCGGTATACCGCAGCAGGACGGCTGGGTTTACACCCACGACGTCGACGGCAACGACCATTATTTGTCATTTTTCCGCCGCGGCAGTTCGTCAACCTACACCTTCGTGACAAACGTACAGGTGGCGCGGATGCCTCCGGATGCGCTGGCTGATGGTATGCCCGACCATCAAGAATTTCTGAATGGTATAAAAGAAAACTGCTGGACCAGTGGGCCGCGCTTCGCGGTAGTTGAAGATAGCCACACGCTGGAGTCGAGATTCGCGGACCTCTGTGTTCGCAGTGATTCAACGGCTAACGATAAACAGGCAGTAAACAAGGGTGATGCTGGCTTTCTCATTCTGAAAGCAAAAGAGTACAGTTTTGTCATCGAACCGGAAGATCAATCGCCGCCCTTATTTGTGCATATCGGCTATACCGAACGCGGGAAGGAGCAGGAGATAGGATCGGATTTCGACTTGCGCGCGGAGCAATTTTTCGCCGCGGTAGATGTCACTCGGTAGACATGCGGCCAGGCCTGCCGGGCGAGTTGGCATCGATGCAATAACGAAGCTGGCCAATAGAAAATCAAGGGGGTTCGGTATGACTGGTTTTTCCAGCTTGAGGACTTTCAATAACCGGCCAGCCCTTAGATTTTCGCGGCTGGTTATTGGCGTGGCCACTGCGGCGATTCTGGTATCGGGATGCGTCCCCGCACAGACCCGAACTGCGAGCCAGATCAACAGGCTGAAAACGGAAAGAGAGGATCCGCGAATTCTCCTCATGCCACCAGACGTCAAGTACTACGTGTTGACCGCAGGGGGCCTGACGGAACCTAACCTGCAATGGACCAGCGCCGCTCGCTTGTACTTCGTAAAGGAGGTCGATGCCTACGCCGCCGAACGGGGTGCCGATCTCATCATTATCGACCCGGACCTGCCGCCGGGCGATATCGAGACTGAGTACGAACGGCTGCATAATGCGGTTGGCAACACGATCCTGGTCAATTATTTCGGTAACCGCCTGCCGAGCAAGGGCGACCGCTTCGACTGGTCGTTGGGCCCCGGCGTCAGTGCGATTGGACAAAAACACGGCGCAGACTATGCACTTTTCTCTTACTACCGCGGCTACGATGCCAGCGGCGGCCGGATTGCCTTGTCGATCCTGGCGGAGGCCGCCCTCGGCATAGGCTTATCCACCGGCGGCACCGGTGGTTTCGCCTCGCTCGTCGATCTCAGGACCGGCGACATCGTCTGGTTCAACAAACTCGATGCCGGTGTTGGCGATCTTCGCAATCCGGATGGGGCCAAGAAAGCGATCCGTGAATTGCTGAAGGATTTGCCGCAGGGCTGAGGCGATGCGTGGTTACCCTCGAATCGCGCGCATGGCAATCCCGGTACTGGCCTGCAGCTCTGTTTTCGGGGCCGGAATAGACATAGAGCCGGAAATCCGCTCCGGTTATACGCCGCAGCCCAAGTCGCGCGACGAACAGAGGCTGTGGATGGAAATGAACGACTACGAGGCCTCGCTCAAAAAGTCCCCGCTTCTGATCCGTGACAAGCAGCTCAACGACTACGCGACGGAAATCGTCTGCAGGGTGGCTGGAGATTATTGCGGCGACATTCGCGTTTATCTTGCGCGAAACCCGGGCTTCAACGCATCGATGGCGCCGAACGGCATGATGGTAATCTGGAGCGGTTTATTCACCCGGGTACGCAGCGAAGACGAATTGGCGACGATAATCGGGCATGAAATCGCTCACTACCTGCGGTTGCATAGCCTGAAATCGTGGCGCAAGGCACGCCGCGATTTCGCCACCGGCTCGGTTTTCACTCTCGGCGTCGGCCTCGTCACAGGGGTGCTCCTCCCGGTCGGTGAGAGCCTCGCGCTTCTGAGTTCGCTTGCGTTCTCGCGTGAGCAGGAACAGGAAGCCGATCTCCTCGGCCTGCGCCTGCTCGCCGAAGCGGGTTACGATCCGCATGCCGCGTACCGGGTCTGGGAAACGGTGATCGCCGAGGAGAGTAACGCGGCAGCCAAGCGCGAAAAGCCCGGCATTTTCTCGCGCACCCATCCAGATGCGGAATCCCGTGCACTCACCTTGCGCGAAACGGTGTCCGAACGCTTTGGGCCCGAGTCTGACCGAAACCCCGAACAGGAACGCTATGTCGCCGCGCTGCAAAGCCATTACTCGCAGTTGATGGAGGACCAGATAGACACGAACCGCTATGGCCGGACCGAATTCTTGCTTGAACTGCACAGCGCGATGGGTATCGATCCAGGGCTGGTTGCATTCTACCGCGGCGAGATGTTTCGACAGCGCGGCGCAAGCGGCGACACGGAACTTGCCCGAAGTGCATACCTGATAGCCATATCCACGGCGAATCCGCATCCGGAGGCCTTTCGCAATCTCGGGTACATCGCGTTGAAGTCCGGCGACCGCAGCACTGCGGCGGAGTACTTCCGCCAGTATCTCGCGGCAAGCCCCGAGGCCGGGGATCGCGAAATGATCGAGTTTTACCTGGAGGAGATGCCATGATCCGTTTCAGAAACGCGACGGTTGTCCTGATTATCGCGATCGTAGCGAGCGGCTGCGCCGCCGTCGAACAATATTCGCTGGTGCCGCATGGCTCCCGCCAAGTGGGAAATGTAGTCGTACCGGTCACAGGGGCGTGGAACAAAGTGCCTGGCCGGATGCTTGCCTATGCACGCGACGACGCCGAAGTGTGGACCCGTGAGGGTGTTTTACTCGATCGATTCATCGTCATACCGGGGGTGCCCGAGGGCCAGCCGATTTTTGCTCAAAAGGCCGAGTCCGCAGCTTTACCAGAATTCCAGGGCGGCATGCTGCCCCATGAACTTGCGGAACTCACCGAATCATCGATCGTCAAACTGTTCGGCGAAGGCAACACAACTGTATCGACGGATAACCTGCGACCGCATCGCTTCGGCGAGCATCGTGGTGTCATGTTCGATTTTGATGCAATTACCTCCGCCGGTCCCCGCTATCGCGGCGTAGTGGGAACAGTGCAGGTGGATGGCAAGCTGTATCTGCTAATGTACCTCGCGGTGTATCCCTACTATTTCGATAAGACGCTCGCCGACGCAACGGCACAAATTGAAGCCGCGAGGTTGGCCGCCGGTTAGCGCGAGCGGGCCAAGCCGTACCCAAAACCAGGCCGGTCCATGCGCTAGCGGTGGCCGGGCGAAATCTTCAGCGCCAATTTAAGACCTGCTGGGCGCGGGCTGACAATTAGAACAGTTTGGCTGCCGCAGATAACCGGGAACACGCGAAGTCCACCCGGTGCGCGAGTGATCGGGCGGTGACGATGCGCGGCCACGCCGCGGCAACGAAGCGCAGCAACTCGGATGCACAGCGATCCCGCCATGCAAGTGGTCGATGTCGCGTATCTGCTGGGCTACACTACGCTGGCGAATTTCGCGCGTGGGTTGCGCCGAATTGGCGTGATCGGCCCTAAAGCATATCTGACGGGCACATTCGATCGAGCTTTCCACTCATCCCTTTCAGCGCTCGGACGGATTAGGGGTTTCTGCTCAAGTCGAACGAACGCATGGCGAAACTAGCCTAAACAGGACCGCCCGTGAAACCGGTGCCTGATCACAGCGCGCCATCCGCACGGCAGTCATCGAACCGGCAGATCAAAGGCAGAGGCATAATAGACACAGTCTCGAAACGCATTCCCTCCACAACCGATGGCTCGGAGCTCGCCTACTGGCTGCAACATCCCGATTCGCACGGCGACCGGTTACTGCTGCTCATTCACGGCGCCGCCAGCAATCACACGCGCTGGTCGGAGTTTGTCGAGCACACGACGCTGACAACGGATTGGACCGTTATCTACCCGGACATGCGCGGCAATGGTGCGTCGATGACCCGCGGCAAGCAGGACATGCCGGCATGGTGCGCCGACCTGGCCGATATACTGAATGCCGAGGGCGCTTCCAACGCGGTTATCGTCGGCCACAGTCTCGGCGCGCAGATTGCCGTGAACTTCGCTCATCGGTATCCCGGCAAGGTACGCGGGCTGGTGTTGATTGATCCGGTTTTTCAGCGCGCGCTCAAAGGGCGGCAACTCCTCGTGCGGCGCTATCGATGGGTACTACAGGGTCTTGGCGTCGTCATTCGCGCCCTGAATGCGATCGGCGTGCGGCGGCGCCATATCGGCGATCGCGATTTGAGGGAGCTTGATCAGCAGACCCGACAGGCGATCGCGCGGCACGAATCAATCGACGTAATTTCGAAACGGTACGGTGCACTCGGCCCTATCCTGCGCCACATGCCCACGGCCAACTATGTGCGCCAGGCGCTCGCGACAGTCAGCGAGCTGCCCGATCCCGCAACCATCGACGTCCCGGTGCAGGTGCTGATCTCCGGTGCGACGACGCTCGCCGACCTCGACGTGAACCGTGCCGAGGCGTCACGCTTTCCTGATTGCGAGATCGTCTTACTGGAAGCGAACCACTGGCCGCTGACGGAAACACCCGAGGCCGTGCGGGAAGCGATCGAGGGCTGGGTTTCGCGAACCTTCCCCGCATAATCTTTGGCCCCACAAATGAACCGCTCCAGGCCTGATGCGGCGCCCCGGGGAGGGTGTCAGCCGCTCCAATCCAGATGACCCTGCCCCACCCCGCAGAGTCGGTGGTGATCGGGCGCCGGAACGCTTGCCCCGCAGCTCGCACAGTGTCCTCAAACGGCCAGGTCAATGCATCGGAAAGACACTCTAGCCGCGCCAGGCCGCACTCAATCAGCCATCAGCTCGCGAATTTCGTCATCGAGCCCGGTCATCTCCCAGCGCGCGAGCGATATCGGAATGCTGTCAATGCGATTCAGCTCGTCGAAAAAGTCGCTGAGCCGGAACGCTTCGCCGCGTTCCTCTTTTATTTTCGCGTAATCCGCCAGCGTGCGTTCGAGCAGGTATTTGCCCGTAACGTAGCTGGTGCCATAGCCCGGCTGACGCAGATACAGGTGCTGCTCGAAAATCAACAGTTCCTTCTCGGTTTTCATCCAGCCACGCGGCGTCCATTCCATGTGGACCCCGCCGGCCTCCTCCATGGTCATCTCGTTTGCCTGCGCGTACAGCGACCCGAGCCCCCGGGCCGCACGTTGTGCCAGCAGAATCCACACCAGCTCCCGCGACCGCGGACTATCGTCGTACAACCCCGCATGCATGAACATCTCTTCGACCCCGGTGGCCGTGCCCTCGTTGCGGCTGTCGAAGATGTTGTACAACAACGCGCCCTGGCGAACCGGGCTGGGATGCGGCTCGGTGTCCATCCGCGCGAGTTCGAACCAGTGATAGAAGTGCGTGTACAGCGGTGCCGGGTCGTAATGCGCGGTGATCCAGAAAAAATGGCGCTGTTCCTCCGGCACGTAGGCGCCGAGATGGGCAAGCAGCGCCGGCTCCATGTAGTCGGCGACGGTCAGGATCTCGCGCTCATCGAGAAAACGCATGATGCGATCGACGGCTTCCAGCGCCTGCTCCTGGTACTCTTCCTCGCTGGCGGCCGCGACCAGCGGCGGCAGATCGCGGTTGCGCTGCTCCTCGAGTTTGAGCGAAGCCCAGGCCCGATCGAGCTCGCGCTTGAGCAACCTCACCTCATCCTCCCAGGTCAACGGCACGAGGTGCACGTTGCGTTGATACCAGGTGTAATTTTCCCGGCCGATGCCAGACGGCCCCGTCTTGTCTGGCGCCGCTGCCTCGAGCCATGCGATAAATTCTTCCGTTGCGGACATTGCCCGCGCCAGCGTGGCGTCGAATGCAGCGCTCGCATCGGCGCCGGCCAACTGTTCGAGGGCCGCAAGATTTACCAGGTCCTGGCGAATGTCGCGGATGCCCGTAACCCAAAGATCGCGCGCATTGCCGGTAAGGTTTTTCCGCGCCTGCGCCAACAACGGGGGTATGACCTCGAGTTCGCTGATCAGGCGCTTTTCCTCATCCCGCGACAACGGAAAATCGTAGATCCAAACTTCGACGACAGCGTGATGCGTGGGACCTTCGTGGGCCGGCACGTCGCTGCGCGCCATCCAGATGGTGTGATAAAAGGCCGGATCACGCGCCCACGGCTGTAAAACGCGTCGATTGAAGTCGTAACCGTTCATCTCGGCACGCACCAGATGCCAGTCGACCTGTTGCTCGATCGGCCACTCGCTGATGTCCATGACCATCAGGCGCTCGCGCAGTCCCAGGTATTCGGGCTGGCGCGCCGCGAAGCGCTCCGCCGTGTAGTCAGGCGCGCCATTCAGCAGCGGCGGCGACTCGAACCTGCGCCAGTCCTCGAATAGCTCAACCAGGTCAGAGTGACGCGTCTGCGCCGTTGCCAATGGGCCGATGAGGATCAGGACTGCTGCGGTCAGCAGTCGGGCAACGCGCGTTGGTGTTCGCATTTCGGTATCTCTGTTTCCTGTGATGACGGCAGCAGTATACGGCTGCCAGCAGGTACGCACTCGTTCGACATTACCAACACCCTGCGCCGGGGTCTGACGCCCGGCCCTTTTGACCCTTCGACACACTTTGGCTGAGACGCGCCGCCGGTTGCCCCTCCCGGTTCCACCCAATCGGAGTATCGGCGGAAGACCCGGTCGCGGCTTCCACAAACGACGAAACCCGACCGGTTGATCAGGGCACGTCATCTTCGAGATAATTTTAGCTTCGGCTCTCTCGCGTCTGATGCGCTCCACTCGATGGCGTTGCAGAGACCGCCCCGGAGTTCCGTAGTCGGCTCGATCGCCGCAGCTTTGAAATCGGATCAAATCCGTTACACTCCGGGCTCGGCACAAGGGAAGGGTCATGTCACAAACAAAATCGGCCGCCACGGCCAACTCGCCCAAGGGTTTTCTGGGTACCGTGGAGCGCATCGGCAACGCGCTGCCGGATCCTGCGGTACTGTTCATCGCGCTGCTCGGCATCGTCTGGATACTTTCCTGGCTCCTTTCCTACGTCACTTTTGATGTCTTTCACCCTGCTACGGGCGAGCGCATCGTCGTCGTCAATCAGCTTGCAGGCGAGAACTTCGTGCAGTTCATGGCCACGATGGTCGAACGATTCATGACCTTCGGTCCGGTCGGAGTTGTGCTGGTTGCGATGCTCGGCATCGGCGTTGCCGAGCATTCCGGATTCATTACGACCGCCATACGCGCGCTTCTCAATATCACCCCGAAGTCGCTGTTGACCCCGATGGTCATTCTTGTCGGTATCATCAGCCACTCTGCCGTGGATGCGGGCTACGTGCTTGTCATCCCGATCGGGGGCGTCATTTTCTACGCTGCGGGGCGCCACCCGCTGGCGGGGATTGCTGCGGCTTTTGCCGGCGTTTCGGGCGGATTCTCCGCCAACTTCGTGCCCTCCTCGCTGGACCCGCTGCTGCAGGGACTCACGCTGCAGGGTGCGCAGTTGCTGGATCCCAATATCCAGGTCAATGTGCTGAACAATTACTATTTCACGACCGCGTCGTCGCTGTTGATCACCGGGCTCGGCTGGTATCTCACCGATAAGGTCGTCGAACCGCGCCTGGCCGGCGTAGCGATTGACGGCGACGCGGAAGACCTTCCGGAACTGCACCCGATCGAACCGAACGAACGCAAAGGACTGCGCTGGGCGCTGATCTCGATGCTGATCGGGCTTGTAGTGCTGGCGATCACGCTGGTGCCCGCAGACTCACCGTGGCGTGATGCGAATGGCGTACTGGTTTCCTTCGGCGCGCCAATCATGCAGTCGATCGTCTCACTCATATTCTTCCTGTTCATTATCCCGGGCATTGTCTACGGACGGGTATCCGGTTCGATGACCGGCATGAAGGGCATTATCGACGGCATGACGAAGTCCATGAACAGCATGGCCTACTACCTCGTTATCATGTTCTTCATTGCCCAGTTCGTGATCGCTTTCGGCCAGTCCGGGCTCGGCACTCTGCTCGCGATTTCGGGTGCCAACGGGCTCAAGGCGCTGGGTCTCCCGGTCTCGGTCACGATTGTCGGCATCGTCGTTCTCACCGGCTTCGTTAACCTGTTCGTCGGCTCGGCAAGCGGCAAATGGGGACTGCTGGCGCCGATCTTCGTGCCGATGCTGATGACGCTCGGCGTGTCGCCGGACCTGACCCAGGCCGCATACCGGGTCGGCGACTCGAGCACCAATATCATCACGCCATTGATGCCGTACTTTCCGCTGGTGGTCATCTATTGCCAGCGCTACGTGAAGAACACAGGGATTGGCACGCTGGCGGCAATGATGCTGCCTTACTCGATGGTCTTCATCGTCACCTGGACGATTTTCCTGCTGATGTTCTACTGGCTCGGAATCCCGCTCGGCATCCTGGCGAGCTACGAATACGTTCCGGGTTAAGCGGCGAGGCGAGATTCGGTCATTGCGATTCGCTTACGCGGCCGTCGAACGTCATGCTGCCGTGAGCGCAATGGGCGCAGGCGCTTTGCCCGGCCGGTTCACACGTATTGAATACCCGAAAAGGGGGCCCTCGATTTTGCCCCGCAGCCCCGTTTAAAGAAAAACCGCGGCCAAATGTCGTTCAGGGTCTCGGCACCGGTCTGGACCAGCCGCGTCACGCTGCCTCAAGATGTTATGTCCAGCCTAATCCGATGTGCATGCCGGTCATGTCCACATTGCACTCTCGTATTGAATGTTGTTCTGATCCAGAAACGCCTCGATTTTCCGGTAGGCTTTGCTATCACCCTGATAATTTGCCGCCAGGTGGCGTGCGGCCTTGTCTGCGGGATTATCCACGAGCTGCCCGAACAGACAATTGGCGAGTCGACTGACGGCGTCAGGCGGAATTGTCAGCCAGACCTCGACATCCCTGCCCGCGCCGTAGAAGGCATCGGCTGACGGGCCGAAGGACAGGTCGAAAATGGTCAGACTGCCGTCGTCCTCGACGGTGGCGGTCACGTTGATAGTGTTGCCACCGATGAGCAGGTCGGCAATTTCGTAACGTTGCGACATAGGAACCTCCAGAAGGGAGGGAGGGTCTACAAGGCTCCCGTTTCTGATGTTAGCGCCTGGGCCGACCGAAGACCACTTACCTTTTGTCAAGACTCCAACGGCGGCACCGAAATCGTGTGAGAGCTGGTTGACCGCAGCCGATCGAGCGGCACGGTTTGAACATTGCCGATCTTCGGCTGGTCGCGGGCCTCACAAGAGTTATTGCGGCTCTAACAGTGCAATGTAGTCCGCACGATCCCTGACGTCATCGAATTGGGGCAAAGAGTCGATAAAAGGCAGGCCGAATGTACCCGGCGTTTTCACCATGATTCCAAGTTCGGCAACTGCCTCATCGTGAAGCCCGGCGTGGGCAAAACCGATGGCCCGCCTGCCAATGCCATCTGCCGCAGTTGCAAAATCTCCGTTTGTCTGCGCAGCGCGTCTTCGATCGGCTTCCGCGAACCAGGTTCTAATAGAATCCGGGTCGCGCTGCGGATGTCTCGTATCGCCTTCTCGGCGCAGTCTTTCTTCTTCGTCATCGTGCCTCTTCAAGGTAACGATGAGTCAAATGTCTCTCTTATTCAAACAGCCTGTCTGGTCCGACTACGGCTGACGGCGAACAGTGGCAGCGATCCAGCCGCTTTTGTTGCAACTAGACGAAAGTCGGAGTGAACAGATATACCGCACGGTCTAGAGTTTACTTGGATGAGCGTGGAATGCGACTTTGGAGGTGAACGACATGCGAATCCGACATCTGGCCCTGGCGCTGGGGGCGGTGCTTTTGAGCATAGGCGCCTATGCGGCGGTTAAGAGCATCACGGCCGACAGCAGCGAATTCTCCGACTTCACCGATCAGTACAGGACCTGGCAGCAAACCGCCGAGAGCAAAGAGGTGGTCGACGTGCTGGCGGAGGACCCGAACCTGGTCGTGCTGTGGGCCGGCTACGGCTTCGCCAAGGATTACAACAAGGCGCGCGGGCACGCCTATTCCATCACGGACATCCGCAACACACTACGCACCGGCGCTCCGACGGGACCTGAAGACGGCCCGATGCCGATGGCCTGCTGGTCGTGCAAAACGCCCGACGTCGGGCGTTACATTGTCGAGAAGGGTGAGAAGGATTACTTCACCGGCAAGTGGGCCCGGGGTGGTCCCGAGATGCACCATGTGATCGGCTGTGGCAACTGCCATGACGACGACCTCGGGCTCCAGATCTCGACGCCATTCACCGATCGCGCGATGGAGACGATCGGCTGGAAGTGGGAGGATGCAACCCGCTCGCAGAAGCAAAGCATGATCTGCGCCCAGTGCCACGTTGAGTACTACTTCACACCGGGCGACAAGTTCGTCAAGTTCCCCTGGGATAGGGGCACGACCGTCGACCAGATGGAAGCCTACTACGACGCCATGAATTTCAAGGACTGGACGCATGGTATCTCGAAGGCGCCGATGCTGAAGACTCAGCACCCCGGGTTCGAGACCTTCCTGCGAGGAACGCACGGGCGCAACGACGTGTCCTGTTCCGATTGCCACATGCCCAAGATGAAGCCGGCCGAGGGCCGCCGATTCACGAACCACAATATCGGCAATCCCTTCGACAACTTCGAGGCTTCCTGCGGGCGCTGCCACGAGCAGAGCAAGGAGGACCTCGAAGCCGTCGTGGCCAACTACAAGGAAATGGTCACGGATGCCAAGCTGAAGGCCGAGGGCCAGCTCGTGCGAGCGCACTTCGAGGCGAAAGCGGCCTGGGACGCGGGCGCGACCGAGGAAGAAATGAAGGATGCGCTGACGGCAATCAGGCATGCGCAATGGCGCTGGGACTTCGCCATCGCTTCCCACGGTGTGCACATGCACAATCCGACCGAGGCGCTCCAGGTGCTGGCGTCGTCTCTCGAGCGCAGTGCAGAGGCACGGGTCATGCTGGCCCAGGTCCTGGCGCGTCACGGTGTGACCACGGCCGTCGCTATCCCGGATATCTCCACCAAGGAGGCCGCGCAGATCGCCGTAGGCCTTGATGCCGCGAAGATGAAGGCAGACAAGGCGCGGTTCCTCGAGACTCTGGCGCCCGAGTGGGATGCCGCTTACAAGGCGAAATACGGCAGCGACTGACCAGGACCCCGATTGAGGTGAGACCGACCGGCCTCACCTCACAGCTCGAAGGCCCCCGCCGCATGGCGGGGGCCTCTTCTTTTCTGCGGGCCATCGCAACTGCGCTTTGCGGGCCGACCCGGGCACGGGGAGACGCCCGCGGCGGAAGTTTCAGTAGCGGTGGAATTGCACTAGACACTACAGAGAAAGGGGTTTTCGTGTGGTGCCCGGGGCCGGAATCGAACCGGCACGGTATTTCTACCGAGGGATTTTAAGTCCCTTGCGTCTACCAATTTCGCCACCCGGGCTTTTCTTTTATTTCAATCCCAGCGACAACCACGCTAAATCTCGTTAACTCTCTGGTTCACTTTCGGTACTTTCTTTCGGTATTTCGTACAGATATCTCGCTTTGCCAGACCCTTTAAGCAATACACCCTGATCGCATCGCGGTCTATGGTAGCGACATACCCGGCTACGTGACAGACCTAGGCACCGCGAGGCGCTACGCTTATTTGAAACACGTCATCACCGAGAGCTCCCGGCCGGACTTGATCACGCGAAACTTCTCGTAAAATAAAGTATCGACCTTCTTGCCGTGACCCGAGGCATCGGGCCGGCGATAGCGATCGTAGGCCCGTGGGCCGCCATTGTAGGCCGCGTAGGCGGAACGGGCGAGATTGTCCACGCCGCCAGTCGTCTCCTGTTCACGGTGGCGGATCGAATACTTGATCATGTAGTTCTCGAGGATGTCGGTCCCCGCTCTCGCGTTGTAGACCATGTCCCACCTCAGCCCCTGCAGGTCGTAGAGTCCCCGCCACACCCGTTCGTTAATCTGCATCAGGCCGATGTCGCCGCTACCGGACTTCAGCGGCACGCGTTTGGCGTCCTTGACCGCGAACTGGCGCCAGCAGCTCTCCTGCCACGCGGCGGTCAATACGAGCTGCCGGAACACCTCGTGGAAGCGGGGATTCAGCCGGTCCCTGCCGAGTTGAATCCTGACGGCATCGTTGAGCACGTCCGCAACCATCGGCAGGTAGGTGTCCATGTCCTCGGTCTTGGGGACCCAGCTGTTGAGCTTCTTGACCGTCGCCGGGTCGAGTCGCCCGCGGGCCACCGCCGGCGAGACTAGCCAGTCCAGCCAGGCGGTGTCCTCCATGCTGTCAGTCAACGGCAACGGCTCGCCGAGGCCCAGAGAGCGACGCAGTTCGGGGTCCACATCATCGCTGTGCCGCAGGGGATCGTCGGCGTCCTCCGGCAAGAGCATTCGTGCGAGTCGGCGCAGGCCGTCTCGGGAGATTTCGACGCCGGTCGCCGGGCCGAGCGCATCGAGCGACCGCAGCATGTCGCCGGCGCCGATAAACGTGAGGTAGCGCAGCGCGCTGTCGTGATCCGGTTGCTGCGCCGCCATCTCGTGCAGGACGGGCGTGAGGCGATTCCACGCCTTGACGAACAGCACACGCGCCGCATCCTCGCCGCCGGTGCCCGGGTCGCTCAGGCTGGCGACCAGGTCGAGACGAATCTCCACCAGCGCCTCGAACAGCGCCGCCTGAACGTCCGCCGCGTCTCCCGTCAACGCGAGATGCTTGACCAGGTAGGTGGCGAAGTCGTCCACCGCGCCGAGCCGCTGTTCCAGCAGCGCCAGCTCTGCTTCGCTCAGCTCGGGCTCGGCAACCGCGGCGGGCGGAAGCCTCGCCGGGGCCTCCAGACCGAGCGTCACCGTGACCCGGTCATCGTGAACAACGACGTCGTCGATCGCCAGGCTGTCTAGCGCCACGTCCGCCGAGGGCGTGCTGTCCCGGTCCAGGCTGAGCGCCAGCAGTGCCTGCAGCTCGGTCAGAGGCTGCTCGAAGCTGACGCGTGTTTCTTTCAGACCCAGCGGCATGAACTGCTCGAGCCATCGCCCTATGGTCGTGGAGACCGTTGCGGTTCCGCCGTCGCGCGCGAGGACGCGCCAGGACTCTGTCTTCAGGACGATACTTTGGCCGTCAGCGCCGACGAGCAGTTGCTGGATGAACTCCATCTCCCCGGCCCAGTCCAGCAGGAGGATGCAGCTATCGCCCACCGCGCGTCCGGCCCGCGCCGAAACGAGCGTGCGCAACCTGACCCTGGCGCCGCCGGTGCTGATGCGAGGCTCGCGCAGTTCCAGAAACTGGCAGCCGCTGCCGTCGTCGTTGATGCGAACACTGGTGCCCGGCGCGGTAAAAACCGCCTCGCGCAGCAGCGACTCGATGAACGCCGGCTCCATATCGAGCGGAACGTTTACCCGTTCCGCCATGCAGTCGGCGGCGGTCAGCACGCTGAAAAGAAAGAACAGACCAGTGAGAGGCGAGATCCTCATTTGAATCTGCATGATATCCGATTGTCCTCGTCCCCAGGCGTGGGCAAGCTCAATTCACGAAACAGCCTGTCGGCTCGACACACGGAGCAGATTGCGCTTTACCCTGTCGCTGCCACCGGATCGGCTGCGGGGGAAAGTCACCCTCAATTGAAGCTGACATAGGTGGTCTTGAGTTGCGAGTATTTGTGCAACGCATGCAGAGATTTGTCACGCCCGAATCCCGATTGTTTGAAACCACCGAAGGGCACCGTCACGTCGCCGCCATCGATGTTGTTGACGTT
>PKUM01000169.1 GCA_002868855.1 Chromatiales bacterium | reverse complement strand
GCTGGCCGATGCGGCAAATCCGAAACTAGAGTGGTTCTGTCTCGATGCCGTGGCAATCGACGACGTCGACTACTCCGGGGCCGCCGCCCTGCGTTCGGCCTGCGAGGTGCTGAAAGAAAAGGGCATCCGGATGGTCTTTGTGCTCGTCAGCGAACACACCCGCAAGGAACTCGATCGTCTCGGCGTTACCGAACTGGTCGGCGCTGACGCTTACTTTGAATCCGGTGACGCGATGATTGCAGCCTACCGGCAGCGCCGAAAAACGTGAACGCCTTGAGCGGCCGTCGGGCATCGGGCCAGCCAGCAGCGGCTTCATGCAACCGTGCGCCGCCTCCGCCGACTGCTCGCTCATGACGATGACGGCACACTTCTCGGTCGAGGAACGTCGGGCCAGGGGCAGGGCGCTGCGTGAGCGGGCGCCGCGTTCGAGCCACGCCGACTGGTCGCCCGGCACGGACCGGCCCGACCCGGTCGCATTGCTCGAGGCGCAGAACGCAGACCGGGTGACCTGGCTGGTCCCGATACGCCGTGGCCGGATGAGCGCCTCGCCCTTCACGTTCTTCCGCGGTGCGGCGCGGATCATGGCCGCGGATCTCGCTGCGACGCCAACCACCGGGCTGGACGTCCAGACCTGCGGCGACGCTCATCTCGCCAACTTCGGCCTGTATGCATCGCCGGAGCGTGAGCTCGTCTTCGACCTCAACGACTTCGACGAGACGATCGATGGACCATGGGAGTGGGATATAAAGCGCCTGGCAGCGAGCTTCACCATCACCGCGCGCCACAACGGGCTCAAAAAGAGCGTCGGCCGCCGGGTCGCAGAGCGGGTGCTGCGCGCCTACCGGGAGGCAATGGCGAAATTTGCCGAAAAGCGCAACACGGACGTGTTCTACGCCATGCTCAGCGCGGACGACATGCTCAGCGCGACGAAGGACAAACATCGTCGTCAGCGCCTCAGAGCGCTCGACGAGAAGGCGAAATCGAAAACCAGCATCCAGGCGCTGCACAAGCTGACCGAAGAGGTCGAGGGCGAGTACCGGATCAGGCACGTGCCGCCGGTGCTGATCCCGCTGCGGCACGCGCGCCCGGAGCATGGCGGTGAACGGTTGCGCCAGCGTTTGCTGCGTTCTTTCGAGGCATACGAGGCGACCGTGCCCCATCACTGCAAGCGCCTGCTGGACCGCTATCGCCCGCTCGACATGGCGTTTAAAGTGGTGGGCGTCGGCAGCGTGGGCACGGAGTGTTTCGTCCTGCTGCTGGAGGGCCGCGACCGCTCGGATCCGTTGTTCCTGCAAATCAAACAGGCGGGCCGCTCGGTGCTCGAGGAGTACCTGTCACCGAGCCCCTATGACCACCAGGGGCGGCGTGTCGTGGAGGGTCAGCGCCTGATGCAGGCGGTCAGCGATCCTTTCCTCGGCTGGGCAAGAGAGGCGGATTCCGGACGCGACTTTTACTGGCGGCAGCTGCGCGACTGGAAGGGTTCGGTGAATATCGACAACCTCACCGCGCCGGACCTGCACTTCTACGCGCGGCTATGCGGGTGGACCCTGGCGCGGGCGCATGCCCGCTCCGGGGATCCGATCGCGATCAGCGGCTATCTCGGCTCAAGTGACGCTTTCGACAAGGCGGTGGCACGTTTCGCGGAACTCTACGCCGACCAGAACGAGCGGGACTACGCGCAATTCTCCAAGCAGATAGAGAGCGGCAAGTTGGAAGCCGGGACGGGATAAACAAGTAGAGACGCGGTCAGAGTATCAATGATCGATTTTTACTTTGACCCCTCTCTTCTTCAACGAAACCCATCGATCGAGCGCTTTATCAGTCGCGAAACTTTGCGTCGGGCATCAATTCGGACCGACAATCGACGCCGTGGAGGACTACGACGTCTTTATCAGTTATCGCCGGGACCAGGGTGCCGAAACCGCCCGGTTGCTGCGTATCGCGCTGTCCGAGCGGGGCTACCGCGTCTTCCTCGACGTGGACGATCTCGCCAGCGGCCACTTCGACGATCGTTTGCTCACGCATATCGAAAACACGCCGCATTTCATCCTGATCCTGTCACCGCGCGCCCTTGACGGTGTCTCCGACCAGGGCGACTGGCTGCGCCGGGAAATCGATCATGCCCTGGCCACCGGACGCAACATCATTCCGCTTTTGATGCCCGGTTTCGATTTCTCGAACACCGGCGGCCTCCCCGACAGTCTCCAGTCTCTCAGCCGGCACAACGGCGTCGCCTACAGCCACGAATACTTCGATGCGACCGTCGCCCGTTTGGTG
>PKUM01000069.1 GCA_002868855.1 Chromatiales bacterium | reverse complement strand
CCAGTACCGTTTCGCTGGATTCCAGACACTGTCGTTGTAGGGATCCGCGAGTCCGAGGACGATCAGGTATTCACCAAGGTCGACCTGTTCGATTCCATGCGCTTTGTTGTTGAATACGACGCGTCCAACCCGTTCCCGGCTGTCGCGACCGCCGCGGAAATCGCGCACCCAGATTTGCTGCGGCCTGAGCAGTTCGCGTACCAGGGCGACTACTTCGAGACCTGCTTCCTCCTCGCATTTGCGATCGGAGAACGGGGAGGGAGTATTGGCGTTGGAAAGGCGCAGGCGCTGCTGGCCACGAATTATCGGGCCATACTCGAAATCGATTTCAAAATGATCTCCCTCGAGTACCCGTGTAATACGCGCAGGAAAGGGGCCATCCAGCGCCGGTTCGCGGTGGCGCGGGCGATCTTCCTGTGCGAACGCGGGCTGCAGAGTCATGCATATCCACAGCAGCAAGCCGCCAGCAGAAATTTTCCCAATCGTGTGCCTGTTGTGAGTCGCGGGGACGCGCGCGCAGACTGGCATGCCGGCTGTTTCGTCCACTATCGCCCTCCTGTGGATGTGACACGGCCATGCTAGCCGAAATGGCCGGCCGTGCGATGCTGATCGCAAGGGGACTGTGTTCGAACAATTCCGCACTCTACTACACTCTGTCCCTGTGGCTCGAACCGATTTGCGGGGAAAGTTGACGCTGAAGATCGCAGAGAGTTACCCGGGAAACCGGGCCGACGCAGGCATATGCCTGCATGCGGCGCGAATTGTGAGTCGCGGCGACCGCGGCCCGACGCAAAGACTCGGCGGTCGATCCCGGCAGCAGTCCCCCGCGGCGGGTCCGGCCCGGCAGCGATCCCGGTCCGGAAAAGACAGGAGCAAGGTAGTGGCAGGCGAGCGAATTCAAAACCTATCTTCCGCGGTCGACGATTTTCGCCGAGCGCGCCGGCGCGCCGGCCTGCGAGCTTTACTGGCGCGGATTCGCGGAGAATCCAACGAGTTGTTCTCCTATGAGGAGGTGCTGCGGCAATTGCGTGGCAAGATCTTTGCGACGCCCACGCTCGAGGAGATCCCGTTACGCCTGATTCGCGGGAGTGTTGGCCGCTATCGCGAATTCACCCGTGAATTCCTGCCCCGCAGCGATCAACAGGAAGAGCGCTGGGCGCGGGTAAAGAGTGCCGTGACCGGGCTTAGCGGCGTCCCGCCGATCGAGGTCTATCAGATTGGCGAGGTGTATTTCGTCCAGGATGGCAATCATCGCGTTTCTGTGGCTCGCGAAATGGGCCTCGAGACGATTGAGGCCTACGTTACCCGGGTGGAAACGCCGGTACCGCTGCGTGCAAGCGATCAACCCGACGATCTGATCATCAAGGCAGAGTATGCGGACTTTGTCGCCGCGACACGTCTTGATCGGTTACGTCCTGACGCCAACCTGGTCGTCACGGCTCCCGGGCGTTACGCCGATTTGCTCGAGCACATCGAAGTTCACCGTTACTACATGGGGCAAAACCAGCAACGCGAAGTCAGCTGGGAGGAAGCGGTGGCGCATTGGCATGACTCGGTCTATCTGCCAGTAGCGGAGACGATAAGGGGGCGTGGCTTGCTGCGCGGTTTTCCCCGTCGCACGGAGGCCGATCTTTACCTCTGGATTACACGTTATCGCAGCGAACTCGAACAGGCACTCGGCTGGGACATCAGTACGGATGCAGCGGCGCTGGAGCTGACCCGCAACCTCAATCGTACGCCGCCGGATGCGGATGGAATTCGCGGACTCAGGCGGCGCGTTCTGGAGTGCGAGCCTGGGGATGGGCAACCCATGCTGACAGAGCCGGATGTGCCGGCAAACCGGGAATTTCAGGATCTGCTGGTCCCCCTGTCGCCCGGCGCAATGGACTGGACGGCTGTCGAACTCGCCGTGATGGTTGCAGCGCTGGAAGAAGCCCGGCTCGATGGTCTGTGTCTGATACAGCCGCGGACCGCGCAGAGCTTCGCGTTGATTGACGATCTTAACAGCGAATTTCTGCGCCGCTGTGAGGGTGCAGGAGTCTCGGGGAAAATGGCAATTGAGGCGGGACCGGCGGCTGAACGTCTTAGCGCCCGCGCCGGGCTGGCCGACCTGGTTGTCGTGCCCTACGGGCGCGGCGACCGGTTGATGTTGACGCGGCTACTGCGTGACTCGCCGCGCCCGATACTCATCGCAAACGGAAAGGTTCCTGACGCACTTACCGATATCCTCGTCGTGCTCGACAGCAGCGAGCAGTCGCAGCAGGCGCTTTACCTCGCGACTTACGCCGCGCTGCGCTGGTCGTCCCGGATCAGCCTGCTTGGAGCCGTCGACCTCGGTCGCCGATCCGGCGAAATTCTGCAGCGTGCTCACGATTATCTTGCATCGCGCGAGGTGGACTCCATTGCGGTATCAGCGAACGCCTGGCGTCAGCCGGCGGCAGAGACCATCGAAAAATACGATCTCGCGCTGACCGGAACCGTCGTTCGCAATGCAAATGCCCAGTTGGGGCATAAGGGCAATCTCGGGCGCTTACTGGCTGGAAACGGTTGCCCAGTGCTGATATGTACCTGACCCGGAGCGGATCCAGATCGGGAAAATGGCGGCGCGGGGCCGGGGGGTTCCCATGGCGGATTCTCGCTATCGGCGACGTGCATTCTCCCGGCGACTTCGTATTGCCGCTGCAGCCGCGCGACGAACTCGATCTCATCGTTACGCTCGGTGATATACCTCCCAGCGTCATTGAGCAGATTCTCTGGTGGGGACGCGGAATTCCGGTCGTGGGCGTACCGGGGAATCACGATAAAGCGGACCTTCCCGGTATCGTCAATGTCCATGGTCGCGTAGTCGAGGTCGCGGACCTGCGGATCGCCGGATTCGGCGGAGCTCGCCGGTATCGCGCCGGTCCGAATCAGTTCATGGACTGGCAGGTCGCACGCCGGCTTTATCTGCTCGGCCCGTCGGACATCTTTCTGTCGCATGCCCCGCCACTTTGCACCAGCGCTGGAGAAGGATGGGTCCACCGCGGATTCGCGGCCTTTGATCGTTACATCGAACGCCGCCGTCCCAGCCTTTGGTTGCACGGCCACCTGGCGCACGGGTATACGAGGATCGTGGGTTCAACCGCGATCCACGGCGTGGTCGGAAAGCGGCTGCTCACCCTGTCGCATTGAGTATTGGCGCTGCCGCCAGGCGCGCATGTGTCAGTTGTCGCCGCCTTCCGCCGTTGCAGCGCCGCCGAGATCGACCAGCTCGGTGGAGAACGGCGGCAAATCCCAGCTCAGGTTTCCGTCTCCGCTGGCTTGCGGCACGCCGCGGCCGGTTAGGTTTTGTGCCGTGGCGATATCGCGCCCGGGTAATGCGAAGTGAAGGGTGCGCGCACTATCGCTCATATTGACGCCGACCAGCACGTCGCCCTGCGGATGTGTTTTCAGCAAAGCCAGCGCACTGTCATCTGCCACCAAGGGAACATACTCGCCGTGGCTCAGGGCAGGGTGTCTGCCACGCAGATCCAGAATGTCGCTCGTCTTCTGGATCAGTTCCTCATTCATGTTCGACCACGGCATCGCCACGCGGCTGTTGTCGATAAAGCCTCTTTGCGGGCTGCCGCCGGCGAGTCCCGTCTCGGTGCCGTAGAAAAGCACATTGGCCCCCGACAGCGCACTCATAAATTTCAGCGCCGCCAACAAACGCCGGTCTGCCGGGGCCCCGGCCCAGGACATGAAGCGCGCCAGGTCATGATTGTCGACAAAGTACAGCGGCGTGCCGAGACCGCCATAAAGCGATTCGGTTCGCTCGATCCAGGTTTGCAGTTGTTCGACCGGGCCGCCACGGGCGAACACGTCGATCATGGTGATCTGCAGCGGGAAATCCAGCAGGCCATCGAACTGTCGGCGCCCTTCGACGGGTTCGTAGTACTCGGCAATATCACGCGCGTTGGGCTCTTGCATGGCCGCGTCCTGCCATGCTTCGCCAAACAGAAACGCATCGGGTTTGGCGGATTTTACCGCCGCATACAATTCCGCCCAGAACTCATGCGGCACTCCACGGATATAGTCCATTCGAAGACCGTCGACGTTTTCCTCGACCAGCCAGTACAGCGCCACCTCCTTGAGGAATTCTCGCGTGTCCTCATCTTCGAAGTTCCAGTATGCGTAGTTCGTTCCCCACCCCTCCCAGGTTTTTTCTGCTTCCTGTTTCGCCTTGGTATAGCGCGGCTTGCGCTTGTTCGGATCGCCATGGCGCTTGTCGTAGCTGCGGCTGCCATGATTCAGAGGCAGGTCGAGAATCACTCGAATGCCGCGTTCATGAAGTGCGGTAACCAGTTCGCGGAACAGCGTCATCGATGCTTCGGGTTCGCGTGGCACGGCGACGGCGTCACCGATCCGATAGTAGTTTGTAACGTCATATCCGTGCGAGGTCTCGGCCATGAAGATTGGGCTCAGCCAGACGGCGTTGATGCCGAGACCCTGCAGATAGTCGACCTGTTGCAGGATGCCCTGAAGGTCGCCTCCGGCATAATTGCGATGCATCCACCTGCGCAATCCGAACCCATCGTTGGCGCGGCTGCCGTTGCGGAAGTAGCCGACCATGATGTGGTAGATGATCCAGTCGTTGTAGCTGTCTGCTGATCCGGAGTCAGCTGTGGCGCCAGTTATCGTGGATTGGGCAGGGGCTGTGCCGGTTAGCACCAGCGAGATCAGGAGCGCTGCGATTGCGCCCCGGCCCCGCCAGTGGAATTTTTGCCTTGATTTGTTTCTTCTGATTCGCCATTGCACCGCAGTGGACCTCCTGGGAAACAGGCACCTGATTAAGACGAGCATAGCCCAGACAGCCGTCTCTGGCATTCTTAAGGCGGTCGCTGACGCGTGATCCCTGCAAGAAAAGCAGGTGTGCGGTAGCCACGACGTTTTCGCACTGCATAAAAACTACTGCATGTCGCGAAAGCAGTGGCACATTTGGCGACGTTAAAACACCCGGCATGATGCGATTCATAATCGACCGTACCCCTTGTAGTGAGTCGGCCTCACAAGGCTCGCAATCATCGAACGCCGGGGAATACGCGGCCGAAATGGCCAATGCAGGCCGGAAATTCTCAGGCTGACTGGCTCGGCATCGGGGTGACCTTCACAATGACGGCTGTGCTAAGAATAACGTGGTACTGAAACAGGGGCCAGGTCAACCCATCGGTCGCACCTCAGATACTTCCGCTCGATAATTTTGCAATATTGCCTTGAGCTTGGCAGTTCCCAGCGTGCGAGGTTGCTTTCTGATTGGCTGAACTTTCGCCAAACGCTTTTCTCGCGACACTCCCTCCCCCCAGGCTCGAGCCTGGCCTTTGCGATCAAACGTCTTTGATTCGCGGTGGACAATCTCGCCGTCTCGCTTTATTCGAATTTCGGTGAGATACGCTAGACTGCCATCTTTCCAGCGTCGGGTTCTGATTGTGGCCCTAAAATCTCCGCGACTAATCGAGTCATGGTGCGACAAAGTGCGACTTTGCGCGAACTGACGATCCAAAAGGGCGACAATGGGCCCAAGATCGGTACAAAATAGTCAACAATAAGTTATTGATTTAAAATCAGAATATGACCCAGAAGCCTGAGGTGCGAATCTGTTCGCCAATTGCCGTCGCGCCGATGATGGACTGGACCGATCGGCATTGCCGGGTTTTTCATCGCCTGTTAGCTCCGCATGCCTGCCTGTTTACCGAGATGGTCGTGGCGCAGGCAGTGATCCACGGTGACCGCCAGCAGCTGCTGGGTTTTGATGCGTCGGAGCATCCGCTCGCGCTGCAACTGGGAGGCAGCGACCCGGGCTTGCTGGCCGCTGCCGCGCGTATCGTCGAAGAATTTGGTTATGACCAGGTCAACCTGAACGTCGGTTGCCCGAGCAGCCGTGTGCAATCGGGCCGTTTTGGCGCCTGCCTGATGGCGGAGCCCGTTCTGGTAGCGGAGTGTTACCGCGCGATGGCTGAAGCCATAACTATTCCTGTGACAATAAAGACCCGGATCGGCATCGACGATCATGACGACTATGAATTCCTGCGCGAATTCGTCTCGACTTTGGCCGACGCGGGCTGCCCGACGTTTTATGTCCATGCGCGCAAGGCGATTCTGCAAGGTCTTTCACCCAAGCAGAATCGCGATGTGCCGCCGTTGCGTTACGACATCGCGCTGCGGCTCAAACGTGAATTTCCCGAATTGGAGATCGTGTTGAACGGCGGCCTGCGAACGGTAGCGGATGTGCGCCGTCATCTCGCTGATTTCGATGGCGTCATGATTGGTCGCGAGGCCTACAATAATCCGTACGTGCTCGCCCTGATCGAGAACGATCTATTCGATACTCCACTGCCGGCGCGCGACAACGTGGTTGCGAGTTATTTGCCTTACGTGAAACGGCAACTGCGCGACGGTGTGCGGTTACATTCGATGACCCGGCATATTCAGGGTCTGTATGCCGGTGAACCCGGCGCGCGCTACTGGCGCAGGACATTGAGCGAGGGCGGCGCGGACCGGTCAGCGGGAGTCGAGGTCATCGAGCGGGCGCATGCGGCGCGTCTCGCGGCCGCGGCCTGACCGCGTCGGGCGTCGCGTCCGGCGCTCGGCAGCCACATCGATTCTGTGACTGACATACCGGACGCGGAGTCGCCATGGTTGCCGCCGGCGGTCCGGTTATTCCGAATCCGGGGGCGGCAGCCTGCCAAAGTCCTGCTCAATCGCGGCCGCAAGGTAGGTCAGCACAGCATAAGTTGCCACGTTCTGGTCGAGACCCTCACGGCTAATCTTGTCCAGCGTGTCGTTGACCGTGTGGTGCACCTCGAAATAGAGGCTTGCGTCCTGGCGCGGCCCAAGTACCGGCATCCCCAGGTCGCGCATCGCAACAAGGTCGGCGCCGCCATAGGCCTCGTTATTGCCTCGCGCAATTCCGAGCGGCTCGATCAGTTTGTGCATTTCCTCAACCAGCGGAAGGGCCTTTGCTGCGACCCGAACATCGAACCGCCAGACTTTACCCGGGCCAAGGTCTGCCTCTAGCCCAATGACATGTTGCGCCACCTGATCCGAGTATTTTTCGGCGTACGCTTTGCCGCCACTGACGCCGAATTCCTCGTTGGCGTAGAGCACGACCCGGATTGTTCTGCGTGGCCGCAATCCCGCTTCACGAATCTGGCGTACCGCTTCGATGGCGATAGCCACGCCGGACCCATCGTCCACCGCGCCCTGGCCGAGATCCCATGAATCCAGATGGGCACCGATCAACACTATTTCGTCAGCGGCATCGGTGCCACGCAGCTCGCCGATGACATTTGCCGAACGGCGAGGCTCAAGGTGGCGGCTGGTCATGCTGAGCGACAGCGTAACCACATCCTGCAGCTGCATCTGGCGCTCGAGCAGATTGGCATCCGGGTTTGATATCGCCGCAGCCGGGATTCGTGGCGCATCATCGGCGTAGCGCAGAGATCCTGTATGCGCGATACGGTCGCTCGAGGTGCCAGCCGAGCGTGTTATGGCGGCAACCGCACCCAGTCGGGCGGCGGCGGAGGGGCCATAAGCGCGATTGCGGACCACCCGCGAATACGACGAAGCATCCCTCGTCGGTTCCATCCGGTCATTGAAAAAGACGATCGTGCCTTCGACCCGGCTGCGCGGAAGTTCCTCGAGCTCGGCGATATTGGTCACCATCAGGACCGGTGCCTCGATACCGTCTGCGTCCGTTCCGAAGCTTCCGCCGAGTGCGGTGGCGACGAGGCGGTGCGGGAACGGCGCAGTGATTTCCACCCGGGTTTCGCCGCGTTCCCAATGCGGAACCTCGACATCTTCCGCGCGGACGTTTTCGAAACCGAGCTCTTCGAGTTTCAGCAATGCCCAGGCTACTGCCGCCTCGTCGCCCTTTGATCCCGCCAGGCGCGGGCCGGCCTCGAGAACGAGTGACTCGACAATCGCATAGGCATTGGATTCGGTCAGCGCGCGCTGGCGCAGTTGCTTGGCATCGTCCCGTATCGTGGAGGGAATGTTGGCGGCGAGTGCCAGCCCGGGGGCAAGCCAAAGCATGATAGCCAAGCGTCTCAGGGATGTGCGCATCATGGTCAAAACCCGCAATGGTGATATGAGTCGCGCGGATTGTAAGGACTCGCGGGCCTGTTTGCATCTTTGCCACTGGGGTCTCGGTTGTGACAGTTTTCGAGAATCTGCTGGTCATCACAACCTGGGCCGTTACAATGTCGCTCCCTGTACCGAAGCCGGAACCAGCAATGACCAGGAAGAAGAAAAAATCAAAGGCACCAACAATGGCTCAGCAAGCGGACCGGCACGTCCTGTATGAACGCTCGGTGCAGGCGGTCGACTTCGAAGTCGAGTTCCTTGAAAAGACGTACAGGGAAATTCGCGGCCGGCGCCCAAAAACATTGCGCGAAGATTTCTGCGGCACCGCTGCGGCTGCCTGCGAATGGGTTAAGACACATCGCGACAATCGCGCGGTGGCGGTGGATATCGATCCTGACGTATTGCAATGGGGAAGGGACAATCATGTTGCAAAACTCAAGCCCGCAGCACGCAAACGAATCCGGTTGAAAAATGCGAATGTGCTCGATGTGCGCACGCCGCCCGTCGATATGCTCGTTGCATTTAACTTCAGCTACTGGATATTCGAGAAAAGGTCGCTGCTCAGGCGCTACTTTGAAACCGCGCGTGCGGCGCTGAAAAAGAACGGTGTGTTTTTCATCGATGCCTATGGCGGCTACGAATCGTTTGAGGAGCAAGAGGAAGAGACCGAGTACGACGACTTTACATATGTCTGGGATCAGGCGCTCTATGATCCCATTACCGGTCATGCGGAATGTCACATCCACTTCAGGTTTCCTGATGGTTCGGAACTTGACCGGGCGTTTTCGTACCAGTGGCGGTTGTGGACTGTGCCGGAGCTGCTCGAGTTGCTGGTCGAGGCGGGTTTCCGAAATCCCGTAGTCTACTGGCAGGGCGCAGACGAAGACGGCGAGCCGAACGGTGACTTTTTCCCGGCCGAGCATGGTGAGGCGGACGCTGCCTGGATCGTTTATATCGTTGCCGCGCGCTAGAGAGCGCTGTTCAGCCGTTGTCTCGGATTGGTGACGTAGGCCGTTGTCTTTATGTGAGGATTTTTGACTATAATGCCGGAGTCGGCAGAAATGTCGGGTCGGTGACGAAACATGGGTCTTTCGCGCCGCCAAACCGGGTGAAAGCCCTTCTGCAGGGAATATGGGCAAGGACATCGAGTTAGCGATTCTGTTTGCCGACGTGGTCGGGAGCACGCAGCTTTATGAGGTGTTGGGAGACACACGGGCGCGTGAAACCGTGGCGAGTTGTATCGAAATCATGCAACTGGCGACGGAGCAGAACAACGGCACCGTGATCAAGACCATGGGCGACGAGATCATGGCGACCTTTCCCGACGGTGATGCCGCGCTGAACGCAGCTGCCCAGATGCAGAAACTAATCGGCGACGCCAAGGATCTCGATATCGAGGGTGGCGCCCATGTAGCGATCCGGATCGGCTGTCATTTTGGGCCTGTCGTGCTCGAAAATCGCGATATTTTCGGATCCGCAGTGCACACCGCCAACAGAATGACCAGTCAGGCGAAGGCCTCCCAGATCATTATTACTGAGGAAGTCGTAAGACAGTTGTCGCCGGAATGGGTGCAGGCGGTGCGCCAGATAGATGTCGCGCCAATCCGCGGCAAAAGCGACGAACTCGGACTTTACGAGGTGCTGTGGCAGACTGAAGACGTCACGAGCATGGTCCCGACGCTCAATGTGACAGAGGGCCGCGCAGATACTCCAGGGACCCTGCGGGTGGTGTGCCAGGGAAAGGAAGTCATTCTGGACGAGTCCAAGTCGAGCCTGACTATGGGACGCTCGGACGACAACGATATTGTCGTAAAAGGCAACCTGATCTCGCGTATTCACGCCCGGATCGAGCAGGACAGAAACAAGTACTTGCTGATCGACCAGAGCACCAATGGTACTTTCGTCCATCAGTCCGAGGGTGAGGATCTTTTCGTTCGTCGCGATTCGATGCAACTGACCGGCGACGGAATACTCGGCCTTGGCCGCGCCACCGAACACGATTCTCCGCTGGCCATCCACTTCAGCACGAAAAAATAGCGCTCCAAAGCAACGTACTGCGTTGCGCTATTTGCTCGTGATGCCACAGCTGAAGCGGCATTCGTTTCTCTGGTTCATGCCGCGCGGTTGGTCAGATCCTTCTCAATCTTCAGCCGCATTTCGGCCAGCCGTTTCGGCACGCGGTCACCGAATTCCTTGAAAAATCCCGCGACTTCATCGAGTTCGATTCGCCACTCGATGTCATTGACTGACAGTAATTGCTCGAGCGTGTCGTCATCGATATCGAGACCGCTGACATCGAGATCGGCGGGTTTAGGAATGTGGCCGATCGGCGTATGACGGGCGTCGACCCTTCCTTCGCAACGGTCGATAATCCAGCGCAGCACACGCAGGTTCTCACCAAATCCGGGCCACAGGAATTTGCCATCCGCGTTTTTGCGGAACCAGTTGACGTGGAAAATCTCCGGAAGCTTGTCCGATTTGTTTTCGAACGACAGCCAGTGGCTCCAGTAATCGGCGAAGTTGTATCCGCAGAACGGTTTCATCGCCATCGGGTCGCGGCGCACGACCCCGGTCTTGCCGGTCGCAGCCGCTGTCGTCTCCGAGGCAGCGCCTGCACCGACCAGAACGCCGTGGGCCCAGCCGCGCGACTGCAGAACCAGGGGTGCGACATGAGCGCGGCGCCCGCCGAAGACGATTGCCGATATCGGGACGCCGTATTTTGCCTCTGCCTCAGGCGAGTAACTGGGGTTCTGGCTGGCCGATACCGTGAATCGTGAATTTGGATGGGCAGCCGGACCGCTGTGGTCGTTGTAAGGCCGGCCCTGCCAGTCCCAGGTCGGATGCTTGCCATCGTCCTTGTTTTCCCACCACGGTTGTTCGTCGAGCGTGGTCGCCGTGTTGGTGAAAATCGTGTCGTGCGTAATCATCTCGTACGCATTGCGGTTGGTATCAGCATTGGTGCCCGGAACGACTCCGAAGTAGCCAGCTTCCGGGTTTATCGCCCACAGCCGCCCGTCTTCGCGCAGGTGCATCCAGGCGATGTCGTCGCCAACAGTCCAGATTTTCCAGCCTTTGTGAGATTCGGGTGGGATCAGCATTGCGAGATTGGTCTTGCCGCACGCCGACGGAAAGGCCGCGGCAATATAGTGTGTTTCCCCTTCAGGGCTTTGCACGCCTACGATCAGCATATGTTCGGCGAGCCAGCCCTCCTGGCGTGCCTGGTAGCTGGCAATGCGCAGCGCATGGCACTTCTTGCCGAGCAGGGCATTGCCGCCGTAACCCGAACCGTAGCTTTTGATCGACAATTCTTCCGGGAAATGCATGATGTAGCGGCGTTCCGGATCCAGTTCGCCGATCGAATGCAGCCCGCGTACGAAAGTGCCTTCGCGTTCGATACGCTCCAGCGCCGCTTTCCCCATTCGGGTCATGATTTTCATGTTGGCAACGACGTAGGGGCTATCCGTAATCTCGACCCCGCATCTCGAATAGGGCGAATCGATCGGACCCATGCAGTAAGGAATGACATACATTGTCCGTCCCTTCATGCAGCCCTCGAAAAGACCGTCGATCAGGGCATGGGCATCAGCCGGCTCCATCCAGTGATTGTTCGGTCCCGCATCTTCCTGGTTTTTGGTACAGACAAAAGTCAGGTGTTCGACCCTGGCCACGTCGCTCGGATCGGAACGATGCAAATAGCAATTCGGATGTGTCTCCTGGTTCAGTTCCCGCAGGTCACCGGTTTCGAGCATCAGGTCGATGAACTCCCTGTACTCGCCGTCAGAGCCATCACACCATCTGACCTGATCGGGGCGTGTAAGTGCCGCTACTTCCTCGACCCAGTGGCCGAGAACTTTGTTGTTCGTCATCTGAGTAGTCTCTTTCCTGAGGGGTGCGTCATGCCGTTTGCGACCGGCGGAACGACTATTTAGAGGGCCCGTACCAAAATAATTGCGGACATTATAACGGGATGAACAGGTTGATTGGCACCCGAATATCGGTTTCTCAGGCGATTCACTTCACGGTTTTCGGCTCCTAATGGGGCAAAAAAAAAGCCCTCTCGAATGAGAGGGCCAAACTCTGGGAGGGAGTAAATCGAAAATCAGATCAGGCTGCGCGTTTTACCGCAGCTTTCTTGCTGGTTCTGCGCTTGGCGACGGCCTTTTTCGCAGCCGGCTTCTTCGCAGTCGTCTTGCGGGCGACGCGAGTTTTGGCTTTCTTGCGCGCAGGCGCTTTGCGTGCCGCCGGCTTGGCCTTGGGACGAATCGCCGCGCCAAAATCCTCGCGTGCGTCCGTTACGATCTCACCGGTCTCGCGCAGCCCCTTGGTCAGGCGCTCCATGGCTTCCCTGTTAAGGGTGAACTGTGCCTGCCAGAGTTCGGCGAAGCTGCCGGCTTTGGCAATGGCGCGCAGGCGCTTGCTGCTTTCCTCGATTGCGGCATCGATCAGCACGAACTGCTGACGAATGGCGCGGGCCAGGTAGTGATGGGCCACTTCGTTTACCGCGAGTCCGCGTTTTTCGAGCGTCTCGACCGGGCCTTTGGCGCGTTCGACCTGCTTGGCGAAACCGAGGGTCATGTCTTTGCCCTGCTTGAGGGCGCCTTCGAACTGACGAGTCATCGTATTAAGCATGGATATGTCTCCGTAAAACCGAATCGACGGTTATGGTGCAGTGCAATATTGTGCGATGCAGCATATCCTCGCATTGGCAGGTTGTCAAGAATTTGATGGCCCGCGAAATCGGCTTTTTCGAGCTCACCAGTGAAGGTCCGATACGATTGTGAGAGACTAGCCGTAAGTGGCTAGAATATATACATTTCGTGGCATTGATGGCGCTTGCGCCGGGGGCCCGTCGCGGGGCATCCGGGGGCGTGGATTCTGGATCCGGTGTCTGATTTGCGCAGTTTTCGCGCTGCCGCCATGCCTGGCTGCTGAAACGCCTAATCTCTTCCAGTTGCTGCGCGCCGAAAAACAAATCGAGGTGCCGGGCGAGGATGGCTGGAACGAGCCGTATTTGTTGCCAGTTCGGGAAATCGCAGTAGGGGAGGAAGTGATTTACACGGTTGAGTTCGCGAACGACGGGGGAACTGAAATCGCGCAACCGGTAGTCATTTGCCCACTTCCCGATTTCATGGTTTACGTGCCGGGCAGTGCCATTGGTCCCGGGGCTCGCGTCACCTTCTCGGTCGACGGTGGCAGCAGTTTTGCAGAGGCCAGTGAACTAATGGTCTCCGTCGATGGCGAGTTTGAAACGGCTGCCGTGGAACGCTACACGCACATTCGTTGGACTCTGGATCGTCCGCTTGCCCCGGGGGCGCGTGGGTTTGCCCGCTTTCGTGCGCGCCGTGCCCCGCTCCGTGCGGAGCCGATCTCCTGATTTTCGCAGCCTGACTCATTTTTCAGGGCGGCCGGCTTCGGGCTTGTCTGTCACAATGCACCCATGACTGATATCGACAGTTTATTCGACCATGACGGCCCGCTCGCCAGAACAGTACGAGGCTATGCTCCGCGGCCGGCGCAGCAGCAGATGGCGGTACGGGTCGATGCGGCAATCGCGGCCCGGGAGACCTGTGTGGTGGAAGCCGGCACGGGCACGGGGAAGACATTTGCCTATCTTGTTCCGGCGCTTCTTTCCGGTCGCAAAGTCATTGTCTCCACTGCTACCAAGACGTTGCAGGAACAGCTTTTCAGGCGAGACCTTCCGACCGTGGCCGGGGCGCTCGGCATGCCGGTTGCGGTGGCATTGCTGAAGGGGCGGGCAAACTACCTGTGCTGGCATCGGCTCGCTCTCGCCCAGGAGTCGGCGCGGTTCAGCGCCGCGGCGACCGACTCGAGGCTCACGGAGATCGGTGAGTGGGCGCGTGTGACCCGTACCGGCGAGATAAGTGAGATAGGGACAGTCAGGGAAGCCTCGTCGT
>PKUM01000015.1 GCA_002868855.1 Chromatiales bacterium | reverse complement strand
GACCGCAAGCACGGTAACGACTGGTATACCCGCCCCGAAGCAGCCGATCCGACCGAAGCCATCTGCGAAAGCGAACAACAAAAGAGGCGGTTTCATCGGTTTCTGCTTACGCTGCCGCTGGCATTGCAGAACGAACAACTACGCGTCGTGCACGCCTGCTGGCACGGCGAATCGCTGGAGAGGATTGCAGCGCTGGAGGACGGCACCGACGCGCTGGCCGCGTTTGAGCTATTCGACGCCCAGACCATCGCGGCCCACGAATCAAATTTTGCGCTGCGGGCACAGGCGCAGAAAGAACTGGATGCGCTGAACGCCGACCTCTCGGACCATGACGTCGTGCCGCCGTTTTTGAGCGCCAATGCGGCCATCGATGCCGCGTGGCAGATGGGCAACCCGATACGCGTACTGACATCCGGGGTCGAAACGCCGACCGCAGCACCGTTCTATGCCGGCGGGAAATGGCGCATGGTCGAACGGCGCAAGTGGTGGGAAGACTATGGCGAAGAGCGCCCGGTCATCATCGGCCACTACTGGCGCCGGTTTGGCAATGCCAACACCGGGCTCACGGGCAAATACGGGCCGGACCTCTTCGCCGGCATCGAACCGCAGCACTGGATGGGCCTGCGCGGCAACGTGTACTGCGTCGATTTTTCGGTCGGCGCCAAGTCGGTGGCGAGAGCCAGCAACATCGACCATTCGCATTTCAGGCTTGCCGCGTTGCGCTGGCCCGAGTGCACGGTGATGCACGATGACGGGGAGTCGTGGAAGGTCGCGAAGGCAGAGCGGTAGTGGCGCCAGGCCAACGTCCGAAGCATCGCCACACAGTCCCCGGCCGCACAATGGGTCAACCAGAGACCGCATTGCCCGGCGATTCACAAGCATCCACGATGTCGGCCACCTATCTGTGCGGCTGCGGTGCGGCGAGCCCCGGTCGGCGGTTCATTTTGAACCGGTAGCCGGGTACCGCGACGGCCGCTTTTGCCCGATCATGCGGGACCGAAACGCACCCCTGGTGCCCCGTTCAGATAGAATACGCACCGGTCAGCCGCGGCTGCGACTTGTGTGGACAAGCCGGCGCGGGACCGAGCCCGCTGCACGAACTCAAAGGTGAATGACGATGAACCGCAATACCAAATTCTGGATCTCGCTGGCGATATTCCAGGTGGCCTTCGGCTTTACCGTTTTCGCCCTCACCCGCGAGCACTACATCGAGGCCGCCGGTCCCAGGGTCAGCGCTGGCCCGCTGCGCCCGATGGCGCCGGTTCAGCCCGGCAGTATTCCGCAATCCGACCTGGCACAGTTTGCGACCGCAACCGCATTTCAAACCAACAGCAACGACCCGGTCGAGATCGGCCGCCAGGCCGACCAGTTTTTTGCCAACAAACAGTACGACAGCGCGGCCCGGCTCTACGAGCGGCTGGTCAAGCTTGTACCCGACAATGTCGATACCTATAACAACCTGGGCATCACGCTGCAGTATCTCGGCAGATCGGACGAGGCGCTGCGCTGGCTGAACGAAGGCGTGGCGGTGGATGCCGGCTACCAGAGGATCTGGCTGACACTGGGATATGTGAACAGCCAGGTCGGCAATACCGAAGAGGCACGCGCGGCGCTGACAAAGGCCATCGATATGAACCCTGACACCGACATCGGCCAGTCCGCGGCAAACATGCTGGCCCAGCTACCCTAAAAATCGAACCGCACCGGGTCGGATTCAGAGCCCGGTCTGCGTTCAGGCGGAAGGGACAGGCGCGATCGTCGCGATGTAACTCAGCGATAGCCTGAGCGGCTGGTCGGTAACCATCTTCCACACCTTGCGCGCGTCCTCATCGCTGCGCCGGATTTTCAATTCAAGCGTCGATACCGCCAGCCGGTCGGCAAAATACTCCGCCGGGATAACAGGTGTCCGCTCCAGCTCGGACGTCACCCATCCGGCGAGCATATACTCGACGTCGCTCGCATGGCCCCAGCAGGAAACGATGAAATGCAGTTCGAGCAGTTCCGCGAGTCGCGTGATCCTGTGCAGAAAAAACGTACCGGCGTTGGGCGCCATCCGCTCGAACTCATTCGTGCCGAGCGCATGCCAGCTAAACGTGCGCAGGAACGCATCGTCACGGAGATTCACCCGGTCGATCAGAAAATCGACGATACCGCTGCAAGCGACCTGCACGATCCTGGGGTCCGCGGTGGTGGAGCTTTCGGCGGCCATCGCGCCGAGTATCGACTCGATCTTTGGCAGCAATAACTGCATGTGCGAATTGAAGTCATGCAACACACCGACGG
>PKUM01000166.1 GCA_002868855.1 Chromatiales bacterium | reverse complement strand
TCATCCTCCAACTGAGCCAACTGGATTCCGAAGTTGCTAAGTGGAGCGAACGATACAAGGGCACCCTGGCTGAACTGTTCGACATGCACGACAAAATCGTGCGGTCAGTCGCAGCGGAACTGGTTACGCACGTCCCCGCGCCCGACCCGGTAAGCAAGGAAAAGCTGGAGAACCCCGGGGCTGTCGAATCCTACCTGCGGGCCCGGTATCAAATGTGGCGGTTCTCCCGGGCCGGCCTTCAGAAAGCCGAACGACACCTGAAAAATGGACTGGACCTGGTGGGGCCAAACACGCGTCTGTTGGCCACTCTCGGACATGTGTATGCGAGGCATAGCGAGCTTGGTCTTGACCCGAACGGCGAGTTGCTGGAAAAGGCGGCCGAGTGCGCGAGAAGGATCTTCGAACTGGATGCGAACTCGTCTCGCGGGTATTTGCTTCTCGGTATGGTGCAGTTCCACGCTGGCGCGCTTCGCGCGGCGCGAGAACCACTCGAGCGCTCGCGCGACGCCAATCCAACCGATCCTGACACGCTGCTTATGTTGGGCTACTTCTATGCCCTGATCGGTCTTAACGAGCAAGCCGCGCATTTGTTCACCGAGTTGCTTGCCATAGACCCTCTCACCCCCATTAGCCATTGCATGCCGGGTTTCGTCGCACTCATGGAGGGCCGTAATTCGGACGCGCTGCCGCACTACCGCAAATTTTTCAAAATGGATCCATACAATTCCTTTGCCGCCTGGTCCTGTGGCTATGCTCTCCTTCGAAATGGCAGGGTTGAGGAAGCGTCAGAAGTCATTGGCGAACTGAAAGTCAATCACCCGGACTCGGTCATGACGCAATTGGCACATGCACTTCTTAGCGGGGTCCGCGGCAAACATAAGGCGACTCGCGACGCGATAACCAGCGAACTTCGCGCGGCAGCAAAGAACAGTGAATTGCTGTCCCGGGAAATCACGCATGGCCTGGCCCTTGCGGGTGAAACTGACGAGGCGCTCGATTGGCTCGAAAACACGGTCCGAATCGGGAACGTCAACTATCCTTTCTGGGCGCAACACAACGAGTGGGTGGACTCTATTCGCAGTAGTAATCGCTTCGATACGATAATGCGCGACGTTGAGCGAGAGTGGTTGTCGGCGACTTCCACTAATTGATTCAGCAACTGCTGCGCGACCACCTCTGGCCAAAAGCCGACTTTGAAAACGTAGGGTTTGGAAGCGGCTTCGGTTCACGAGCGCGGCGACGAACCAATCTCGATATCAATCGTGACAAAAAGGCGACGAGCCCTGGGTGTCGGATTGTTTGACATATTGCAACGCAAAATAGGTAACAAAGAAATATCGAAATTCCGCAAAACAAGAGGTTATTCAATCCGGTCCGAATTTTGCATAGCGCGCTCAATATCTGTCTCTCTTGCTGTCACCAATATCCAATACGGTGTTTGCCCGAAACCCTCGTTAGATTGGAGCTGTTGACGACTCTCGAAAAATCCTTTTTCCTGGTTGCAGGTCAAATCTCTCTCTTATTCAAACACTAGCCGCCCGGGCCCCTACAGCTCTACCACATGCCTGCGAATCCAGGGCAACAGGTTGGCGTAGCTGCAGTAGTCGTCTTCCAGTAGTCCGATCAAAAATCGGTGTGCCCTCTTGGCGTTGACCTTCAGTCGGTAGCCGTTCAGACGCAGGAAAACGTCGGTCGCAAAGAACGCAACGCGTTTGTTTCCATCCACGAAAGGGTGGTTCATGATCAGCGACTCGAATAGCGCTGCCGCCATTGCGGCAAGATCATCGTAGTAGCCGGTCCGGGGACGATACAGCGCGCTCTCCAGCAGCCCGAGATCACGGACCCCCGGGGGGCCACCGAAGTGCTCGAGCAGCGATCGGTGGATTTCCAGCACTTCGTCCCGGCTCAGAAACGCGACCGTTTTATTCCGCAAGCAACCTTCCCAGTTCTTCGTTGTCGGCGATTGAACGCTCGAGGTGGTTCAGGACTTCGGGTCGCACACGCTTCCTTTTTATGTAGTCGCGTATCGCTTCTGTGAGTACGCCGGACACATTCTGGTGCGTCTCGGCAGCGAGCGCCTTCAGCTCGTTCCAGGCGTCTTCGTCGACTTTTGAACTGATCTTGATGCTTTGCATTCGTGCAGGGTGATTGACAAAGCCAGAAATGTCAAGACCGGGGTCGCTGGCCCGGGCTCCCCGAGTTCGAGCGAAGCGCGACGACAGACGCTCCCTGGGTCACGAGCGCCACAACGAATCAATCTCGATCTCAATGGTGACGAAGATGTGACGAGTCATACG
>PKUM01000312.1 GCA_002868855.1 Chromatiales bacterium | reverse complement strand
TTTACGTTCTCGCGCAGACTGAAGAGCGCGCGCGGCAGATGCTTGCTTGCAAGCTGGCCGAGAAGGCCTGGCGCCTGGAGAACACGGTGTATATCCATGCGAAAGACCGCAGCGATGCAGAGCGCATGGACGAACTCCTCTGGACGTTTCGTGATGGCAGCTTCGTTCCCCACGGACTCGCCGGGCGCAACGATGGAACGGAATCGTCGCCGATCGTCATTGGTTGTGACTCAGAGGGCGCGGAGGCGCGTGATCTGCTCATTAATCTTTGCGACGAGATCCCCCGGTTCGCTGAGGGTTTCCCCCGTATAGCAGAGCTTGTAACCTCCGACGAAAATTGCCGTAGGGCCAGTCGCAAGCGCTATGCCGCGTATCGCGACCAGGGCCACGAACTCAACACACATAATCTCTAATGGACAAGTCTTACCAGCCCAGGGACATCGAACAGCGCCTCTACAAGCGCTGGGAAGAGCAAGGCTATTTCGCCCCGACCGGCGATGGCGAACCCTATTGCATCATGATCCCGCCGCCGAACGTAACCGGCACCCTGCACATGGGGCACGCGTTCCAGGACACGATCATGGACGCGCTGACGCGCTATCACCGCATGAAAGGACACCGCACGCTGTGGCAGCCCGGCATGGATCATGCCGGCATTGCGACGCAGATGGTGGTCGAACGCCTGCTCAACGCGGATGGCAAATCCAAGCACGACCTCGGCCGCGAAAAATTTGTCGAGCGTGTCTGGCAGTGGAAGGAAGAGTCCGGCGGCCAGATTGCGCAGCAAACTCGCCGTCTGGGAGCATCAGTCGACTGGAGCCGCGACCGCTTCACGATGGACGATGGCTGTTCCGATGCCGTACGCAAGGTCTTTGTCGACCTGTACAACGAGGGCCTGATCTACCGCGGTAAGCGACTCGTCAACTGGGACCCGGTTCTGCACACGGCATTATCCGATCTCGAAGTGCTTTCAGCAGACGAAGCCGGCAGCTTGTGGCACTTCCGTTATCCGCTTGCATCGGGTGACGGGCACCTCGTCGTTGCGACAACACGACCTGAAACGATGCTGGGTGACAGCGCCGTCGCTGTACACCCGGATGACGAGCGCTATAAGGACCTCGTCGGACAGGAAATCGTATTACCTATCGTCGGGCGCCGCATTCCAATCATAGCTGACGACTACGTTGACCCCGAGTTCGGCACAGGCTGCGTAAAAATCACGCCCGCGCATGACTTCAATGATTACGAGATCGGCAATCGACACGGTCTCGAGATGCACAACATCCTGACCGACGACGCATCACTCAACGACGACGTACCCGAAGCTTATCGTGGTCTTGATCGTTTTGATGCTCGCGCCAAAATCGTAAAGGAATTTGAAGAGCTCGGACTTCTGGAGGCAATCGAAGACTACACGGTAAAGATTCCGAGAGGCGACCGCTCGCACGCGGTGGTCGAGCCTTACCTGACCGACCAGTGGTATGTGAAGATCGAGCCACTGGCGAAGCCGGCCATCGAGGCGGTGGAGACCGGCAAGATCAAGTTCGTTCCCGAAAACTGGTCCAAGACGTATTTCGAATGGATGTACAACATTCAGGACTGGTGTATCAGCCGCCAGCTCTGGTGGGGGCACCGCGTACCGGCATGGTATGACGATGACGGCAATGTCTATGTCGCTCATACAGAGGATGAGGTGCGCGAAAACCACAAGCTTGGCGCTGACGTAACACTGCGCCAGGACAATGACGTACTCGATACCTGGTTCTCGTCGGCACTGTGGCCATTCAGCACCCTTGGCTGGCCCGAAAAAACCGAGGCGCTGGATGAGTTCTATCCGGGGAACGTGCTCGTTACCGGTTTCGACATCATCTTCTTCTGGGTCGCACGCATGATCATGATGGGCATCAAGTTCATGGGTGATGTCCCCTTTCACGAAGTCTATATCCATTGCCTGATTCGCGACCAGGACGGCCAGAAGATGTCGAAATCGAAAGGCAACGTCCTCGATCCGCTGGACCTTATCGACGGTATCGATCTCGAGTCGCTCGTCGCGAAGCGCACAGCAGGCATGATGCAGGATCATCTCGCGCCGAAGATCGAGAAGGCGACACGCACGCATTTCCCCGATGGCATCGACGCCTATGGATGCGACGCGTTACGCATGACGTTTGGCTCGCTTGCGACGACCGGACGCGATATCCGTTTCGACGTCGGCCGAATCGAAGGCTACAAGAATTTCTGCAACAAGCTCTGGAACGCAGCACGCTATGTGCTGATGAACACCGAGACGCTGGACGAC